>CBFCZG010000008.1:0-30107 GCA_965602375.1 uncultured Phycisphaerae bacterium | reverse complement strand
CGCGGGTGCTGAAGATCAAGGCGGCCGAGGTTAAGGCGATGGTCGAGTCGCTGCACGAGTTCAACCCGATGTTGGGGCATCGCGGTTGTCGTCTGGCGATCAGCTATCCCGAGATTTACCAGATGCAGGTGCGGGCCATCATCGAAGCCGCGCTGAACTGCAAGAAGAAGGGCGTCAAGGTCGAGCCGGAGATCATGATTCCGCTGATCGGCACGGCCAAGGAGTTCGAGATCTGCGCCGACTCGGCCAAGCAGGTCATCGACGAGGTGTTCAAGCGGCGCGACGACAAGGTGGCGTATCTGATCGGCACGATGATCGAGGTGCCTCGCGCGGCGCTGACGGCCGACGAGGTGGCGAGCTCGGCCGAGTTCTTCAGCTTCGGCACGAACGACCTGACGCAGATGACCTGCGGCTTCAGCCGCGACGACGCGGGCAAGTTTCTGGGCGATTACGTGCAGCAGGAGATTTACGATCGCGATCCGTTCCAGTCGCTCGATCAGACCGGCGTGGGCCTGCTGGTGCAGATGGGCATCGAGAAGGGCCGCGGCGCTCGTGGCAATCTGAAGGTCGGCATCTGCGGCGAGCACGGCGGCGATCCGCAGTCGGTGGCGTTCTGCCACCAGGTGGGCATGGACTACGTGAGTTGCAGTCCGTATCGCGTGCCGGTGGCGCGCTTGGCGGCTGCCCAGGCGGCGCTGGCGGACGGCAAGGGCGACCTGCCGGCCGACGCGACGGTGTGATTCGAACGGCGACTGAGCGAAGTGTTGAGCAATTCAAGCGGCCCATCCGGATGTGGGTGGGCCGCTTTGTTTGTATGGTGTCGTGGCGAGGTACGAAAAACAGCCGGCAGTTCGAGGGGTCGCTTCCTGCCCTGCGTGTATCGCAAAGTCCTTGCCGCACGGTTTGCGATGGTTCATAATCACGATCTCCGTCGAGATGACGTGTGCCACTGCTTTCAAGCAGTGCTTGGGTGGAGAGCATGGAAGCGCCCATACGTAAGACCCGTCGAGCGTTCAACGACTCTGGACACGCGCATTACCTGACGTTCTCGTGCTACAGGCGTTGGCCACTACTCGCGCGCGATCGCGCTCGCCGATGGGTGATCGATGCGCTGCGAAAGACGCGCAATAATCTTGACGTCGCGCTCTGGGCATACGTCATCATGCCGGAGCACGTACATGTATTGCTGCACCCTCGCCGTTCCGACTACGAAATGAAACGCATTCTGGTTGCCCTCAAGCGGCCGGTGGCCAAGGCCGCTCGCCAGTGGTTGGCTGAGCGAGGCGAGCGCCGCTGGATCGAACGTTTGACGGTGGCGTACCCGTCACGGCAGGTCTTCCGCTTTTGGCAGCCCGGCGGCGGGTTCGACCACAACGTGTTTCGCGACAAGACCGTCCCGCCCATCGTTGACTACATCCACGCCAACCCGGTCCGTCGCGGGCTAGTGCAGGTCCCGTCCGACTGGCCGTGGTCGAGCGCCCGCTTCTGGGTCGGTGAGTCGGATGTGCCGTTGCGGATGGATGATCCGTTCGGCTGACCCGAAGAAAAGACACTGCTCGAGGAGCAGTGGCACACGACGAATAGCTGGCAGTTTGACCCTTTGCACCCGAGGGCTGCGGCGGGGCACACGAAGCCGGCGGCGAGTGGACTCGAACCGCTCTGGACCTGCGATAGACGATTCTCTAGGATAGTAACGTGTTCCCTGCGGAGGCGGGGCGCACAAGCGGGGCTGTGATGTCGATAGAGAAAGAGATTGTCGAGTTCTACAGCGCCGGTAAGGAAGCGGGGCGGCTTTTTCAGGGGCTCGGCTGCATCGAGCTGGCGCGAATGCAGGAGATACTTGCTCGCTTCTTACCCCGTGCGCCGGCTGTGGTGGCGGATATTGGGGGAGGTCCCGGCGTCTATGCGTGCTGGCTGGCGAGGCAGGGGTATGAGGTCCACCTTGTCGACCCGATCACGCTGCACGTGCAACAGGCACAACAGGCGTCGGACCGGCAGCCGTCACACCCAATCAGTTCGATCAAAGTCGGTGACGCACGACAGTTGGACCTGCCGGACGCGAGTGTCGATGCCGTCCTGCTGCATGGCCCGATGTATCACCTCACCGAGGCATCCGACCGCCTGCTCGCGTTGACCGAAGCCCGGCGGGTGCTGAGGCCCGACGGGCTCCTCCTTGCCGTGGCCATCACCTCGTACGCATCCACTATCGTGGGCCTGATCAAGGGATGGGTTTGGGATGCTGCCTACATGGAGATGATTCGAGAGGAGATCGCGACAGGACAACACACGTGTCCGGAGAACCGAGAACTCTTTGTGACATCGTTCTTTCACCATCCGGACGTGTTGAAGTCCGAGATCGAGGAAGCGGGGTTCCGGCACGAAGCCACGCTTGGCGTCGAGGGGCCGGGATGGATGGTTCCCGAGTTGGCAGAAGCTTGGAACGACGAGGCCCGGCGCGAAGCCATTCTCGAGATCGCGCGCATAATGGAGCACGATCCGGTGCACAGTCCGCATATGGTTGCGGTGGCGCGGAAGCCAGGGCCGGGATGAGGTGCAGACGACCAGGCCGGATGCAGGGGACGGGTTACAGCCGCGCCTGGTCTGCGACGCTATGAGCCCATGGATAGTGTCACGCTGAGAAAGGCCGGCCCAGACGATAGCGAGTTCGCCTACCGCGCGAAGAGGGCTGCGTTCAGGGAGTATGTCCAGCAGGTCTGGGGGTGGGATGAAGACCAGCAACGGCGCCTTCACGAACAGCGATTCGAGGCGCAGGACTTCCGGGTCATCCATCTGGCTGGTACAGACGCGGGGATCATGGCGCTGGTCGTGACGCCTGACTGCGTCAAAGTGAATCAGTTGTTTGTCTTGCCGGAGCATCAGGGCAAGGGCATCGGCCGTGAGTGCATTGCGCTGGTCATGGCCGAAGCGCGACAGCTGGGCTTGCCGGTTCGTCTCGGCGTACTGAAGGTGAACCCACGCGCACAGGCCTTCTTCCAGAGCCTGGGATTCGTACCGACCGGCCAAAGCGAAACTCATGTTCTGATGCAGAGAGACGCATAGCGGGTGTGGTGCTTTGGAGGCGCAATCGTGGGCGGATGGCCCGGCGTTGCGTCGGCAAGGGTGGGAAATAGGCAGATGGATCGAGAGCGAGGATGGTGGGGTTGCCTGGGTGAGCGACGTTTGGCGAATCAGTCCGTCCCCCACCCCGGCACGGGGCGGGGCACCAGCAAAACACACCTGGGAATGCGACAGGTGACTCGGTGTATCCACATGCCCGCGCCCGCAGCGGGCTTGGGGCATGCCGCCCGACTTTGCGTACGGGTGCTCCACTTTTGCGACGCAACGGGTGGGGTATTGTCCACGCAGCGGGACTATCGACGCAGCAGGCTGAGCATTTCGTTGCGGGTGGCCTGGTTGCTGCGGATCAGCCCGCGGATGGCCGAGGTCACCATCTCGCTACCAGGCTTGCGGACGCCGCGGCAGGTCATGCACGAATGCGTAGCCTCCATGATGACAGCCACGCCCTTGGCCTGAAGCTGCGTCATGAGCAGGTCGGCGATCTGCGTGGTGAGCCGCTCCTGAAGCTGGGGGCGGCGGGCGAAGGTCTCGACCACGCGGGCCAGCTTGGAGATGCCCACCACCTTGCCGTCGGGCAGGTAGCCGATGTGGGCTTTGCCCTCGAACGGCAAGAGGTGATGCTCGCACATCGAGTAGAAGGGAATGTCGCGCAGCACGACCATCTCGTCGTACTTCTGCGTGAAGCTCTTTTGAAGGTGCACGGTCGGGTCGTGGTGCAGGCCGCCCAGCATCTCGGCGTACATCCGCGCGACGCGGGTGGGCGTGTCCTGCAGACCCTCGCGATTGGGGTCCTCGCCGACGGCGATCAGAATCTCACGGACCGCCCGCTCGATCCGCGGCAGGTCGACGGCCGATTTGTGCTGCTTCTTGCCGGTGCTCACGGCTGACGTCTCCTTGTGTCCTTCAGTCGCCCTCTGCCGACAAGGGAAACGAACATGCTACGCGTGCCCGTAAGATCATTCAAGTCCGAGGTGACTTGCCGGACGCAACGCTGTTACTATCGTTAGCGGAAGGCCACATGATGTCAGCAACCGGAGTACCACGCATGGTACGCAAGAAACACATCGTTCGGGTCGGGCTGATCAAGGCCGTGCCGGTCAGGTGGGACCTGGCGGGCAACTGGCGATGCTTTGAGCAATTGGCGCGTGAGGCCGCCCGGCGCGGCGCGCAGATCGTCTGCACGCCCGAGTGCTTCCTGGACGGCTACGTCGCGCCGGACAAGAAGCGGTTCACCAAGGCACGCCTGCGGCAGATCAGCCAGCGGCCGCGCGGCCAGGGCTACGTCCGCAAGGCCCGCGACCTGGCAGGCGAGCTGGGCATCCACGTGGTGTTCGGCTTTGCCGAGCTGGCCAAGAACGGCAGCTACAACTCAGCCGCGCTGATCGACGATGCGGGCAAACTGCTGGGCTGCTACCGCAAAACGCACCTGCTCGATCACGACCGGCGCTACCTGCCCGGCCGCCGGCTCGACGTATGGGAGACGAAGCTGGGGCGAATCGGCATCATGATCTGCGCCGATCGCCGCTGGCCCGAGACAGCCCGCACGCTCAAAGTTCGCGGCGCCGAGATCATCATGAACCCTACCTACGGCATGTGGCACCTGGACAACGAGTGGTGGATGCGAACGCGAAGCTACGAGAACGAGCTGTACATCTGTTTCGCCCATCCGCAGGTGTCGCTGGTGACGGGTCCGCGCGGTGAGTTGGCGGCCAAGCTCCAGAGCAACGTTCCCGACGTGCTCGTGCACGACGTCGACCTGGCCGACCGGCCCGACGTGATGGTTCCCGCCCGCCGGCCTGCGATCTATCAGCTCTGACGGCGGGTGCCATTCAGGGGTGCCACTGCACAAAGGTGGGTGCCACTGGCGGCTCGTCCGCCAGTGCTCTGTAGCGCGCCGGAAGCGGGCATAACTTCTCGTGCGTTGCGGCGCACTCACCCTGCAAATCGATCGACCTCTTCTTTGGCGGCAGGTGGCATGCCCAAGCGCGAGCGCGGGCATGTTCTCTTCTCCGTGTTGCGGTGCACTCACCCCGCGAAGCGGTCGACCTCTTCTTTGGCGATGCGCACCCAGTCAGCCAGACGCTGCGGCTGATGCGCGACGGTGTGCGTGTCCTTCATGATCAGCTCGACCACGCAGCCACGGGTTCGCTCCAGGTCGTTGCGAAGCGATCGGCGGACCGCGTCGGTGTTCCACGTGGGCGCCGCCAACAGCGCCGGATTGGGCTTGCGCGAGAAGATGTAGCGATCGCCCAGCAGCTCGGCCGCTCGATCCATATCCACCCACGGGCTCATCGAGATGCGTCGAAGCCGCGGGATGTTGCTCACATCGTTCATCTTCAGGTGCAGCGGCTCGCAGCAGCCATAGCAGTTCAGCCCGAAGCGCGAGAGGAACTGCATCTCGTAGCGCAGGGCAAACTGCTCGTGCATGGCCGGCGAGACCTCCGAGAAGATCTGCGTGGTGGCGAAGCCCCACAGGTCGATGGTCCGCACGCAGCGCCCGTCGAAGTCAGGCTGCGGCAGCTCGTCGCTGTAACCCACGCCGCCCGAACCGACGTAGTCGTCGCGGTTGTTGAGCGTCAGCGCGCCTTCGCGTTCGAGCACGTCGAGGGCATTGAGCTCGCAGTCGGTCAGAAACTGAAGGCACCGATCCAGCCACTCGGGCCGATCGACCATATCGAGCATGAGCTGATTTAGCCCGCGCCACTGCGAGAAGGTGTCGATCATGCTGAACGAGCCCGGGCGCGGGCGGGGGTGCTTCTCGACGCGCAGGATGCCGTCGAACAGCTCGCAGTTCTGCTGATAGAGCCGGTCGGTCTCGATCCAGTCGACGCTGATCTCGGGCCGACGGACCTTGGCGGCAAAGTCGTCTTCGGTCTTGATCACCGGCTCGAAGCGCGCTGTGCCGGTCGGATCCTCGGGCCGCACCACGTCGGCCTCAACGCTATAGCCGGTGCTGCGAACCACGATGGGCGAGCGAACCACGTCGGTGACCACGTTGTCGTCCCTGAGATGCTCGTGATAGTAAAGTCGGCGGCGCAGATCCATTTCGTGCGCCCGGCAGGTCGGGTCGGACGTCTGCAAATCCTCAGGCTCGATCACCTCGCGCCACGAACCCTCGGGGAAGATCAGCACCAGGGGCCTGGGTGAGTCGAGCCGATTGTGCCGCCGCCACAACTCGGCCTTCTCGGTCTGCTCGGGCAGAGCTGCCACCTGGCCCACCCGCCGGGCCAGGTCGCGAACGATCGATCTATCTTTCGCCGTCCATGACATAAGCAACCACAATCCACAACAGAACCAGTCTCTCTAGCCGCTCGCCGGCATGCCGGCGCATCCAGTGTAGGGCCACACATACGGCGCTGCCAGAGAGGTAACCGCGCAAACGTATGAGGAGGTGACTGCTCACACCAACCGTGGAGCTGATGTCCTCGGGACAGGTATAGGGGGTACTCACCGCGGCGCCGGGCCGGTCGAACGACCCTCGACCAATGTCGACCGGGTCAGTAGATGGCTGGGCGCTACGTGGCGATCGGTGAGGCGGCTAACCATGTGCTCGGCCGCCGACGTGCCGATACGATCCGGGTCGGAGGTCAGGGTGGTAAAGAACCCGCGCTCGCCTTTGCTGAAGTCTCGGGTGAGGATGCTGACGTCTGCGGGGCAGCGCAGACCGCGTCGTGCCAAGACGGCACGGAGTTGCTCGGCGACGATTCGGTTGAAGCAGATGACCGCCGTCGGAGGGGGGTCCAATCGCCAAAGCCGAGCTGCCACCGCCTGGGCCGGCTCTTCCGTTCGGCCCGGATCGATCTCGCACACGGCGTGGTACCTATCCGACGCGGTGAGCCCCAGCCGCTGCTTGGCGGCAAGCAGGGCCCGTTCGAATCGCTTGCAATCGGGGTCCACGCGTTCGGTCCAGTGCGGCGGCGGGCCATACCATCGCTCCGCGATGTAGCCGATATGGCGGTGTCCCAGCCTGTGCAGATATTGGGCGGCAACGTCGGCCTCCCTCTCGCAGTCGACCGCCACACAGTCCACGCCCTCCACGCTCGACAGGCTGTCAAGCGTCATCACGACGGCGCCGCTTGCGACCAGCTCGGCCAGCAGCACATTCGGCGCGCCGGAATGAAGCGCCACCGCGCTTGCCCGGAAGGTGGAAGGCCCGACAGTCACTCCGCCGGGAATCGGCCTGACCGAGAAGTTCCTGGCCAGCCGCGAGATCGTGACGGGTACGTGCCGGACCAGCACGCTGACGAAGCCGCCCAGCAACAGATCCAGATAATCCTGCGACCCCAGTTTGATCGTGACCGGTGCGATCAGCACGACGGCCGGATACGGTTTGCAGAAACTCGCCGTCTCCGCCGGCCTGTGGCGAACGTACCGTCGCCCCACGCCTCGCCGAAGCACCTGGCCCTGTTCGGTCAGCACTTCCAGTGCGCGCAGGACGGTGTTGACCGACGTACTGTACTGCCTCGCCAGACTGCGGACCGACGGAATCTCCCACGAGTCCTCGTAGGGATCCAGCACCGTACGAATCCTCTCGGCCAGTTCCTTGTAGACGGCAGGCCTGGGCATCGATCTTCACTTTCTGCAAGGCGTCGGAGACTTGACAGCACGGGGATCCTACCGCGCCGGCCCAACCGTCTCAATAAACGTTTTACGAGTCGTTTCAACGTGGCTGGCCGCCCGATGATGTTCCCTCGACTGGGCACCCAAGGGCTCGCCGCATCGAGGCCACGCCAAGCGATCGCGCAGGCGTAGAGCAGCAGAGATACGTCCGATTGCAAGTCCTCTCCCACAAAGGAGTTAGGCAGGGACCACTTCGCGCCGGGAGGTGGGGCGGCGGCGGGGCGTGAAGGCGGGCGGGGCGTGTCAAACCAGTTCGCGGTTTTTGCTTGACTGCCGATCTGTACGGGTTATATGTAGTCGCGGTCGCTCTTCGCATGCCGCTTGTATGTGTTCGGGCTTTCGAGCCCATCAGGAACGCTACGGAAGCGGGTCATTTTTCTGCTGTCGTACGTTTTTACCAGTGTTTCGGTGCCGGCAGGACATGTCACGGCCAAGACCCGTGGCGGCGTCATTTCATCTATGTGGATGCCGAAGCAGACAGTGACCAACGTGCCGCACAGGGCTCGCGGAAGAGCGTCCGGCGCCGTTGACCGACTCTCGTGAATCGGATGCGCCATATGACACCCGTCACTTTTCATCAGGGACCGGCATTCGACGAGGACCGCGGGTTGAGGGCAGATCGCCGGTCCTGTCGAGCGTTGCGGGGGATCGATTGCCGGCTGGTGACGGGCCGAACCTCAGGGTGGATAGGCAGTCGGCAGAACGAACCCAAACGGGAGGGTGTATGGCCTATGGCAAATCCATGAATCCGAATTGTCAACGCAAGGCTCATGATGTGAGCGGAGCGATAGGTGCAACTGGTGTTCGTTAACGTAAAGGAGACCACGCGATGAGAGGCATGCTTGCAGTTTGTCTATTGGTGGCTGTTACGGTGCCCGCCCAGGCGGTCATCGTGCAGCACGTGACCGATCATTCGTCCGGCTGGCGAGGCGGCACCAATATCTCGGCCACGTATTGCTGGATCACGAACTGGCCCAACTCCAACGCTGACGGCACGTTGGGCGAATTCAGCCACACCGACTTGCAGACGGCGATCAGCAACACCCTGGGCACGTACGGGGGCTGGGACGCTAAGGTGATCGTTTCGCAGGTGAGCTGGGTGAGCGATCCGATTCCGGTAGACCTGGACCCGGTTGTTGTCGCGGTCGACATCGACCAGGACACGCTGGTGTGGGGCAGCTCGCACGTGCAGAACGCCGGCAGCGGCAGCTGGATGTACGACGGCAGCACCTACGCCAACTTCGTGGCGGCGGTCAACGCCGGCGCGGCCAATGGCGATTCGGTGATCGTCGACAGCGCCAGTTGGGAGGCCGTTTGGGATACGGGCCTGCCTGTGGCCTGCTGGAACGTCGTGGTCGACGTGCCCGAGTCGTTGATCCGGTCGTACCTGGACAACCCCAGCTCCGACGGGTTCTTCGTCGGGGCTCAGAAGACCGACGGTTATGTGAACATCTTCTACGGCGACCAATGGGGCCAGCAGGCGAACGTCCGCGTGTCGATCGATCAGCCGCCCCAGACGGCGCCGTGGATTACGCTGGATACGTACTTGATCGACCTGAACGTTTCACTGACCGACCCGGTGGCGCCACCTCAAGCGGTGACGGTCACCAACGCGGGCACGGGCACGCTCGCGTGGACGGCCACCGAGAATCCGAATGTGACGTGGATGAGTCTCCAGAACCCCTCGGGCGGTCATGGTGACTCGTTCAACGTGCTGATTGACGTGACCGGGCTCTCGCCGGGCGACTACAGCAGCTCGGTGGAGGTGGCCGACGCCAGCGCGAACAACAGCCCGCAAGTGGTCGCGGTCAATGTTACGGTGCTGCCGTCAGCCGACCCGGTGATCGAACTGGTGCCCGACACGCTCGACGTGAGTCTGGCGCCGGTCGATCCGGCCCCGGCGCCGATCCCGGTAACCGTCAACAACGTCGGGCTGGGCACGTTGAGCTGGACCGCGGCTGAGAACCCCGACGAGACGTGGATGAGCCTGACCAGTGCGAGTGGCAGCGACGGCGATGCGTTCAACGTGGTGATCGACCACGCCGGTCTGTCGCGGGGTATGCACACCGGATACGTCGACGTGACCGACCCGGGCGCGACCAACTCGCCGCAGACGCTGACGGTCAACCTCGAGGTCCGCGATCAGGACGCCGACATCACGACGGCCAACAGCTACGACGATGCGTGGGAGAGCGGCCCCGGCGGGTGGGTCGACTATTGCCAGGGTCTCTACACCGCCTGGTCGGGCACGGCCGGGTTTGTGGTGCACCTGGGTGACTCGATCACCTACGCCAACCCCTTTGGCCAATGGGCCCGTTACGGCTCGGGCAAGACGGCTGAGGACGTCGCCGTCTGCAACTGGATGCACTCGGACGTATGGGGCGACGGTACCAACAACAGCGCCAACGGCTGGTACCTGGCGGCGTACGATCAGCCCGGCGGGCGAAGCTTCACGGCTGAGAGCGGCATTCGCACCGATCAGTACCTGGTGGGCGCCGCCGATCTGCCGAGCATGGACGAGATGTACACCCCGGGATTCACCAATCCCGACGGCAAGCAGTACAGCGACGCCGTGATGGGTGTGCTCATGCTGGGCACCAACGACGCCAGCAGCAACCGCACACCGGCGGCCATGATCGCCGACCTCGAGGCCATCGTGGACAAGATGTTGGCGCAGAACATCATCGTCTGTCTGTCGACGCTTCCGCCCAAGCGGAACGATCAGACCGACGTGCAGAATTACAACGTCGAGATCCGCAACCTGGCGCAGACCAAGAAGCTTCCGATGATCGACCTCTACGAGGAGTGTCTGCGTCGTCGGCCTGGCACGAGCTGGGACGGCACACTCATCAGCGGCGACGGGGTACACCCCAGCACATCGGGCGGGGGCTACACTTCCAGCAGCGATCCGTACGCCAGCAACGGTGCGGCGCTGAGCGAGGTGGGTTACCTGCTGCGGTGCTGGCTGAGCGTGCAGAAGATCAGGGAGATCAAGGAGAAGGTGATCGACGCGGGTCCGCCGGACACCACGCCGCCGGCTGACATCACCGATCTGGCGGCCAGCAACCCGCAGTCCAATAGCGTCGATTTGAGTTGGACGGCGCCGGGTGATGACGGAACTACCGGTACGGCCAGCAGTTACGACGTGCGGTATTCGACCTCTACGATTACCGAGGTCAATTGGGACAGTGCCTCACAGGCCAGCGGCGAGCCGACGCCGTCGTCGGCCGGCTCACCCGAGAGCATGACCGTCAGCGGGCTGGACCCGGAGACCCCTTACTTCTTCGCGATCAAGACCAGCGACGAGGTGCCCAACGTGTCGGGTCTGTCCAATGTGGTGAGTGAGACAACGACAGAGGCGCAGCCGCAGACGTGGAACGTCACGACCATTGGCGAACTGGAGACTGCCACACGGAATTACAACCCCGGCGATGAGATTTTGATCGCCGCGGGCACGTACGTGCTGGATTCCTACCTGAACCTGAACAACGGTCAGGTGTTGATCCACGGCGCGACCGGCAACCCGAGCGACGTGGTTCTCCAGGGGCCGGGCATCAACGCCGACGTAGATCCCAAGAACGGTCTGATGGTCGGCTCGGATGACGTGACCATCGAGGATCTGATGATCACCGGCGTTTTCTGGAACGGCATCCAGGTTCGTGGTGAGGTCGATACGGATCGCACGGCCATCCGCAACCTGCGTCTGATCGACTGCGGCGAGCGCTACATCAAAGGCTCGACCAACGGGAGCGATCCGAACAGCATCAACGAGGACACGCTGATTGAAGACGTCTACATGGAGCAGACGCAGGACCTGTCCTCAGCCCATGCTGATATGGATTACATCGGCGGCATCGACGCGATGGGCATCCACAACTGGACCGTCCGCAACTGCACCGCGGTCAACATCCACGGTGCGACCGGCGGCGGCCGGGGCGGGATCTTCTGGTGGCAGGGCGTGACCAACCCGACGGTGGAGCAGAACCTGATGATCAACTGCGACCGCGGGATTGCCATGGGTAACGCCTCGCCGCCGAGCCACGCCTATGCGGGCAACAACCACGTCAACGGTGGTGTCGTCCGCAACAACTTCGTCGTCCGCGGCGTGGGCATCGGATTGGAGCTGAGCTACGTGGCGAACCTGAAGGTCTACCACAACACCGTCTACAGCGACGATGCCAGCTACTGGCGGACGGTGCAGATCTACGACAGCGCCGGCCAGACGACCAACCTGGAGGTGGCGTATAACCTCATCCGTGGCCAGATCGATGAAAGCGCGTCGGGCGACTACACGTTGACGGGCAACATCACGGGCCCGACCGTCTGGCCGAGCTGGTTTGTCGATCCGCTCAACGGCGATCTGCACCTGACCAGCCAGGCCACCCCGGCGCTGGACGCCGCGCCGTCGCTACCGGAGGTAACCGACGATTACGACGGCGACGCCCGCAGTGCGACACCCGATCTGGGTGCCGACGAGACGGCCCTGTCGCCGCCGGTGGTGCAGTTTGACATAACGGCTTCGTCGGGCGACGAGTCGGCCACGACGGTGTACGTGACGGTTTCGATGGACCGGACGCACGGGTACACCACGACGGTGGACTACGCGGTGACCGGCGGGACGGCCGTCAGTCCGGACGACTACACCATCGCCGGCACGCAGTTGACGTTCGATTCGGGCGTCACGCAGCAGGATATCGTGATCACGGTGGTGGACGACGGTGACGTGGAGCCGGACGAGACCATCGAGATCACGTTGAGCAACCCGACCAACGGTATACTGGGTGCCAACACCGTCCACACGTACACGATTCAGGACAACGACACGGGTCTGCCGTCGGTGGCGTTCGATCTGACGGCCTCCAATGGCGACGAATCGGTCACGCCGGTCAACCTGAGTGTGTCGCTAAGCGAGTCGTCGGCTCAGACGGTAACGGTGGACTTTGCGGTGACGGGCGGCACGGCTGTGAGTCCCGACGACTTTACGATCGCGGCCTCGCCGCTGACGTTTGATCCGGGCGTCACACAGCAGGACGTTGTCATCACGGTGGTGGACGACGGTGACGTGGAGCCGAATGAGACGATCGAGGTGACGCTGAGCAATCCCAGCAATGCGACGCTCGGCGCCAACACCGTCCACACCTACACGATCAACAACAATGATGTGGTCGTGCCGGAAGTACAGTTTGACCTGACCAGCTCCAGCGGTGACGAAGGCGTGGCCAACGTCAACCTGAGTGTGTCGCTGGATCAGTCGACGACTCAGACGGTAACCGTGGACTTTGCGGTCACCGGCGGCACGGCCGTAGATCCGGACGACTTCACGATCGCGGTGTCGCCGTTGACGTTTGATCCGGGCGTCACGCAGCAGGACATTGTCATCACCGTGGTGGATGATGGGTGGGTCGAGGCCGACGAGACCGTCGAGGTGACGTTGAGCAATCCGACCAACGCGACGCTGGGCGCCAACACCGTCCACACCTACACGATCAACGACAACGACGTGTATCCGACGGTGGCGTTCGATCTGACCAGCTCGAGCGGTGATGAGTCGGTCACGCCGGTGAGTCTGAGTGTCTCGCTGAGCGCCTCCTACGTCGAGACGGTGACGGTGGACTTTGCCGTCACCGGGGGCACGGCTGTGAATCCCGACGACTTCACGATCGCGGCCTCGCCGCTGACGTTCGATCCGGGCATCACGCAGCAGGATATCGTGATCACGATCGTCGACGACGGTGAGGACGAGCCGGATGAGACCATCGAGGTGACGCTGAGCAACCCGAGCAAGGCGACGCTGGGCTCGAATACGGTTCACACGTACACGATTCTGGACAACGACGGCATCGCACCGCCGGGTCAGGCGAGCAATCCGAGTCCGGCCGATGGCGCGAAGAAGGTGAGCCGCAACGTCATCCTCTCGTGGACGGCCGGCAGCGGAGCCGACAGCCACGACGTGTACTTCGGCACGAACCCGAACCCCGGCCCGAGTGAGTTCCAGGGCAACCAGCCGGACACGACGTTTACCCCCGGGACTCTGCCCAGGAACACGTACCACTACTGGCGGATCGACGAGGTGAATGACGGCGGGACCACCACCGGCGTGGTCTGGAGCTTCAGGACGGGCGCCAAGTAGCAAGCGTGCAGCCGACCGGCTATTGGCCGGATGGCTCGAAGGCGCCCAGCGGCCTGGTTAACCAGGTCGAACGGACGCAGGTACTGCAAAGCGGTGGCGTCGCTATGGCGAACGTGCTGTAGCGACGCCATCGTCTATGCGCCTCTGAGAGACCGTCACCAGACAGCCACGACCAGAGGGGCAGGACGCCGTGCCGGCTGACGACGGGGACACCCGGGTCAGCAGCTACCAGCCAGTTGGCACGAGGTAATCCATCGGGGCGACGTTACAATGGAATGTGCCGGGCCAGGTGCGACGGCGTGTGCACGGGCCCAAGCCTGGCTGTGCAGGCGCGCCGCGGGTGGGACGAGGGGTCATGATGCGAAACAGGTCTTTCGCGCTTCTGGCCGGGGTGGGGTTC
Source organism: uncultured Phycisphaerae bacterium (assembly GCA_965602375.1). Taxonomy (GTDB): domain Bacteria; phylum Planctomycetota; class Phycisphaerae; order UBA1845; family DATKUK01; genus DATKUK01. Next base: position 15,879 of record CBFCZG010000008.1, on the reverse strand, counting down.
ATCGTGGGGACTATTCTCACGGCTTGTCTGGATGACGGGACCGATGCGCCGACCGACGACTTCGTAATAAGCAACCTGGGGGTCACGTTCGGCGCGTGGGATCGCGCCTCGAACACGGCCGGCGACTTCGTGTTTCTCGAGCGTGAGCAGAAGGTGTTTCTGGAGTTCGGGGCGATCGTCTCTGCAGGCGGGGGCGGCACCAAGGAGTTGCCCACGTTTGAATATAAGATTCAGCCAGAAGCTGTGGTCTTCGCCATAGCCGAGGGGACGGTCACGCGGTTTGCGTTCCAGGAAGATACGGAGGATTACGAGTTTGCGGTACGATCGGATCGGGACCCGGCGTTTGAGGTGGGCTACGATCACGTGTTGAACCCGACGGTGTCGCCGGGTGACCGCGTCGAGGCCGGCGATATCCTCGGCAACCCGGGCACATGGAGCGAACGGCTCGGCCGGTTCGAGATCATGATCAACAACAGCGAGACCGGCCTGTCGTATTGTCCGTTCACATTCTTCGACCCGAATCTGGCGGATGAGTATCAGCAGCAAGTGTCGCGCTTCATGGCGGACTGGGAGGCGTTCAAGGGCGACCCGACGGTATACGACGAGGAAAACCACGCCTGCCCGGGCTGTCGATATGAGTCGATGGTGTCGTACTGACGCACGACGGTTGCCGAACCCGATCGCACACCTTGGGCCCCGGACGATTCGCCTCACACGTAACGGCCAGACGGATCACCCTTACCGTCGCGCGCCCATAAGGAACGGATTGGGCAGCGTTTTGAGCACGTCGTCGGGCCCGACCTTCGGGGTGGCTGCGTCGGTCGGCAAAGGTAGCGGCTGGTCGCCCGGTGCGACGATTTCGCGACGCAGAAAGAGCATCCGCGGATAGACGGGGTACTTGTCCTTGGGCGTCGGCACGTCTACCTGAAACGTGGCGGGCAAGTCTTTGGCGGCAAACACCTTCTGCACGACAGTAGGGGTGGGCGCCCAGTGGGCCTTCTGGGCCGAACCGATTGTCGCCCCCTCTTTGCACAACTGATCGTACGAGCAGTCGCGCCAGCCCGGCCGGTAGGCATAGGTGACGACGAGGCGATTATCGCCCAACTCGCGCGGGTCCAGGGCGGACAGGGCGATCGAGTTGCTGCCGGGCGAGAGGTAGGGCAGGGCACATCGATTGCATTGAACGACGGCTTCGAGCTCCAACGAGTGTAGCGCAGAAGCGAAGGTGAGCCGGACCAGGCACGCATACTTGCCAGCGACGGCCTGTGAGAAATCACTTATAGAAACCGGCTTGAACGTCTTGCCGCCGTCGACCGAGACCTCGACCTTGTCGGCCCCGGCAGCCCGGCCGCGGGCTTGCGTCATGACGTAAGGTGAGCTTATGGCAACGGTGATCGACGCAGGTTTGGTCGAATCGGCAGGAACGATTTTGCCCTCTTGCAGCTTGACGTTCTGCTTCGATGCTAACGCGGTCAGGAAGGCAGCGTCCTTCAGCTCGGGCGCGAAGATGAGCTTGCCGTTGGCGAAGCTTCGCCTTCGGCCGCCGCTGGGAGCGTAGGGCTCGAGGACCGGCCCGAGCGCCGGACAGTTGCGGTAGTCCTTATCGGTGCAGCTGTGGTAGGGCGCTTCGGTTCGCCCGCTCCACCAGTGGGCGCCCTCGATCGCATCCCAGGTGAGCGTGAGGGAGTAGCCGGGCGCGAGATTGACGTCTGTTGAGTAGTCGTGGTCATCGAATTTGATGGCGTTCCACGCGGTGGGTGAGCCCCTATCTTGACCGTTGTTGACGCCTTTGATGACCCCCTCCATGTCATCGCCGCAGACCAGAAACGCCGGCGCCTGCCAGTTGGTGCTGCCGTCGGCGGACACGGGCCGACAATCGGAGTGGTAGCAGACCTTCCTGGCGGTGTCGTACGTCAGCCCTTCGGTCACCAGGGCGGGCACGGCTCGGATGTCGGCCTGACTGGCGATCGCACGTTGGCCGGGTGCATCGGCGGCTGCCTTCCACATGTAGAACTTCAGAAACACGTCGAGGTAGTGCCAGCGGCCGTCGTACTGAGCTTCGACCGTGGTGTGCCCGGGGCTGGTCCAACCGATGTACCGCCAAGGCCAGCCGAGTTCGCGCCACAGGGCCGCCTGCACGGTGTGCAGGCCGCCGCACAGACTCCAGCCGTACGAGTTGATCAGCTTGAGTGCGGCAATCCCGCCTTCCTCGCGCGGGTAATCGCGGTGGTAGAGGGCCATGCGGACGAAGTTGTAGATGGCGATGGCCCGCTCGTCGTTGGTCTTGCAACCACGGGTGACGCTTTCGACGATCGATTTGAGCGACGAGCAGTCCGGCGCCTTGTCGCTGGTCACCTTGATCCGGTGCACCATGGCCTTGTGTGGTTCCGACGATTGCTCATCAGCCGGGTCGGCATGTGCAGCCGTCTGACATGAGAGAAGAATCGTCAAACCGAAAAGCAGTCGTGACATTCGCTGGGCCATCTTCCGTTGCCTCCTTGTGGCTTTGGCTTCCGTGAGTCGCCATGTTACGTGTACGCCAGACTCGACATGAGTCTGAAGTGTCAACCCCGTCGTTCGGCCAGAATGCTTTCGACGGGGTCGACAAGCGTGCCGTGTCGTTCCCTTTGCTGCTCGGCCCATTCGTCAAGCAGGCGTTGACACCGCTTGACGGTATCGGGCTCGGCGTGGGAGAGATTGCGCGTCTGGAAGCGGTCTTCGACGAGGTCGTACAGTTCGACCGGCTCGAAGGAGTACTCGAAGGGGTGGTACGTGCGGATCATCAGGTGCTGCTTCGTGCGAACGGCCCGTTGGACGGTGTACAGCCCGTGGTCCCACACCACGTATTCCCGTTGCGGGCCGCGCCGGCTTCGCAGTTGGGGCGCGAAGGACATGCCGTCCCACTTACTCGGCACCGATCCGGCGAGCAACTCGCTCAGCGTGGCGGACAAGTCGACATTATACATCAGGTCGTCGCAGCGGCTGCCGGGCGTCGTCAGGCCGGGCCAGCGGACGATCAGCGGTATGTGATGGATACACTCGTCGGCGCAGACGTGGTCCGAGTAGATGCCGTGCTCGCCGAACGCGTCGCCGTGATCGGCGGTGAAAATGACGATCGCATCGTCGAGCACCCCCTGGCGGTCGAGCTCGTCAAGCACGACCTTGACGTGGTGGTCGACGTAACGGATGGCTGCGTCGTAGCCGGTGATCATGTGCTCGAAGTCTTTGCGACCGGTCACGGCGTCGGGCATGAGACGAACAGGGCTTTTGCCGTCGGGGAACTGTCTGCAGGCCGTGAAGGAGCCCTCCATTGACTGATGTTGCTCGATCGTCGCCTCGTCCGGCCAGGATTGGGTAACGGGATGGCTTTTGAGCGGATCGGCCCAGCAGGGGTCCATCTTGTAGTAACGATGGGCGTCCCAGTAGTTCACGTGGAGAAGGTAGTTGTCCCGCCGGGCGTTGGTCTTCAGCCAGCGAAGCAGTGGTTCGTTGACTTCGTCGGCGGTCTCGCCTCCGCCCTTGAGGTTCGGCGTGTAGAACTCACTCCAGCCGCACATGAACCACGGGGCACTATGCCGGTCGGCGAAGTTGGAGAAGCTGATGGTGTCCCAGCCGGCGCTGCGCAGGTGACGCATGAGCATCTCGTTTTCGGGATTCGGGCCGCTGTAGCTTCGCGTACGGATGCGGAAGGCCGCGCCCGCCCCCACGTTGGAGATCACCCCGTTGTTGATGCCGAATCGGCCCGACACGAATCCCATGCGCGACGGCAGACATGGGGAGCTGGCGCAGAAGTAGTTGTGGAAGCACATGCCCTGCCCGGCGATGGTGTCGATGGTCGGACTGGTGGGACGGTCATATCCGTAGCAGCCCAGATGGTCGGGCCGCAGGCAGTCGATGTCGAAAAGAATAATCCGCATCCGCTACACTCCTGGCGTTGGCAAGCCGTCGATTCACGCCGGTACGGCCGAGCGTGTCGTGCGGCGCGCTGCTTCTGCGGGTTGGTTTCGCATGGCGCCGCCGTCCTTGCCGAAGCAGGATACCACATCGCTTGCGGGTATGACATCTTTGCGGCGGCGGGGCTTACGAGCGATTCGCGCCCATGCTGTCGGGGCGGACCCAGATCGGACTCGACCACGCCCGCTGGCCGTTGCGCTGTTCGACGCGAACGCGGTAGTGGACTTCGCGGTCGAGCGGCTGGTCGTCGGCAAGCTCGAACGTGGCGGTGTAGCCCGCTTCGGGAATCGCACGATGAATCTTGGCTTTATAGGCCATGTGGTAGTAGGGGTCTTCGCGCTCGTGCGAGCCGGGCTCGACGCCGAAACGCTCGTGCAAGAGCCTGACACACTCATCCTTGTACCAGAGGATGCGGCTGCCGCGGGCCAGGTCGGCCACGTCGGCTCGCTCGGCCAGGCCATTGAGGTCGAGGCGGACCGGCGCTTCGGGTGCGGCTTCAAACTCAAAGACATTGGCGTTCTGCTGCGGATCGATCACGTTTGCGGTACTGCTTGTCAGTGCGAAGTCAGTCTGCGCACCGTTGAGGATGGGCACCTGTTGGCCCAACGAAATCCAGCACGGTTCCCAGCCGATGAACCGGCCGCCGTCGATCATCAACCGCCCGTTCCAGTGGTGTTCGGTGACGGGCATTTCGTTGGGTCGCGGTCCCCAACCCACCTCGATGCGCAGCTTGAAGCGCGAACGCCGGCCCGGCTGCGGCAGCGACCATGTGCCCTGGTGGCAGTGGGTGGCCAGGACACGTCCGTTGCGCAGCAGTTCGATGCGGTCGATAACGTCCGAGCCTCGCACGGCGATACGAATGTTTCGCGCGCCCGAAGTGCGGATGATGCTGCCCATCGGTTCGCCGTTGACGGTGAAGTCCATTTCGATCCGGTCGCCTGTGACCCCGTAGACCCGCCGGGCTCGAAACGCCCGCCACAAGTCCTCCCGCGTCAACTCGTCAGCGAGGCAGGCCATCAGCCCCCGACCGTAGCGACCGGGCATGACGCCCCAATTGTCGGTGCTACAGATCGCACCCACGTGCAGGCCGTGCGCCAGCGCATCTTCGTAGGTGCCGCCGCCCGCGCCCGGGCCCATGTGGGAGTTGCGCCGCAGGCCGATCCATTCCTCGTCGGTCTCCGAGCAGCCGTGACCCGAAAAGGTTTCCACGAACGGACTGAGCGTCTCATCGCATCGGCGCCAGTCGGGCGATCGCCGTCCCACGCGGTAGCCGGTGTGGTGTGGAATCGCGAGTGCATCGATACCGCGCAGTTGCTCGTATAGCTGATCCAACGTCGGCACACGGGCGATGGGCCAGCCTTCGCGTCGATGGAACACGTTGTGGTCGCCGCAGGTGCCGTCGCCCTGCCACTCGTAGCCGGGAAACGTAACGAAGCGTCCGGGCTCGTTGTATTTGGCCGTCGCTTGTTGCACCTCGGCCCACTCGGCTTCGAGGCGAGCGGGGCTCTTCCACTTTTCGAGGATTAGCCGCTGCGGGCCCGACAGCTCGCTGGGGTGTCCGCCGGGGCGGAAGGCGTCGGCGCAGGACGTATAGTAAGCGGCTGCATAGAAGTCCAGGTACCGCGAGGCCAGTTGGCAGATTCGGTCGAAGGGCGGGTCCTGCCGATCGACCTCGTACGTGTTGTCGTGCGTCTCGCCCCAGAATGTTTTGTACGTAGCCATCCGTTTTTCTCGCTTTGATTTGCCGGCTGTGCTGTACGGCAGAGCGTGTCGCAAGCCCGCTGCGTCCACGGCCCTGTTGAAACTACTGGCGATGCCCTGCACGGCTGAGAGGTCGCCGCCGTACGCAAACGCTGTAGACCGGTTATGATTGCACCGACGACACCGAGCGCGGGCCATGATATCATGCCGGTGGTGCTGCGGCGACCGTGCCGCGCAGGAGTCAGTGCGATGGGCAAGACACAGACCAGCAAGAAGAAGTCCAGTGCTGTCTCGGACAAGGCAGCGGTGCAGATGGCATTGGAGACGGGAGCGCTTGGGGCCAAAGTCGTTTCGCCGGCCGCCGTCGAGACGGGCCACTGGGTGCGGTGGAAATGCCAGTATGGCTGCGGAGGGTATGGATCGTCTCTGTGCTGTCCGCCACACACGCCCACACCGTCGGAGACGCGGGCGATGTTGGATCAGTACCAGCGCGCGGTTCTGTTCGAATCACCACGCGGCAAGGCTAGGCAGATCACGGCCGCGTTGGAGCGACAGATCTTCCTGGCTGGGCATTACAAAGCGTTCGGGCTGGCGTCCGGGCCGTGCAGGCTATGTGACGTGTGTACGTTTGACGAAGGGTGTCGATACCCCAACAAGGCCCGACCGGCCATGGAGGCATGCGGCATCGACGTATTCGCCACCGTCAGGAAGCACGGATTCACCATCGACGTGGTCCGCACTCGCCGGGCCCCGCAGCATTATTTTGGCTTGGTTCTGATCGAGTAGCGGCGCGATCGACGCGTTGATCCTGATTGCCTTGCTGGGGGGCGTATTCACACGTATGATATCGGCGTAGGTGCTGCGGCCGGCAAGACGGCCACGCGGCAGCCAACTAAGCTTCGACACGAGACTACGGCTGTGTTCACATGTCCTCAATGTAATGCCCGCCTCGTCCGTGCGCGTCATGGCAAGGCTTTCTTCTGGGCGTGCAGCTCGTGCAACGGCAGGGCGGTGAATGTCTCGGTGCTGCGGCGGTCCGTTCAGCGCGACGCCGCCAATCAGCTCTGGCGTCTCGCGCGAGAAGGTCAGCGCATATCCAGCCGATCATGTCCATGTTGCAGCAAGCCGATGACGGAGGTGGTCGTCTCGACGCAGACGCCCGACGTGACACTGGACGTGTGCCGAGCGTGCCAGTTTGTCTGGTTCGACGCGACTGAGTATGAGCAATTGCCCTCGTTGCCTGCACCCGTAAGCGAATACGAAGGGCTTTCTGCCAAGAGCCGGGAACAGTTGGCAATGTACAAGGTGGAGCAGTTGGCCAAGGAGGCCCAGGGCAGCGACTGGGGCGCCGATGATCCGCCTGAAGAGTGGTGGAAGGTGCTGGTCGCCACGATCGGCATGCCGTTTGAATACGAAGTCGAACCGCTCAAGCGGCTTCCTTGGATGACCTGGGGCCTGATTGCGTTGATCGGCCTCGTGAGCGTGCTGGCCTTTTTTGATCTGGAAAAGGTGGTGCACCGTTACGGACTGATACCCACCCAGATCGATCGCTACGGCGGGTTGACGCTGATCACGTCGTTCTTCCTTCACGCCGGTCTCTTCCATTTGGTAAGTAACATGTACTTCCTGCTGATCTTTGGCGACAACGTGGAGGACTATTTTGGCCGATGGCGTTTCGTGCTGTTACTCCTGGCGGCCACGGTCGCCGGAGACCTGCTGCACATTGCCGCAGACCCGCGATCGACGGTTCCCTGCATCGGCGCCAGCGGCGGCATCTCGGGAGTGCTTGCGTGTTACGCGCTGGCGTTTCCACGTGCCAGGTTGGGATTCCTATTCAGGCGATACTTCTACTTTCGATGGGTTCGAATGCCCGCCTATGCCGCGCTGATTCTGTGGGTACTGCTTCAACTTATGGGCGCATACATGCAGATCCACAGCATCTCCAGCGTGTCGGCGCTTGCGCACCTCGGCGGAGCGGGGATGGGCGTGGTGTTCTGGTTCGTGTGTCGCAAGAGAGGGGTGGGCTGACTGAGCGGCGGGCCTGTGTGAATCGCACAAGTGGATGCAGGAGGTCACCCGTTGTCGGCTATTAGGCAAGCTGGCTAAGGGCTGCGCGAACCATTGCTGCGACAGGCAGACCATAGGGACACGCCTGCTGCGCGGCAGTCAAGTCCGCGGTTGGGCTGGGTCGTTGCCAGGCCGGCAGTTCGGCGAACAACCGGCGGGCGTGGGCCGGCCGGCCGTAGCTGTCGTGATAGGTCAGGAACCGCAACGTGTCGGCGATGGCGACAGGTGACCCGCAGGCCGCTTCGCACTGGCGGCGGCACAGACCCGACCCGCCGGGGCAATACGCGCCGGCCGTTCGATCGGCCCAGTCCTTAAGCAGCCGCGCCTCGTCCTTGGTAAGCGCCCACAAAGCAGCGGCTGCGTTCTCTTCGAGGATGCGCAGCGACGTCATCTCCGAGCAGATCGAGGCAATGCGCTCGTCTTGCCATACGAACCGCAGGGCGGCTTGGTGTTTGCTCAGGCCCGCCTTCTCGAACGGGTTCAGCCGCTCGGGGTAGTCGGTTACCGCGCCCTGGGCCTTCATGGCGATCAGACCGATTTTGGCCTTGTGTGCCGCATCGATGGCTTGGCTTAGCTCGGCGTCGCCATACGTGCGGAAGTTGTGCCTGAACATGATCACGTCGACGTAGCCCACCTTGGCGGCTGTGGTGAGCAGGTCCACCACGTTCTTGCCGTGACAGGAGAAGCCGAAAAACCGCGCCTTGCCCGACTTCTTGAGTTTCTCGGCCGTGTCCTTCCACTCGGGTTGGGTCAGCAGCGATGGATCGTTGAGTCCGTGGATGAACCACACGTCGACATGGTCCATCTTCAGCCGCTCGAGCGAGGCCGGCACCAACTCATCGAGCACCTCGGCGGGACTCTTCTTCGCACGACCCTTGGTGACGATCGTGAAGTCTTTTCGTTTGGCCAGCGAACCGAGCGCCTCGCCCACGATGCCTTCGGCCCGGCCTCGCATGTAGTAGGCCGACGTATCAAAGAAGTTCACTCCCAGCTCCAGGGCCCGCTTGATCAGCACCGGGCTCTGCCTGAAGCTGCCGCCCATTTGGAGGATCGGCACCTTCAAGCCGGTCTTGCCGAGTTGGCGTGTGGGCATGAGGACCGAGGCGGGCTGCGTCTGCTGGGCCCGGGCGGCCCGACCCGCTGACAGCGCGGCCGCAAGCGCTGCGGCAGACTGCAAGAAATCACGACGCGACAGGGCACTATCGGTACTCATCGGCGAACTCCTTGCCTGACCCCGCAACGGATGCGGGGGATGGGCGATCCTAAAAAGACAGTCGCGCCGGACTCCGGCCCACACCGCCAGCGATCACCCTCGTATTGTACGTTTCGTATCAACGGCCGCCAGCCGACAAGGACGTGGGCAGACCGGCCGTGTGAGCTAAAGCGGCAAATCCGGGATGTCGGCCAGGATGAGGGTCTCTCTCTTGCTCTTCGAGCGGACGACAGTTCTGCCGGACGGGGCCAGCACAAACGAGGGCCCGACGAAGGGAATCAGGGGGTGCGGCTGACCCACCTGGTTGACGAAGGCACCGTAGAGGCCCTGCTGTCGGCAGAGCGGGGCAAGGCGGCTGACGAATGTGTCCAACATTTCGCTATGGGTGCGATAGCGCATCACCAGGCCTCGAGCATAGGTGTCGACCATGTGTTTGGTGCTGCGGAATGACGCGATCTTGCCGCCTTTGAGAATCGGATCGGCATCCCACGCGTGCGGCATCAATACCAGGTCGACGCCTCGCCGGGCGTAGTTAGCCAGCAGCTCGCAGTGACAGCAATCGGCGCAGATCGCGATACCGACGCGCAGGCGGCCAAGTTTGAAGATTGGTCTGCGCGAGTCGCGGCGGAAGAAATCAAGTTCCAGCGGCGTTACGACGTTCTTCCTGTAGACGCCAAGGGTGCGACCATCGGGGCCGATCAGAACGTAGCTGTTGAACGGCTTCGACGCCGTCTTCTCGGCCAAGCCGAAGCCCACCGCAATGCGATGCCTGCGAGCGCATCGCTGCATCCGCTGGACGATCGGTCCGTCGGCTGCCTCGGCCGCCAGGCGGACCATGTGGTCCTTCCACATGCCGTGTGCCGAGCATTCGGGAAAGACGACCAGGTCTGCGTGTTTGGCAGCGGCGCGGCGAACGTGGGCGGTCATTCGCCGCAGGTTTGCCGCCACGTCGCCCCACGGGCAGTACATCTGAGCCAGAGCGATTCTCATAGGCAATCCTCGCCAAACAGGTCAGCCATTGGTAACCGCGACGTCGACATCGGGCAAGGTGCTGCGTGCCGGGCCCTTGCGACGGCGTCGATTGGTGCACAGGCTCGCGGCACGGACGGTGGGGCACTGCCGAACTGCTACACGAGTAGCGGAAGCAGAGCCTGGAGGGTGTGAACCTGAATGTCGGGCTTGATGTCTGCCGCCGGCAGGGCGCGTGGGTTGAACCAACATGCGTGCATTCCGGCACGGTTGGCGCCTACCACATCGTTTTCATACGAATCGCCGACGTAGAGACATTCCTCCGGCGCGGTGCCCAGCAGATCGGCGGCGCGCAGGAAGATCCGCGGGTCGGGCTTGGCTATCTTCAGTTCGCCGGACAGGACGATGCAGCGGAACAAATGGCGAACGCCCAAGGTGGCGAGCTTGGTATACTGCACGTCCGGGAGTGCGTTCGACACCACGCCGAGCGGAAAGGCATCGGCCAATCGCCGAACGACCGACACGGCACCGGCGACGGGGGCATCGATCGTCGGGTACTGGCGGACGTACAAGGCGGTGACGGTGTGTGCGTGTTTCTCATCCAGACCCAGAAGGCCCAGAAACAATCTGCTCCTCCTGGTGCGGAAGTCCTCGGCCAGGACGCCCGCGTCATACTCGCGCAGCGCGATGCTGTCTGACTCGTCGAACGCCCGGGAGATCGATTCAACTGGGAGACCCGCGAACACGTCGGGCAGCTCTTGCAGAATGAGGTTCAGGATGCCTTGTTGTGCCCCCTCTCGATCGAAGAGCGTATCGTCGACGTCGAACAGTACAGCCCGGACTCGAATCTTCATGGCAACCCTTTACGGTGTGATCGACCGTGCGTTCATGGCCTAAGACCCGCCGCCCCGTAGCGCAGCGAATCGACGGCCGGCTTGGCCTTGCCCTCGAGATCGAATAGAGAGAACCAAACCCAGCCCCACAGTCCCTCGTCGGTGTTGAGCATTGGGCTCCAGTAGAACACGCCGGCCAGCGCGGGCGACCGGCGACCCCACGCCAGCAAGTCGCGCACGAGGTTGGCCTGGCCCTGCGGCGTCTGTGGGTAGCCGTCGACGGGGTGGTTGCCCCAGGTGGCGCCCCAGTGTCTGTCGGTGGGCACGTAGCTGTCCGGGTAGGCCCATTCGGAGATGATCACCGGCCTGTTCGTCAGCGCGTAGATGTCTTCGATGGCCCGCTTGAGCAGGTCGAACGCCTTCCCGCCCATGCCGATGGGATAGAACGAGACGGATGCATAGTCGTACGCCACGCCGTAGCGGTTCAGCATGCTGCCGAAGTAGCTGCACAGCCATGCGGGCCTGCCCGAGCGAGCGACGTGCAGCACGAACCTGGCGCGAGGATCGACCTGGCGAACGCCCTGGTAGGCGGCGTTGAGAATGCCCGCGACATGAGCCCGCGTCGACTCGCCACAGATGCCCGCATCGATCTCGTTGCCCACGGCGTAGAGATCGAAACGCACGCCCTCGCGCTCGAATCGCCGGGCCAAATCGCGGCAGTAGTCGCGCACGGCTGTCTTCCTCTGCTCGTAGGGCAGGTCCTTGAAGATCGCGGCTGCATCGTTCTCCTTGTAGGCCGACCAACCATCGGACAGGAAGATCACCAGCAGTGTCTTCAGGCCGGCGTCGCGGGCGGCCCGCGCGTTGGTGAGAGCGTTCTGGTAGTTCCCTTGCTTGTTTTCGCCGACCCAGCATCGGATACGGGCGAAGTTCACGCCCTTGGCGGCGAAGTAGCGATACGGCAGGTCCTCGGGCGGGATCAGGCGGCCGTGGTCGGTGTAGGTTTTGGCACGGCCTTCAAGGAGATAGTAGTTCTCGTCGATACCGTTGAGAAACGGCCGCGCGCTGGTCGAGCATGAAACAGCCACGCCCGCCAGCGGCAGCAAGCCGAGCAGAGCTAAAGGGCGTAATATGGTCACGGTAGCCTCCCGGTATGTTGGGTTCCATGGGACGACTGCGTCTGCGAGCATCATGCTAGCGGCTGCGAGGCGTGTGCCCAAGAGTGGAGCGTCGGAAATGAACGATCAAGCAGGCATGGGAGTGTGACCCGTGGGCGTGATCCACGGCCAATATCTGAGATATCGAGTCGACGGGCGGCTTGTTAGAATGGTTGGCGGCAGCGATCGTTAGATGGTGTTGGCAGCGGATTTTCGGCGTCTGAGGGAGCCTGATATGGACTGGGGGTGGCTACTACTTGGTATCTGGGCGTTTTTGACCGTCGGCTCGAGTTCGGCGGCGACCTTTGCGCCCCCTACAGCAGCGGAGTGCCTGCGGGCGATCGGGCCTACCGGCAACCTGCCCCCCATTCTGCGCCGGACCCTGAAGCCTGGCGACGATTTCCAAATCGTACCGGCTCCCGGACCGCATGACTGGTTGGCGGCACACTCGCAAGCGGCGCAGTCGTTCGGCGACTTCGCCAAGGCGAGACCAAGGCGCCCGGACAAGAGCCGCCACAAAATCTATCTGCTCGCCCTTGGCGACTTTCCCAAGGATCGCAGCCCGGCGATCAGCAAGCTGGCCGCCTACGCAGCGGCGTACTTTGGTCTGGAGGTGCAGGTCCTAGCTCCCGTGAAGCTTACTGACTGGGAGCTGACGACCCGCACGAATCGCCATACGCACAAACGGCAGTTTCTTACATACAATATCCTGAAGATGCTCACGGGCAGGCTGCCGGACGACGGGTTCTGTCTGTGCGCCGTGACAATGGAAGACCTATACCCGCATCCCACGTGGAATTTCGTATTCGGTCAGGCGTCGCCGCAGAACGGAGTCGGCGTCTACAGCTTCGCTCGTTACGATCCGGCCTTCTATGGCGCCGAGCGCGGCGGCAACTACCAGAAAGTCCTGCTGCGACGCAGTTGCCGAGTACTCGTACACGAGGTGGGCCATCTGTTCGGCCTCGAGCACTGCACCTTCTACAGGTGTGTGATGAACGGCTCGAACCACCTCCAGGAGAGCGACGGTCGACCTCTGCACGTGTGCCCTGTTTGCCTGCGCAAGCTTCAACACAGCATCGGCTTTGATCCTGTGAAGCGTTACAAAGCTCTTGGCGACTTCTATCAGAAAGTTGGGATGCAGGATGAAGCGCGATGGATCGCCAATCGTCTGAAGTGGATCACGACGGCGGGGTCGGCGGCGGCGCCGAGCGCGGCCAGAGGTCGACGCGACTAGAAACGGACTTGGTGAGCCTGCCTGATGGGATACGCTTCGTGACAGACGTGCGGCGAGTTTGCCCAGTATCATCATAGAGGGCCCGATGAGCCGGCAGCCGCGAGACTGTCACCGCCCTGCCGGATCGCGGGCCGGGCTCGCCTGTGACGCACGGACGCGTTCGGCCAGCGCCTTTACCTGCTCGTAATTTAGATGGACCGGCGCGGTGGCGGCATCCGACAGCTCAGCCATTGCCCCGAGCACCAGTTCGTCGAAGTCCTCAGCAGCGCCCACCGTAACCAGAGCATGCAGGCCCGGCAGCATCCGGCCCGATACCTGTCGTTCGGGTGGGTTGTACCTGATTAGAACGCGGTAGAGTTGCATGTCCGCTCTGGACGACGTCGCGGGATCGGTGGCCACGTAGAGGCTCCATTCGATGAACTCACCGTCCTTCTGCGTGACAGCCAAGTGTCTCCCGGTGTGTGTTGTGCTTCCGTCACCGCCGGCCTGGGCCAGGGCGTAGGCCTCAACGGGCAGCTTGGGCAGCGTGCCGCCGATCTCCAGGCCCGCAAACAGTTCTGCTTGCGACCCAGTTGCCTCGTGATCGAACCCTTGCCAACCAAGCACGACGCTGCCGTCGGGCATCACGAATGCGATGCGCGCGTCGAACTCGAGATTGCCGGTTCGTACCCCGGCTTCCACGTCGAGCTCAGGGATGCTGGTGTCCTCTTTGGCTTTCTCCACGGTGTAATCGGCCGGCGGCTCGCTTGTGAACAGACCGGCAGGCGGCGTGGCGTCGCGCTCCAGCAAGTCAATCCGCAATTGCAGGCGCCAGTCCTCGCTGACACGCAGAAATTGCCCCCAGGCCTCCACCCGTCCCACCTCACCGGAGGACGGCGCCAGCCACCACCGGACCCGAAGGTTCAGTTCGTTAGGATCAACGATGACATCCCGTTCCCAGACGTCGAACATCACGCCGTCGATCTGCTCCTGGCCCGTCAGCCTGAAAGTATCTACCTGCTGCGGATCGCCCAACATCTGCTTCAGCATCCCCTCCAAGCCCTGTCGAGTCTGGATCCGGCGGAGATAGGGATTGATGCGATCGAACCGGACGGATCTGGCTGTATGGTTGATAAGTATCGTGTATTCGCCGTCACGGATCGTCTCGATGTCCTTGCTTGGTGTGTCCGAGGAGTCCCTCTCAAACCGGGTCGACCGCTGCCACGTTCGGTGGGCCTCCACGTCAAACCAAGACTCAACCGCCTGGCGCTTGAACTGAGTTGAGTCGGCCATGTCAACGTACTCGTACGAGACGCCTTTGAGGTGAACCGTCCGGGCACGCCGCAACAGACCGGACACGTCGCTCATAGCGTAAGCCCGCCCGCCGTTGCCGCCGTTCGGCCACAGACCTATCACCAACGCCACGCCGGCTGCCGCAGCTATAGGGACTACCCATCGTGCTGATCTCGCCATTCGCAGGTACCTCCGCATTCCATGCGGCTGCGCAGCGGCGTCCTGAAACGCTTGAGCCGACTTTTCGCGCAGCGCGGCCAGGAACGCTCGGTCAGGGGTTTGGGTTTCGGACTGAGCGGATGAGACCAGCGCCCCGAAGTGCTCGTCGGTCTTATTGTTACCTTCCAGAGCCATGTTTCATCTCTCTGTTGGCCACGGAGAATCCACCAGTCTTACGAACGCCCGACGAAAGCCCAGCCGGGCCCGCGCAAGTCTCGATCGTACAGCAGGGAGCGACCGGCCAAGCTCGCCGGCGATTTGCTCTGCGGTCGCCCCGTCCATGTACTTGGCGGACAGGACAAGCTGGTCTTCGGCCGGCAGCGCCCCCAGCGCCGCCCGTACCAGCGTGGCCAATTCGCGTGAGGCAAGCACCTCTGGTGGGGCTACCGTCTTGCCCGTCAGCCATCCGTCTCGATGGTTGTCCAGGTTTCTCCACCAGTACACCGCCTGACGCAGCCGGGCTGCCTGGGCCTCTCGACGGCGGTGAAGCGCCACCTGCCTGCGAGCGATGCCCCACAGCCAACCCCACAACGACCCTCGCCGTGGGTCGAACCCGTGTGCCGACCTGGCGGCGGCCAGGAAGGTCTCCTGAACAACGTCGGCCACGTGGGCGGACCCGGGCTCCATGAGTCTGACGACGCCCCGCCAGACGCGCTCGGCATACGCGTCGTAGACCGCCAACCACGCCGACCGGCTACCTTGCCGGAGGCCCTGCACTACCTGGCGTTGCGTCTGGTCGTCCATCGGACCGCCTGTCAGCCAAACACTCGTCAGCATCGATGCTTCACAATCTACTTTGCGCGCGGGACGAAGATGTGTCGCGGCAAAAACCGATTTGGCCGGAAAACCCCCATGGAAGTAAGTGAGCGAGCTCACTTCCTGAGGGCCGGCTGAAGATATAACCTCTGTGAAAGCAGATAGTTGTGTCCACTCTAACCCCTGGACCGCCAAGCTGACAAACCTGCTTTGGTCTACTCGCTCGTATCAGAATCTGGAGGGGGCAATCGGTTGATCGTCGGGTAGGTCACTCCTAAAGTGTCGACCTGGACGACGTATCAGGAGAACAGCGATGACGATCCCAAGACTGTGGTCAGGGACCGTTGCGGTGGTGGTGATCGAGCTTGCGTCAGCTGAGTAGGGCGGCCGCCACCACTCGCGAGCTGCCCGAGGACGCAGACGCCCCCTACCGCGATCCGGCGAACCACGGGAAATCATCCCAGGCTGGATGTCCCGTCAGATTCGTAGCTCCCGTGCCGTCGG
>CBFCZG010000007.1:0-31175 GCA_965602375.1 uncultured Phycisphaerae bacterium | reverse complement strand
ATCTCCAGGTGCCCTGGGTGAGCGACAACGAGGTCATCCTGCCGATGGTCAGCCACTTCAGCAAGCAGGCCGACGTGGGCTACTCGATGCTCGAGCCGATCGACGCGCAGGTGCCGGCGGCGAAGTTCCAATTCAGCAACGGCGACAAGTGCTTCGCGTGGGGCAACTTCGAGAAGGACGCGCAGTATGTGCCGTATCTGGAGACGGTCAACTACATGATCGGCCTGGTGGGTCGCCG
Organism: uncultured Phycisphaerae bacterium; assembly: GCA_965602375.1. Lineage (GTDB taxonomy): Bacteria > Planctomycetota > Phycisphaerae > UBA1845 > DATKUK01 > DATKUK01. Next base: position 30,937 of record CBFCZG010000007.1, on the reverse strand, counting down.
GCCAATGCACACGCAGGTGATGTTGGTCTTCCACGAGGGCTGCTGGCGGCCCGCGCTGGGCAAGGTGTATCGCCGGTGGAAGAAGTATTTCGACCCCGCTAACGACCGCATGTACGAAATGGAAGGCGTCTTTCACTGCACGAGCCTGGAGTTCGACATCGCCGCCGCCGCCAAGGCGCACCTCAAGACGCTCGAGGTGCACAACCACTTCGAGCACTACAGCATCTACTACAACGAGAAGCCCAAGTGGCTGAAGAACAGCATCAAGGAGACGCTCTGGCGGACCTTCGGCGGCGTGAAGCGCTCGGCCAAGCAGACGGGCAAGAACGCCTGGCAGCTGTTGAAGTGGATCGACAGCCACTCCGACCGTCAGATCGCCGAGCAGGTCATGTCGGCCGGCTATCGACACGTGCCCGGTGACGGCCGGACGAGTGACGTGTCGACGTGGACCGATCAGCAGGTCGACGAACTTCTCTATTGGACGCCCGATCGCATTCGCGACCGCCTGAGGATGTGTCGCGAGCACGGCATCCACCCGTTCTGGTATTTCAACTACACCGATGGGTTCCGGCCGGCCGTCGAAGAGCGCTGGCCCGACTCGATCGGCGAGCACGAGGACGGCACGAAGACGCCCAGCGGCTGGCAGATGTGTCACAACATGGTGGCCGATCCGAAGTATTCGTTCGGCAAGTACCTGATCGATTGCGCCCGCAAGATCGTCCGCGACTACCCGGACCTCTGCGGGTTTTTCCTCGACTGCTTCCGTCACTACGAGATCGACTTCGCGCACGACGACGGCATCACGGTGGTCAACCACAAGCCGGCCTACAGTGTGAATTTCTCGTACGACGACATCGAGACGGCCGTCAAGAGGATCCTGCATCGTCACAACATGTGCACCTTCGCCAACAAGCCGCAGACCATACGGTCGATGCGGTGGTGCGACGGCATGATGCTGGAGGGTAACGGCGATCAGTTCGAGGAGAAGTACTTCTGGTCGGCCATCGCGCTGCCCATCATTTTCCTATGGACGAGCGACGCGGCGCCCGTCGACGAGAACCTGCGTCGATCGGTGCTGCACGGCTGCTTCCCGAAGATGACGGGCACCGACGAGGCGTCGATCCGACGAGTCGACCGCTACATGCCGCTCTACGAGCAGTTCAAGCGGCGGGTGTTCTGCTTCGATCCCGATCCGATCCGCGTGCCGGCCGGCTCGCGCGCGAAGCTGTACACCGTGGGCGACGACTACGTCGCCGGTATCGTCAACACCAACATCCAGGAGGGCGACCGCTTCGAGTATCACGGCACGCCCAATGCCATCTTCCGCGTGCAGCGAGGCCACGACGTGACCGAAGCGGGTGTGATGTATCCCGGCGACCGCGAGTGGCGAATGGTGAAATTCCACTTCAACGGTACGTTCTTGATCGTGCCGATGGAGCAGTACACCAACTGCGCGGTGGTCAAGTTGCTTGTGGGCCGCAAGAGCGGTAAGAAGATCGGCAAGGGGCTGTTCCCGACGGTGATCGACTCGTGCGGCGATCCGCAGTCGGCGTTCGAAGACCTCGAGTCGCTCTAGGCGGAATCGCCGCGACGGCGCGCTACGGGCCCAGGCGGTCGATGCGCCATCGGTCGTCGGAGCGCGTATACACAAACCGGTCGTGCAGGCGGTGGGGTTGGCCCTGCCAGAACTCGATCGTTTGGGGCACCAGGCGAAAGCCGCCCCAGAACGGCGGGCAGGGCACGTCGGCATCGGCGAAACGGGCCTGCACCTCTTCGTAGCGGCGCTGAAGCTCGGCCCGGTCGGTAAGACGTTGGCTTTGCGGCGACGCCCAGGCCGCCAGGCGCGACTGTCGCGAGCGTGTGGCGAAGTACCGGGCCGATTCCTCCGCCGAGGTCTGCTCGACGCGTCCTTCGATGCGAACCTGTCGCTCCAGCTTGGTCCAGTGAAAAAGTAGCGATGCTCGCGGGTCGGCCTGCAACGCCCGCGCCTTACGACTGCCGTGATTAGTGAAGAACACGAATCCACGCTGGTCGAAATGCTTCAGCAGTACGATTCGGGCAGAGGGTGCCCCGTCGGCATCCACGGTGGCCAGGGCAACCGCGTCGCGCTCGGGAGTCTCGCTCTCCCTGGCCTGGTCGAACCAGAGGCGAAATTGCTCGATCGGGTCGCTCGCCAGATCGCTGCGTGACAGTCGATCCTCTTCGGACAAGTCAGAACGTTCTTGGCCCTGCATGATAACACCCCAATGCGTATCTTGGCGCTTAGCGCATCTGCGGCGCGAGCTACTGCTCGCGTGTGTCCTCGACACAACGCGGGTCGACGTGGGTCTCGAGCCATCGACCAAACTGGGGCACCGACTCGAACACCTCCAGCGGCTGGACCTGCCGCAGTGCGTCCACAAAGTGTCCGGCTGATCGACTCCATGCCGCTGCCAGGGGCGCCACGCCGGCCTGTCGCGCTGCTTCCACATCATGCGGCGAGTCGCCCACGTATGCGGCCTTGCATGGCTCTACTCGGAAGTCGGCGACGACCTTCGCGATGGCCTCGGCCTTGCGGTCGCCGTGGGCCGAGCCCGTCTCCACACGCTCGAAATAATCGGACAGCCCCAGATGCTTCAGCGTAATGGCGGCCGAGCCCGCGCTGCCACCGGTCACCACAGCCTGGCGGATTCGCTTTTGCTTCAATGCAGCCAGCACGTCAACCATCCCCGGCAGGGTGACATCGTGCCCACGATACGCCTGGTCAAGTGCCCGATAGAACGCTTTGACGGCCTCGTCGCAGACGTCGGGCACCTCGCGGCGGATGATTCCCTCCACGTTGGGCCCGAACAGGGCGACGATATCGGCGTCGGAGTAGGTTCGGCCGGTAAACTGCTTGAACGTCCGCCGATAGGCCTGCATCACGACCGGAAGGTTGTCGGCTAAGGTTCCATCGAGATCGAACACGATGGCGGCCAGCTTCAGCGGCTGGTCACTCGACGCCATCGCTTACGGCCCGCGCCACTTTTCGAGTTGTTCCTCGGCCCGGTCGGTCGCCAGCGGGACGGGGCTTGTCAGGTCGGACAATTCCTCCCGCTGCTGCTGCGACATGGTGTAGTCGGCCGCCGCCAGCGACGCATCGAGCTGCTCGACGTTGCGTGCCCCGATGATCGGCGCGGTGACGGCTGGGTTCGCCATCACCCACGCGACCGCCAGCGTGGCTGGGTGTGTGCCCGCTCGCTTGCCGTAGTCGGCGAAGTCCTCGGCCAGGCGATAGTAGGCGTCGTCGCCGTAGCGCTGGGAATACCGCTCGTTGGTGACCAGGCGGCCCTTCTGATCGCGTTTGGACTTGGTGTACTTGCCCGTGAGCAAGCCCCCGCCCAACGGGCTGTAGGGGATGACGGCGAGATTCTCCTGCTCGGCCAGCGGCAAAATCTCGATCTCAGCGGTGCGCTTGGCCAGGCTGTACATCGGCTGGAGTACGTAGATCGGCGTCAGGCCAAGCCGTTCGGCGATGCCCAGCCCCTTAGCCGTCTGCCAGGCCGACCAGTTGCTCACGCCCGGATAGACAACCTTGCCCTGCCCGACCAGATCGTCCATCGCCGCAAGCGTTTCGTCGATCGGCACGGTGGGGTCGAACTGATGGCAGAAGTAGACGTCCAGCCGATCGGTACCCAGGCGTCGCAGCGACGCTTCGGCTGCCAGCATGATGTTGCGCCGCGACAGGCCGCGGTCGTTGCGGCCCTTGCCCATCGGGCCGAACACCTTGCTGGTGATGACCAACTCATCGCGACAGTCCTTGATCAGGCGCCCGAGGATCTCTTCAGCCCGCCCCTGCGAGTAGACGTTGGCCGAGTCGAAGAAGTTGATGCCGGCATCGCGACATCGCTTGAACATCGCAGCCGAGGTGGCCTCGTCGGCGTCACCGCCGAACGACATCGTCCCGTAGCACAGCCGAGAGACCTGTACGCCCGTCCTGCCCAGCAGCGTGTAGTGCATGGCAACCTCCCGTGTCGGACTTGCTGTATTTGCCCTTGTTCTGGTGGGTACTCCCTCGGTAGCCCGAAATTACCGCGCCGCGCGCCGATGATAGCAGAGCTAACGTTCCCGGTCCAACCTTACTGTGAGGGTGGGGGGGCTGCTTTTCGGAGGCCCCGGCAAAGCAAAGGAGCCTGTAGCCTCCGGCGGCTGGCGCCTCTATACTTGGCGGCGCCCGTGGCTCTTTGGGCCGAGCCGCCGGGAATTCTGGCACTGACAGGGACGGTAAGCATGAAGAAGGTCTTCCTCTATTCGGCTTTGCTGGTTGTAGGGTTGGGCTTGAGCCAGATTGCCCCATCCATCCTCGGCGCGAACTACGAACTCATTACGCACGTGATCAAGATGCTCACGATGGCCGCGCTGGCCTTCATCATGATCCACGTCGGCTATGAGTTCGAGATCGACAAGAGCCGTCTGCGGCAGTACGGCTGGGACTACCTGGTCGCGGCCACCGCGGCCGGATTCCCCTGGGTGTTCTGCGCCGTATATTTCGTTCTTGTTTTCTATGCGTCCGCTGATTGGGGAGCTTGGGACGCGTGGCGGGAATCGCTGCTGGCTGCGCGGTTCGCGGCGCCGACGTCGGCCGGTGTGTTGTTCTCGATGCTGGCGGCGGCCGGTCTGGCGGCGACGTGGATGTTCCGCAAGACGCGTATTCTGGCGATCTTCGACGACCTCGATACCGTCCTGCTCATGATCCCGCTGAAGATGATGATTGTGGGGCTCCGATGGCAGCTTGGCGTGATCATCGTGATCATGTTCGTCCTGTTGTGGCTGGCGTGGCGGCATCTCCACATGGCACGAATCCCGGTCACCTGGCCATGGGTTGTGGGCTATTCGCTGACGATCATGCTCGCCTGCGAGGGCGTCTACCTGGCGAGCAAGATCGTGGACGAAGTGGTGCCCGTACATATCGAGGTGCTGCTTCCCGCATTCGTGCTGGGTTGCATCATCCGTAAGCCTGGTGAGCACGGTCGGGCTGAGGTGCCCTCGCCGGATCTGCATCATGACGACGTTCTGGAGCGGCCCAAAGAGAAGCGCGTCACGACGATTGTGTCGGCCTGCTTCATGGTGCTGGTGGGATTGTCCATGCCGCCTGTCGCCGGCCTTGCCGGTTCCGACGATTTGGTGGCTGCAAGCGACAAGGCAATGGCCGACGCCTATGTCATCCCGGACGCCGAACCGGCACCCCACCCGTCGGAGAAACAGGTCGCCGACCGCCCGTCGATGGGCTGGGGAGCGATCGCGGCGCATGTGATCACGATCACCGTTCTGTCGAACCTCGGCAAGATGTTTCCTGTCCTGTGCTACCGACGCGAGGCCCACTGGAAACATCGACTGGCTGTGGCCGTGGCGATGTTCCCCCGCGGTGAGGTGGGGGCGGGTGTGCTGATTATCTCGCTGTCGTACGGAATCGGCGGGCCGATGATCACGGTCGCTATGCTGTCACTTGCGTTGAACCTGCTGCTGACCGGGTTTTTCATCGTGGCCGTCAAGCGCCTGCTCGGCGACGTTCCTGCGCCTGCCTAACCAAGATTGCCTGCTTCCGCCATCCGGCGGAGCGAGACCTTCACGCTGTCGCGCCGTCGACGTAACCGGGCATCTCCCACGGCGCCGTGGCGCCGGCCAGCGCGTGCGTGATCTCGCGGTGAACCGCCGTTCGCTGTTTTTCGCTCAGCGGCTTGAAGCTCGCCGCCATCGCCGCGTTCTCGTCCAGGTGTGCCATGCTGTCGAGGCCGACCTCCACGCAGTGCACGCCCTCCAGCGACAGCGCGTAACGAATCAGATCGGTGCCCTTCAGATCGGCATTGCTCGCCTGTTTGACCGTCTTCATGCCCACGACGCCCATCCTCCGCTCGCGCGCCAACGGCAGCAGAACGTCTTCATAATTGCCGCCATCAGGCCGGGTCGCCGGAAGGATCGTCAGCAGCACGTCGGGATCCCAACGACGCACCGCCTCAACGAGGATGTCGGCCCCGGCGTGCCCGGTCACACCGATGTGCCCGATCACCCCCTGCTCCTTTGCCTGCCGCGCCGCCCGGACCGCACCCTTCTCAATCGCGCCCAGATCGGTGTCCTGGTTGGGCCGCAGGCTGTGGATGTGGTACACGTCGAGGTGGTCGGTCTGGAGACGTTTGAGGCTTGTCTCCAGCTCGCGCTTGAAGCCATCGTAGCTGCGCTGCGTGCTCTTGCTGACCAGGAAGATCTGCTTGCGAACGTGCTTGACGGTCGGACCGATCATCTCCTCGCTGGCGATGCCCCGCGAGCCGTACGAGTGTGCGGTATCCCAGTAATTGATCCCGTAGGCCAGCGCCCGCTCGAGCAGCGCCGCCACCTGCTCGGGCCGGCCAGCGTGAGGCCGCGTAAACGCCGCGCCCAGACCCAGCCCGAGGATCGAAACCTCCGCACCGACGCGCCCCAGCACCCGCCGATCGACCGCCTTCCTCGCCTCTGTCCCCTGGGTGGTCGTCGGACCCGTCAGCGAAGCTTGCGCGACCTCATCGAGGCCCGCTCCCACTGCCGTGGCCCCCAGCAATGTTCGACGCAGAAAATCCCGACGCGTGCTCTCGCTCATCTGCTATGCTCCTTGGCAGGCGGATCTTAGAATCGCCGGCTCTTCGCCGATTGTTCCCCACCCACCGGCGGATTTCCACTTCGCACCGACCAAGCCCGACTATGCCATCTGGCGGGCTACTTTCAGCAGGGCGGCGATCTTGGCCTCGTCGGCCAGGCGTGCCAAATGGAAGGTCACAGCCACCGGTTTGAAGCTGGCCAGGTATCGGTACTGGTCGACAAGCTCGTCAGCCGAGAGGCGCTCGACGTCGGACGGCCAGATCCGCAGAAAATACCGCACAGGGCAGCAGCGCGCCACGACTTCAGGACTGAGGTACTGATCGACGCTGGGGTCGAACACGTCGACACCCAACTCGGCCAGGAACGGGAGATGCTCTTCGCGCAGCAACTCGCTGTGCACGTGCCGCTCGGTGACGCCCAAGCCGTCGAGCATCATTCGCCAGTAGGGCAGCACAAACCGGCGAAACACGTCGGGCGGAAACATGCCGGCGAAGTCGTCGGGGAAGCCGCCCCGCCCGGGACGCGTCGGGCGCTGCTGGTGTTGCGCGAGCACCTTGTGGTAGTTCAGCGCACTGCGAACGCCGAATTCGATAAGCCGATGGGCCCGCGCCGGGTCGTCGTACGGCAGCATGAAGAAATCCTGACCCATCAGCAGGGCGGCTGTGGTGATCGGTCCCTCGAAGTCGTGGCCGATGTGGTCGCTTGCATCGGGGCGCCGCCGCTTGAGTTGGTCGACCAGACCCAGCCGATGCTTCACCAGTTCAGCAGCCAAGTAGTCGTCGGGTTCCTCGAGCCGGTCGATGTCTTCCAGGCTTCGGATGCACGGCTCGATGTAGGGCTCGTTGGCGTCGGGTGAGATGGTCACCTCCGCGCCCAGCGTCGAGACATGGATGTACGCCAACCCAGCCAGCCCCGGCCTGGGCGGTTCGACGCCCAGTCGGCGTGCGATTGGCTCGACGGCTTCGTAGGCGTGGCAGATCGCGTCGACGTCCAGGTGCAGCGCAGCCTGCGGCACACCGCCGGCCTCGGCCATCAGCGAATCGACAAGCCCGAACTGATACGGTTGGCCCTTGTCTGACACGGTCACATACCTCTGCGGCTTCGGCCGCCCACACCTCCAACGACTCCGACACCACGCCCAATGTACTCAGCCTACACCGAAGATGTCGCCAGGCAAGCTTGCCCGTTGGTCAGCGAGACGTGTGCGACCGACCTACGGGCGGTCAACTGCCGGTCGACCGGTAGTGTCGCACGCCGATCTTCCAGACCTGCAAACACAGCAGCAAAAACACGAACCCGCCCGCCGGCGCGATCCATTGCAGCACGATCGGCGCACCGAGGGGATCGGGGCGATCGAGAATGGCCAGCACCGGAAAGTAATTCACGCACGCCAGCGGAACGACGAAGGTAAAGAACCGGCGAAACCAGCGTTGGTAGATGGCCAGCGGGTACTGCGCCGTTTCCACGCCGCCGTAGGTGACGGTGGCCATAATCTCCAGGGATTCGATCGTCCAGAAGGCCATGGTAGCCTGCAACACGAACAGGCCATAGAACAGGCACGTGCCCGAAAGCATGGTCGCGACGGCAAAAGCGACCTTCGGCATTGTCCACGTGATATCCAGCGCCGTCGCGGCCCACAGCAGCACAACCAACCCCTGCAGCAGACGCCCCACGCGCATGAGTTGAAGCTCGCGAGCAGCCACCTGAAGTGTCGTGCTTCTGGGCCGAAGCAACAGCCGATCGAAGTCGCCGCTCTTGACCAATGCGGGAAAGGTGTCGAAGCCTCTGGCCACAGCATCGGCGACGGCGAAGGCCACGTTGATCATGCCGTAGAACAGGGCCACCTCGGCCAGTGTCCAGCCCCGCAAATTGCCGAAACGGGCGAACAACGCCCACAGGCCGAGGAATTCAATCGCTGTGATCAGCAGTTGCCCCGTGGCCATCATGATAAACGAGGCCTTGTACTGCATCTGGCTGCGTATCGAGATGCTCACGTAGTGGCCGTACACGCGGATCGAGTCGAGCACGCCCTAGCCTCCCTGCACCACCATTCGCCGCGTGCCGCGCGCCAGAAGCCATCGCCCCAGCGCGATCAGCGCCACCGTCCACGCCAACTGATGCGCCAGTGCAGCCACCCCCTCTGCCGGTGGGATGTGCCCGGTGTAGAGGCGAAACGGCACGTCGGCCAGGCCGCGAAACGGCAGGAAGTTCAGCACCGGCTGGGCCCAGTCGGGAAACAGCGGCAGAGGAATAATCATCCCCGAGAGAATGAAGGTGGCCGCCGGCACCAGTCGCGCGATGCCGTCTCCGGCTACCGTCCACAACAACGAAACGGTCATCAGCGTGCCGATGGCTGCCGACAGCAGCACAGCCATCGCCGTCGAGATCGCCCACAAGAACGCTGCCTGCGGCGACGCGGGGGCCTTCAGCCCCAACAGCAACCCAGCCACGATAAACATGGGCACCGCGCGCAGCAGCACCGGCGCGGTCCGCATCGCCACCGCGCGAGTGAACCAGACCGAGTACACATCCAGTGGGCGAAGCATCTCGTAGGCCACCGTGCCGCTGCGGATCATCGCCTGCACCTCGACGTCGGGCCGGAACAGCACCAGCAGGATCATCGCCTGACCCAGCCAGACGTAGCTCACCACATCCTCGTAGCTCATGGGCTGGGCGGCGTCGCTAGACTGATAGAAGGCCCCAAAGATCATCACACGGATCAGCCCCCAGAATAGTTGTGTGCCGAAGCCCGCCGCCGCCGCCGCGCGGTACTGCAGGAGGGCCCGAAAACGGGCGCTCAAGATTGCCCAATACGCCATCACGATGGCCGCTCCTCGTACAGCCGGGCGATGATCTGCTCGATCGGCGGGTCCTGCACGAACAGGTCGCGTATCGCGTGGTTGGCGGTGACGCGGGCGATCAGCTCAGCCGGACGGATGCGCGACGGCTCGAAGCGCAGGCAGACACGCTCGCCGTCACGCCGAATGACCTCGGCGTCGGGGTCGGTCACCTGCTCGTCCGGATCGACCAGATCGACGATCAGCCATCGCTCGCGCGTGACCTGCGCCCGCAGCAAATCCAGCGGCCCGTCGGACAGGATCCGCCCCTCGGCGATGACCATTACGCGCGAGCAGAGCTCCTCGATGTCGTCCATGTCGTGAGTGGTGAGAATCACCGTCACGCCTCGCTCGCGGTTGAGCCGCCGAATGAAGTCGCGGACAGCCAGCTTCGACACCGCGTCAAGCCCGATGGTCGGCTCGTCGAGAAACAGCAACTGCGGGGCGTGCAGAAGCGAGGCCGCCAGGTCGCAGCGCATCCGTTGGCCCAGGCTGAGCTGTCGCACCGGCACGTCCAGTAGCGGGCCCAGATCCAGCAGCTCGACCAGCTCGTCGAGCGATTGGCGATGCTGCCCCGCCGGCACGCGGTAGATGTCGCGCAACAACTGGAAAGATTCGACGACCGGCAGGTCCCACCAAAGCTGGGTTCGCTGCCCGAAGACCACGCCGATTCGCCGGACCGTCTCGATCCGCTGCTGCCAGGGCACATACCCCAGCACACGACAGGAGCCGCCGTCGGGCACGAGAATGCCCGAGAGCACCTTGACCGTAGTGCTCTTGCCCGCCCCGTTGGGCCCGATGTAGCCGATCAACTCGCCCGGCTCGACGCTGAAGCTCACCCCATCCAGCGCGCGAACGGTGCGATGGCGGCGATGCACCAGCCCGCGAAACGCTCCCCAGATGCCCGGTCGCCGCTGGGCGATCCGGAACGTCTTGACCAGGTTTTCGGCGACAATGTGTGGCATTTGGTCGGCAAAGCACCAAGGAAAGCCCGCCCACAGCCGTCCGGTGGGCGAATGACCCAACAATGTAGGACCCATTCCTGCGGTTTGCAATCGGCCAATCGCCAAAGCGTCGCCAAGGGTCTGGCGATCGTGGCCGGTGACGTTACTATGCTCCTTGAGGCCTCGCCATGGGCGGGCGCCCAAAAAGGAGACTCCTTATGTCCGCAGCACGCAACGTGACTTTCGGCATCTCAGCAGCGGCAATCGTAGCGCTCGGCGGTTGTGTTCTCGGCCCGACCGCCCTTCAGGTAAGTCGCGTTCGCTACAACGAGGTGATCCAGCAGACCCGCAAGGAGCAGATGCTGCTCAACCTGGTGCGGCTGCAATACCGCGAGGAGCCTCTGTTCCTCGACGTGGGAAGCGTCGCTACGCAGTTCACGTTTGCCGAGTCAGCCGGTCTGGGGGCGGACATCAACGAAGGTCCCACATCGTTCAACCCCGATTCGCTGGGGCTGAATTTTGACGTCGGCCTCGAAGAGAAACCGACCATCACCCTCGCGCCGCTCCAGGGGCGCGACTTCGTGACGCGGTTGCTTGCACCGGTCCAGCCCGAGGTGATCCTGCTGATGTCGCGTACCGGCTGGCGCGTCGACCGGGTGTTGCGGCTGACCGTCCAGAGTATGAACGGGCTCGAAAACGCCGCCAGCGCATCCGGTCCGACGCCCGCGGAAGCACCGCCGTTCCAAGAGTTCGTCCGTGTAACGCGCCTCCTGCGCGAGTTGCAGAAACAAGGGATGTTGGAGTTCGGATTCGAACCCAGCACAAGCGATGTATCGACGCCGGTGGCCGCCGAGAAGGTCGGCCTGCCGGATATGGCGGACGCCTTGAGCAAGGGATACGGCCTTCGCCAGACCGAGGACGGACGAAACCTCGTGCTGACCAAGAGCTCGAAGTCACTGGTGTGGCGCATCGGCCCGTCGGCTGCCGACTCGCCGGAGGTAAAGGAGATTGTGACTCTACTGGGTCTCAAGCCGGGCCAGCGCAGCTACAAGGTGATACTGGGCGTTGCCAACGGCAAGCCGACCGAAGCGGCCGGGCAGCGCGGTGAGATCATGCTCACGACCCGGTCGCTGCTGGGCACGCTGTTCTATCTCTCGCACGTCATTGACGTGCCGCCCGAGCATCGACGCAAAGGGTACGTCACCACCACGGTAGGCGAAGACGGCTCCGAATTTGCCTGGACCGAAATGGTGGGAGACCTGTTCCGAGTCCACTCTTCGCCCACCAAACCCCCGAACGCGGCGGCGCAGGTGCGCTTCTGGGGATACTGGTATTACATCGACAACGCCGACCTGTCGTCCAAGTCCACGTTGGCGTTGCTGGGTCAGCTGCTCGCCCTTCAGGCTGGCGGGGCCGAGACCGTCACACCGGTGCTCACCCTGCCGGTAGGCGGCTGATGCCGATGTAGCACCAAAGAAGGAATCCAGCCAACCGGATGCACCGGTCGGTCAGCGCTCGGCCCGGCTGACGCTCATGCCGTCGACCACGGCGTGCGGAAATCGACCTTCATGGTTGAGGTCCGAGCTGAGTTGCACCCCGTCGCCGAATACGTCATACACGTTGCCGGCCACCATGGTGTTCTTGACACGACCCACGATGCGACCGTCACGGACGCGGTAACCCAGCCCGACGTTGCATGAGAAGTCGCCGTTGATCAGGTTGCCCTGGCCGAAACCGATCAGGTGTCGGATGTAGATGCCGTCGCCGATGTCGGCCATAAGTTGCTCGCTCGCCCGGTCGCCGGGTGCAACGGTCACGTTATACGGCCGGCAGCCGCGATGACCCGTCGGTTCGGCACCGGCCAAGGCGGCCGAGTCGAGGTCGTAACAAAACCCGCGCAGCACGCCTTTGTCGAACACGGTGAATCGCCGGGTGGGAATCCCGTCGCCGTCGATCTCAGCCGCACCGCTGGCGTAGTCCTGATGGGGGTCATCGACGAGCGTCACGCTTGCGTCGAGCACGCGCTGGCCCACCCGGCCCGCCAGCGGCGATTCGCCTTTGGCCACGCTGCGCCCGTTGACGCCCATTTGAAGCACGTGGCAGAACATGGCCAGCGTTTCAGGTGGAAGATACGCCTTGCACTTACCGACGCCGGCGTCCGTGATGGTCTGCCCCCAGCGGAGGTCGTCGACGATCCGCTCAGCGATCGCGTCGGGGGCGAAGAACTCGTTCAGGTCGCACCAACTCCGGTCGTAGCCGGTCAGCACCATGTCGGTGCCTTCCGTACGCTGCACAAAGGCGCCCAATCGCCAGCGCGTCCGCGCACCGGTGTGACACACCCCACCCGAGGTGACCAGCAGCGATTCGGATTCGACACGCTCGGCACCCGCGTGAATCCACAGGTCGGAGTCGTATGCCTTGATCGCGTCGACGATCTGCTGGCAGGTTTCGATCATCTGTTCGCGAGTGAGGCTTAGCGTTCTGGGTGAGTGGGTCTTGACGGCCGTTACGTCACCGGCAGGCGGATAGGCGTCGAAGTGAGCGACGCTGCCCGTCTTGGCCAGGCTCACCGCGTACTCGATCATCGTGTCGAGCTGGTCCAGGCGGTTGCCGCTGGTGGTGGCCTTTCGTTTGCCCACCAGCACCTCGATGCCGAACGAAAGACTCTCACGGCCACCGGTGTCTTTCAGCCGCCCGCTCTCGAACCCGCACGTGGTTCTTTCCTCGTGATGCAGGCTGATCTTGGCAGCCGCCGCGCCCAGGCGCCCGGCCGCCGACACACCGTCCCGCAAACGACGCTGAAGCGACTCAGCCAACGGATTTCGCATCGGTATGTCCTCGCCTGCCTTGTACTCGATTCGGCGTCACCGCTGCCCGCCGATCACCACGTTTTGAATCCGAATGTGGGGGGAGCCGAACGTGACCGGCAGCGGCGATTGGCCGGCCTTGCCACATCCGCCGCCGCCCTGACGCAGCTTCATGTCGTTGGCGATGCCGTCGATGGCGTTGAGCGTCTCGAAGACGTTGCCGGTCAGCACCACGTCGCGAACGAGTTCGCCCACCTGCCCGTTCTCAATCCGGTACCCGTACGCCGCCGAGAAGGTGAACTGCTCGAACTCGGTCTGCCCGCCGTACATGTCGCACGCGTACACGCCGCGATCCACCTCGGCGAACAGCTCGCCCCGCGTGGCCCGCCCGTTTTCGATGTAGGTGTTGGTCATCCGCACAACGGGCGGGTGCTCACGCCGAATCGCGCGGGCGTTGCCCGTGGGTTTCGTTCGCATCTTGCCGGCCGTCTCGAGCGAGTGCAGATGGCCGGCCAAGACACCACCTCTGACCAGGTACGTCTTGCCGGCGGGCGTACCTTCGTCGTCGTACGAGAGGCTGCCGATCGTGCGATCGATCGTCCCGTCGTCGACGACGTTCAGGTCCTTACCACCCATCGCCCGACCCACAACCATCAGGTCGCGCATCTTCGGGTTCTCATACAAAAAGTCGGCCTCACTGAGATGTCCGAACGCCTCGTGGATGAACACCCCGCCCAGCGCCGGGTCGAGAATGACCGTGTGCGCGCCGCCGTCCACCTTCGGAGCCTTCAGCAGCGCCGCGGCGCGGCGAGCAACCTCCAGGACGCTCTCCTCCAGATTCAGAACGGCCGCGTACGTGGTCGCCGACGCGCGACTGTCATGGGCGCGCTGGACGAGCGCACCGTCTCGGCTTGTGGCGCTGAAGCCGCACGTCACCCGTGGACGCTGTTCCATGAAATATGTGCCCCGCGTGTTGGCAAAGTACACGGTGCGGAACGCGTCGGAGTAGCCCACACTCGAACTCTCGATCGACGGATCGGCGCCCAGAATGATCTCGTTGTAGCCGCGGATGAGCTTGATCTTCTCGTCCAGGTCGACACCACGAAAATCTCGTTCGAGGGCGGCGGGCCGCTCGTCGACCACCGGCTCGACGTCCGCCAGTTTGGTCGTCTCCTTGCCCACCAACGCCGCGCAGCGACAGGCTTCGGCCACCTGCTCGCCAAGATCGTCCAGCGAGTCGAACACCACGACCCCCCAGCCGCCTTTTGTGCACGCACGGGCGATGCCCCCGCGAAACGTCGACGAACCGGCCCGCTCCATCTCGGCCCCGCGATAGGCGAGCGTGGTGCTCTCCTCCGTCTCCACCCGGATCTCGGCATAGTCCGCCCTGGCTTTGGCCAGCGCAGAGGTGAGTTCGTCTCGCATGCCTGCACCTACCAGTCAGTAGCCTGCCAAAATCACAGCATCACATTACGCCCGTCCGACGAGCGCGTTCGAGAGTCGCGCCCAGCATAGTACCTGGCTGCTGACAGCGGTAGGGGGGGAAACATCGGTTTCGCAAAGACCGGGCATCGGATACAACAATGCCATGACCGGCGAACACCGCCAGCAGGACCCCACCGACGCGCCCCTTGGCGCGACACCGGAAGCAGGATCGGCCTCACCGTGCCAAACGGGTACCGGGCGCTTAGGGCGAATCGCCGGCCAAGTAGCTCCCATCGCCGCGGCTGCGGCCTATCTCGTCCTGGTGCTGATCTTCAATGACTTTGGCGATGTGTTTGAGTTCGACATGGACGAGGGCAACAACGTCATCAAAGCCCTGCTGGTCGAGCGGGGATACGCTCTCTACAGCGAGATATGGAGCGATCAGCCACCGCTGTTCACCTGGATGCTCACGGGCTGCTTCCGTCTGTTCGGATGGGATATCAGCGTCGCGCGCGTGCTGGTCCTGCTGTTTGCCTCGGGAATTGTCTTTGCCCTCTATGACTCCTTGCGCATCACGTGGGGCCATGCGGCTGGCGTGGCGGCCGTCGCGATGCTGCCTTGCAGCAAATACTTCCTAACGCTCAGCGTCTCGACCATGCTGGGCCTGCCGGCGATCTCACTCGCTGTGTTCAGTCTGTGGGCGCTGCTGCGTTGGCGGGCCTGCGGTCGCACTCCTTGGCTGTTTGTGGCCGGTGTGCTGATGGGCCTGTCGTGGGCGACCAAGCTGTTCACCGCCTTCCTGCTGCCGGTGTTTGCCGTGTGGATTGTGTTGGTCGTCGCAGGGGGCGATCGGTCACGCCGCTGGCCTCGCGCGCTGGCCTGGTCGGCAGGATGGTCGCTGTTGGCCGTTCTGACCGTGGCCGTCATCCTTTTGTTAGCCGCTGCACCAGCCTACTGGGGTCCGCTGTACAGCACCCATGCCGACGCTCGCACCGTCGACATCTATGCTCAGGGCGCTGGTGTGGACCAACTGCTCGGCAACCTGCGCGATGACTGGCAGATCATGCTCCTGGCTGCGCTGGGTGTGATGCATGTAATCTTGCGCAGGCGATACGGGTTGTTGATCGTGCCGGCTTGGATCCTCGTCGCCTTGGCGGCGTTGTGGCGGCACGCACCGGTCTGGTACCACCATCATCTGCTTGTAAGCGTGCCGGCCTGCGCGATGGCGGGCATTGCGATCGGGCAGATCGCGTCACGCGGCTTGCGCGCCCGGCGAGCGTGGGACCGGATCGTCGCCATGCTGCTCCGTGTCGCCGCGGCTGCAACCACGGTGGCCCTGGCCTGGGCGGTGATTACAGGCGCCAAGCGCCCCCCGGACTGGCCGTGGCTGTCGTGGCGCGATCACGATCGCTTCGTCGTGCAGGTCATGAAGACCTATCAACAGGCGACCGACGTGGTCGTCGTCGATCGGCAGATGTACGCCTTCCGCGCCGGCTACGCCGTACCGCCCAACCTGAGCGTCACCTCGCACAAGAGATTGGCAACCGGCAACCTTACCGACCAGGAAATCCTCCGAACCATTGTCGAGCAGACCCCGCAGCAGATCGTGCTGTCCTGGCGATTCAGCAACGAATTGAAGCGCTCCATCCTGGAAGCGATACGCGGGCGCTACACACTCGTGTACCACGGCGTGCAGGTCTACCTGGACGACAGGCAGATCCCCGTAGAGATTTACGTCCGCACCGATATCGCCGGCGATCCGCTAGACGCGCTCTCGACCGCCTTGCAACGCGTACCCAACGTCGCACCCGCCCACGATTACGTGGGCCTGCGGGCAGCCGTACGGGGTGATGCGCAACGAGCCGTCGCTGCCTTTCGCCGAGCGTATCAACTCGACCCGACCGAGCCGCGCGCGTGTCTTCACCTGGCGGAAAGCCTCATGGCGCGCCGCGACTGGCAAGAAGGCTTCGCGGTATTCAAGGCCGCCATGGAGCAGCCGCCCGGCCCGCGACGCAATACCGTGGTCCGGGCGTATGCCTGGCGACGGGCCACCTGTCCCGACGCAGCGTACCGCGGCGGCACCGAGGCCGAGGGAATCATCCGCAGTATCCTGCAGACCGGTGACCAACAGCACCCCGCGGATATGGAGATCCTCGCCGCCGCCTTGGCCGGCCAGAGCCGATTCGATCAGGCGCTGGCGATCGCCCAGCGCGCCCTGGCGCTCGCCCGAGCGGGCACGCATCAAGCAGCAGCCGGCCGACTCCAGCAGCAAATCGAATCGTATCGACGGCAGCAACCATGGATCGAGCCGGTGGCTTTCCCGTCGCCCTAGATCCAACGGCACAAGCCCTTCGGTCACGCTCCTCGCGCGCCGGCGCCTGCCCGCCGGACACCAATCCGTGCCACAGTTGCATGTTCACGCAAGCACGGCGATGATAGTCCCCCCAACAATGTCACGAACGCGCACCCAATCCCTGCGATGGCTGGACTCGGCTACCAGCGCCCTGTTCTGTCTGCCCAACTTTGTGGGCGTGGTGGTGTTTGTCGTGTTCCCGGTGACGGCCAGTCTGCTGCTGAGCTTCTGCTACTGGCGCGGCAGCAGGCTGGAACTCGATGCCATCCGCTGGGCCGGCCTGGACAACTTCCGACAGTTGCTCGGCTTCAGAACCTCGGCCAGTGGGATCCAGCTAACCATTGGGTGGATGTGGGTGATCACCGTGGTCGCGCTGATCATCCTGGCGGCCAGGCGCTTCGAGGCGATCCGTCGAACCGGCCAGGTGGCAGCCGTTGCGGGCGTGTTGATCCTGACGGGCGGCGGCTACCTCTACTGGGGCCGCATCATTCGCCCCGAGTGGAATGATCCGCTGTTCTGGCAGGCGTTCTGGAACAGCTTCGTGCTCATGAGTTGGGGCGTTGGTGGGCGGATTGTGTTGTGTCTCGCGATGGCGATGATGCTCAATCAGCGCCTTCGCGAGATCCTGGTGCATCGTACGATCTACTTCCTGCCGACCGTTTCGTCCGCCATCGCGCTGTACATCCTCTGGCAGGCTCTCTACCACCCCGACGTTGGCGTGATCAACCGCTCGATCCTCCAGCTGCGCGACGTGTTCAACGCACTGGTGGCGTGGCTGGGCGGGCCCGCGCAATGGATCACCGCCAGACCGCCCAACTGGCTGGGCGACCCGACGACCGCCAAGCCGGCCTTCATCCTCATGGGCTGGTGGCAGCAGGTTGGCGGACTGACCATGCTGCTCTACCTGGCCGCCCTTCAGGGCATACCCGAGCAACTCTACGAGGCGGCCGACATCGATGGAGCCACCGCCTGGCGGAAGTTCTGGCACATCACTCGGCCGATGATCAGTCCGACCACGTTTTTCATCTTCATTATGGGCGTGGTGCGAGGCTTTCAGGGCGGGTTCCAGCAGGCCTACATCATGACGCGCGGCGGACCGGCCGGCTCGACCACCACGATCGACTATTTCATCTACAACGAAGCCTTTTTCCAGAACCAGGAGATGGGGTACGCCTCGGCGGCGGCCTGGGTGCTGTTCTCGGTGATCCTGGTGCTGACACTGATCAACTGGCGTTACGGACAGCGGCGCGTGCATTACTGAGAGATCAACCGTGTTTCGGATCAAGTGGCGCAAATACCGCAGGGGACAGCTGAACGTCGGGCAGGCGGCGCTGCTTCGGCTTGTGCTGCTGGCGGGTGCCGTCACCATGCTCGTGCCCTTCGCGTGGATGGTCTGCACCGCGCTGAAGGACCGCCACACGATGGAAAACGAGCCGCAGCGTTGGATGCCCAAGCTGCCCGCCGCCGTCGAGCACGTGCAGTGGTATGTGGATTACGTCCGCGCCACCACCGCCGACTTCCGCGACGTCGTGCTGGTTGACTTCGAGCAGGAAGCTCGTCAGGACGCGCCGGGGATCGCCCGTCACGGAGCGGGCGCCCTTCCTCTGGCCGTCGACTTCGAGAAGCAGCAGGAGGGCATGCAGCGGACGATCGAGTTGAACCCGGCTTCGCTGCCCGAGCGCCAAGTGAGCACACTGAACTTCTGGCTTTACGGCGACCGTTCGGGTCACCGGCTGCGCGTCCGTGTCGTGGGTGACGGCTTCACCTACGCCTCCATAGATGATTTGCGCGTGCAGTTCGAAGGCTGGAAAGAGGTCTTCTGCTTCTTCCGCGATGAGCAATTCGACCCGCTCGGGCGCGAGGTGATCCAGCTCCGCAGCGACGATCCTGAGCGGACCGGCTACGTGCCCTTGCAGGGTCTGCGCCGCATCGAAATCGAGGTCGCGCGGGAAACGCGGCCCGCCCGCAGCTGGCGCCATTGGACCTACTCGTTCCGCAAGGCCTGGGCATCCATGCCCTTCGGGCGCTTCTACCTCAACAGCCTGTTCGTCGCGCTCGCCGTCACGCTCGGCCAGGTGCTGACCAGCTCGCTTGCCGCCTACGCCTTCGCCCGGCTCAAGTTTCCGGGACGCGATAGGCTGTTCTTCGCCTATCTGGCCACCATGATGGTGCCGGTGGCCGTAACGATCGTGCCCACCTTCATCCTCATGAAGCTGCTGGGATGGTTCGACACCTACCGGGCGCTCATCCTGCCTTTGCTGTTCAGCGCTTACGGCACGTTCCTGCTGCGGCAGTTCTTCAAGGCCCTGCCGACCGATCTGGAAGACGCCGCCCGCATCGACGGGTGCGGCAAACTCCGCGTCTGGATGCACGTGATCATGCCGCTCAGCAAACCGGCCCTGGCAACCCTGGCCACGTTCACGTTCATGGCTGCCTGGTCGTCGTTCCAGTGGCCTCTGTTCGCCACCCAGTCCATGGACATGAAGGTGTTGCCCATCGGGCTGTCGGCCTTCCAGGATAAGTTCAGCGTTCAGTACAACCTGCTGATGGCCGCCTCGCTTATCGTCATGGTGCCTACCCTGCTCGTCTTTCTGTTCAATCAGCGATTCTTCACGCGCGGCATACAACTGAGCGGGATGAAAGAGTGAGATACTTCCTGGTGATCTTTGCCGTCGTCGTCGGACTGGGTGTCTACCTGCTGGCCACCAGACCCACCGAAGACGTCCAGCCCGGTCAGGTGGAGCTGCGTTTCTCGTTCCCCGGCGACGTACGCTCGCTGAGCGTCTACAGCCGCATCGCCCGGCGATTCATGGAAGAGAATCCCGATATCTATGTTAAGCTCGAACCCGTGGTCGGTGACTTCCGGCGGATCATCCAACGCGACCTGGTGGCCAGGATCGCCCCCGACGTGTTCTTCAGCGACGATGACTACTTCACCGTCTTCGCCCAGGACGACCATTATCTCGCGCTGGACGAGCTGATCGAACGCGATGCTTGCAACGTCGAAACGTTCTATCGACCCGCGCTGGAGAGCTTTCGCTATGAGGGCGCCCAGTACGGACTGCCGTTCGGCTGGGGCTGTTCTTTGCTGCTCTACAACAAAGCCCTCTTCCGCGAGCACGGGATCGACTATGACCCGACACAGTGGACGTGGGAGCAGTTCCTCGACACCGTCAAGCGCTGCACCGACGTCGTCGAGGTCGACGGACGCACCGTGCAACGCTACGGCTACATGCGCGACAACTGGTCACACACCATGTGCCACATGTGGCAGGGCGGCGGAACCATCCTCCAGAAATCGATCGTCTGCCCCGCCTGCGATCGTCCAACCGACGTCGACGACATGGTCGAGCCCGGCGACGTACCGTGCGCGCAGTGCGGCAAGCCGACCGACGGCGGGCGAGTCGAATGGCGCTGTGTGATTGACTCGCCCGGCTGCCTGCGGGGCGTCGAGTTCATGCTATCTCTGCTGCCCTACACGCCGCGAGCGGTGGCCAGCGACGCCAGTGAGATGAGTTCCAACCAGGAGCTGTTCGTCACTCGTCGCCTGGCTGTCATTCGCGGCGGGCCGTACTCGGCTCAGTGGGCGTCGGAAGTCGACATCGATTGGGGCATCGGCTACTACCCCGCCGGCCCCGGCGGGCGCTGGACGCGCTTCTACTGCGATGGCTTCGTCATCTGGAATAGGACGCCTCATCCCCGCCAGGCTTGGCGATTCCTGCGCTACCTTTGCAGCGACGAGGCGCAGCGCGTCCTGGCCAAGGAAGGCTACCACATCCCCACCCGACGCACCGTCGCCGAGTCGCCCTACTTCGACCGCCCCGACACGCCCTGGGACGAGTCCAAATTCGCCGGTGCCATAGACCACGTCCGCTTCCAGCGCAAGATCCCCCGCTGGGACCCCGTGGGCCAGATCATCGGGCGGGTCTACGGCTATCTCATGCTCGATGAAGGCTCGGCTCAGAAAGCGTCCGCGGCCCAGTTCCTCCAGCGCTGCCAGCGCCAGATCGACCGTGAGGTCTCCAGGGACCCATAAGCCCGCGTCCCCCGGACCGTCATGCACCCGTCGCCTGCGAGCCCGGCCAGATCTTGCGGCTACGCAAAGGCATGCCACCATTCAGAGCCCGCTATCAGCGGTTCTCCACCGCGACAACGCCGGGTAGCCAGCCTGCCATTCGGGCACGGTCGCGCCGGCAAGCCCGACGCCGCGCCTGCCGGCTGCCAGCCCCGTTATAGGACACGGCGAGACGGGCTCTGTTAAGTTGACATCAGAGACGGCCGATTGCTAAACTGCCGTTAAGTTGGGTAAACTAGGAAGGCTTGGCCGATTGGGATGGCGGCCGCTCGAATCATTGTCGTCCGTTGCGAGGGCGCGACAGTATGAAGACTGTATACACAACCGGTGAGGTCGCTGAGGTCTGCAACGTCAGCCAGCAGACGGTGATACGCTGCTTCGACAGCGGACGGCTCAAGGGGTTCCGCGTGCCGGGCTCGCGCTTCCGCCGCATCCCGCGCGAGAGCCTCATCCAGTTCATGAAGGACAACAACATCCCGCTGGACAACCTCGAGAGCGGCAAGAAGCGCGTGCTCGTCGTCGATGACGACCCGGACATCGTAAGCATGTTGACCGAACTGCTCGAGCGCGACGGACGCTTCGAGGTCCAGACCGCCTCGACCGGCTACGACGCCGGCATGCTCACCCAGAAATTCCGTCCCGACGTCATCATCCTCGACTACATGCTGCCGGACATCAACGGCAACGTCGTGTGTCAGACCATCCGCGCCAACCCTGATCTGGAGCATGTGCGAATCATCATCGTAAGCGGCGTGGTGAATCGTCAGGAGGTGGACTTGCTTCTGTCGGACGGGGCCGACGACTTCATGAAGAAGCCTTTCGACATTGACCGACTCATCGAGCGGATGGCCGAGTTGGTGAACGCTTGACCCCCCCCGCCGACGCCGGCTCGGGCAAGCCCATGGCTACAGACAATATCAACAGCGAATCGCGGCCCGACCGCCTTGAACTGATCCTTGCACAACTGCGCAAGCTGCCGACGCTGCCGTCGGTGGCTACGCGCCTGTTAAGTCTGACGGCGTCGACGCAGGCGGACGCCCGCCAGGTCGCCCGACTCATCGGGTCGGATCAGTCTCTCACGGCCAAGATTCTCTCGCTGGCAAGGCGGGCGGCCGCGCCGGCGGGCGATGAGGTGCTCACCGCCGAGCGCGCGGTGGTCTTTCTCGGGTTCGAAACCATCCGCAACACCGTGCTTTCGATGAAGATCTACGAGGTGTTCGGCCCGGCCGGGCAACACCCCGACAGCCCTTTCGATCGCATCGAGTTCTGGAAGCACAGCCTGGGCGTCGCCTGCGGCGCGAGCCTGTTGGCGCGCCGTTTGAACTGGCAGATCAAACCGGAAGACGCGTTTGTCTGCGGCTTGCTGCACGACCTGGGCAAAGTGGCCCTGGATGAGTGCCTGCCGAAAAGCTTCGCCCGCGTCATGCAGCAGGCCATGCGAGGCCGAAGTTGCCTCGCCGAGATCGAGCAACAAGTCATCGGAATCGACCATACGATCGCCGGGCGGCGCCTCGGGCAGCATTGGGAGCTGCCGGATGCCGTGGTGGACTGCATGTGGCTGCACCAGCACGCGCCCGAAAGCCTGCCGCCGGACCTCTCGTCGGCCGGCATGGTCAAGATCGTCTATCTGGCCAACCTGATGGCACACGAGCAGCGGGTGGGATTCAGCGGCAATTTCGTTCATCCGGAACGCGCCGCCGATGTGGCTTCCCGGCTCGGCATTACCACGCAGGACTTCACCGCGATCCTCGAGGCGCTGCCCAAGCAGGTTTGCGAGCGCGCCGCCCTGCTCGGGCTCGCCGACGTCACCAGTGAGGGACTCTACATCCAGGCCATGAGCCAAGCCACCGCCGAACTGACCGAACTCAACGAATCGCTCAGGGCGTCTGCCCGCGCCCACCAGCAGCGACAGCGCTACTTCGACGCACTGGCGGAGATGAACCGCACGTTGCGACCGTCCTCGGGCGTGGGCGAGGTCTGTCTTGCCGGCGCCGCAGCCGTCCGGGCCGCCCTCGATGTGTCGGCTGTGGTGCTGTGGTCGGTCGACCCCGAAGAGAGCTACTGCTCGGCCGCTATGTCGGACGGTCACGCCGATGGCCTCGACGTTCTCGACGCGTCCGAAATGGCTGAGGTCAACCGCCAGATGCGTGCGTTGGCCTCACACGCGGGCTTGATTCCGGCGCCGTCGGTGGGGCATCCGCTGCTGATACGTTACGCCAACCGTCTCGGGCCTGGGCCCTACTGGCTGCTGCCGCTGGCGTGCCATGGGCGCCTGGTCGGGCTGGCCACCTTCTCGGCGCCATCCCCAGCCGCCCCGCAAGCAGCGATCCACGCGTCGGAACTGGCGGCCCTGTCCGGTGCGATCGGACTGGCCATCGCCAACGCCGCCGCGCGAGCCGCCGCCGAAAGCCTGGGCGAGGACCTCGCCGACGCGAGCCGCCGGCTTCAGCAGGTACAGGCCGAACTGCTCAAGAGCCGATCCTTGCAGGCCATCGCCGAGATGGCGGCCGGCGCCGCCCACGAGCTGAACAACCCGCTGGCCATCGTCTCCGGCCGTGCCCAGCAACTTCGCGAGGAGGCGACCGATCCGCGTACGCACCACCTCCTCGATATCATCCATCAGCAGGCGCATCGGTGCAGCCAGATCGTCAGCGAACTCATGGAGTTTGCCAATCCCGTGCCCCCGACACCCGAGGCCTTTCAGGTCGAATCGATCGTCGAGCAGCTGCGCCGGCAGTGGCTGGAGCGGACCGGGCGATCATCGGATCAGTTCAACACGGACGTCCCTGCCGAGTTGCCCCCCGCCTACGCCGACCCGCAGCAGGTGCGCGAGATTCTGGATGAGTTGGTCACCAACGCAGCCGCCTCCGCCGAGCCCGACGCGTTGCGCCTGACGATCAACTGCCGCTGCGATCCTTCCGATGATTGCATCAGCATCGCCGTGGAAGACAACGGATGCGGGATGACGCCCGACATCCAGGCCAAGGCCTTCGATCCGTTTTTCTCCCATCGTCCCGCCGGACGAGGACGCGGCCTGGGACTGGCCAAAGCGCTCCGTCTGGCCGAGGCCAACATGGCCAGGCTTTGGCTGGAAAGCGAACCGGCTCGCGGCACGACGGCCTATCTTCGTCTTCCTACCCATCAGGCAACACTGCCAAGCCAACCGACCGTCCCATAACGCAACTGAGCCGATATACACACGAGTCGAGAAAAACCGGGCCAGGCGGGACGCATGGGCCTAACACTCCCATACCTCGCTCTCGCGGTCGATGCGTCCGCTGGCCTGCTTATACAACCGAGTTCGAGAACTGCCCATGACGCACACAACGTCGCGCGTGTTGATCGTCGAGGATGAGCCGGACATCGCAGACATGCTGGCCGACCACATCGCACAAAGCCTGGGGGCCGAAACCACCGTCGCTCGCACCGCTTCGGAAGCCCTGAAGCTGGAGCTTGGCCATCCTCACGACGTGGTGCTGGCCGACGTGCTGCTGCCCGACGCCAATGCGCTCGACCTGGTCCGCCAGTTGCGCGATATGAGCAGTCCGCAGGTGGTCCTCATGACCGGCGAGCCGAATGCAGGACGCGCCATCGAAGCCATGCGCCTCGGCGTGCGCGACATGATGACCAAGCCCTTCGACCTCAGCCATCTCACCACCACGATCAAGCAGTTGCTCGACGAACAACACCAGCAGCAGGCGAAACAGCAGCGCAGTCACCGCCTGCGCAAACTCGCCAGCAGAATCGTCCGCGAACGAAGAGAGCTGCGCCAAAGGCTCGATCTGCTCTGTCGCGACTTCGTCCACGCCCACCAGCGGCTGGCCGAGAAGGTCGTCAAAGACCGCGAATCGGCCGACGCCTCTTAACTCGCCCGCTTCCGCTGCCGCCACCACCGACACTGTCGCGCCAAGACGCACGAGTTGCACAGCGGATTCCGCGCGCGGCACGTCTGACGGCCGTGGGCAATCAGCAGAACGTGGAACGCATACACGCAGTCGTCCGGGCAGGCGGCCTGTAAGATCGCATGCGCCGCTTCAGCCGTCACACGATCGTCGATCAGCCCGACTCGCCGACTCACACGATGCACGTGCGTGTCGACAGGCATGGCCGGCCGACCGAAGTTGAACAGCAGGACGCACGCCGCCGTCTTCGGCCCCACCCCGTCCAGCCGCATCAACCACTCTCGCGCCTGCTCGACGGGCCATCGACCCAGAAACGCCAGGCTCAACCGCCCCCGCTCCTGCTCGACGTGCCGAAGCAAAGCCTGGATCCGCCGGGCCTTGAGATGCGCGAGCCCTCCGCAGCGAATCGCTGCCTCCACCCGCGCGACCGGCGCGCGCAGGCACTCCTGCCAAGTAGGGAACGTCCGCTTGAGACGGGCGAACGCCCGCGACGAGTTGGCGCCGGACGTGTTCTGCGAAAGGATCGTGGCGATCAGACCGTCGAGCCCGTTAAGACCGCGCCGCCACTGCCGCAGCCCGTAAGCCCGTTCCAGTTGCCTGACAATCCCCCGAACCCGCCGGGCCGTGGGTTGGCCGACCTTACGGCTCACCGGCCGCCCTCCGTCGGATCATCACCCGTGCCGCCACCAGCCCGATCTCATAGAGCAGGATCATCGGTCCGGCCAGCATCACCTGGCTGGTTACGTCGGGCGGAGTGACCAGCGCCGATGCAGCCACCATGCCGAACGCGACATAACGCCTCGCCCTCGCCATCTGCCCCACGGGTACGATATTTAGAACCGCCAGGAACACCACTACGATCGGCACCTGAAAGCCGATCCCGAACCCCAGCGCCAGATGCGTCACGAAGCTGATGTAGAACGCCAACGTGAACCCGGGCCGCACAAACGACTCCGACGCGCGTCGCAGGTCGGCTTCGTAGGTCTGCCCGTCCAGGCGGATCCTCAGTTGGTTGTCGCTGGTGTTCACCCACACCTGGCCGGCCTGCGGGTCGGGCGGATCGTCCTCGAGAATCGGCAGCGCAAGGCCCGGCTGGGTCGTGGCCGGCTGAGTGGTTGTCGATGGGCCCGATAGCAGATAGCGGGCGATCAGACCCGGATCAGACCCGGGACGGGGCACCCACGACCCGATACTGATCAGGAAGCTCAGCACCACCGGCAGTACGACGTAAAACAGAAACAGCACCCCCAGGGCGAACAGCACGATCGAGGCCGGCGCAATCCGCTGCGCGAACCGCCGCTCGTGACTGTACAGTCCCGCAGCCACGAACGCCCAAATCTGCCATAGCCCGTACGGTGCCGACAGGATCAGCCCGCAGATAAAGCACATCTTCAGCACGACCACGAAGGTCTCAGCCGGCTGGAGGGCCTCCAGCTTGGGCGGCTCCCCCTGACTGACCAGAGCCACCGAAACCGGCCGCATGAGCCACAGCATGATCTCCGAGCGGAAGACGAAGCAGACCACCAGCCCCACACCCGCCCCGATCAGCACCTTTATCAGATGCCAGCGCAGCTCCTCCAGGTGCTCGCCGAACGACATGCGCACCTGTGGCTCTTCCGGCCTGGATTCTGGCTGATCGCTCACCGACTCGTCCTCTCAGCCGCGATGTGGTGGTCGAGGCGGGTCGATTCTAGAAGCCCGATGCGAGTCGGGTCAACGACCCATCCCGTCGCCGCCGGGCTTCCAGGCGGACAAGATGGGCAAGCCTGACCTCCACACCCTTCTTGCATGACGCCGCCCGCGTGTCACAATGGCCGCGCAAGTTCGCCAAAAGTCGTCCCAAGTCCGCCAGGAGCCTTGCCATGCCTACGCCTATCACGATCTCCGCCGCTGGCGTCACCCTCACCGCCACCCTCAACGACTCGCCCACAGCCGTCAGGATCGCCGCCGCCCTGCCGATTCGCGGGCAGGTCAACCGCTGGGGCGACGAGATCTACTTCTCCATCGCCGTGAAAGACTCACAGGTCCCCGACGCCAGGGCCGAAATGAAGGTGGGCGAGTTGGCCTACTGGCCCGCCGGCTCGGCGTTCTGCATCTTCTGGGGCAAGACGCCCGCCAGCCATGCCGACGAGCCCCGCGCCTACAGCGCGGTCAACCCGGTGGGCATGGTCGACGGCGATGCCACCGTGCTGGCCGCCGTCGGCGATGGCAAAGACATCACCATCGAACACGCCTGACCGCTCGCCCGATCCGCGCCGCGTGTGCCACTGCTTCAAGCAGTGCCTTGGGTGGGTGCCACGTGCCGCCGCGGCGGGGGACGGAAGTGTGCGAACACTCTGGCGCCGTGTGCCGCGCCGGGCCCTTGAGCAGTGTCTTCTCAGCAGGTGCCATCACCGCAGATCTGCTCACTGACTGTCGCTCTTGTCCACGCCGCCCCGCGGGTACCGAGGGTGCGCCACAAGGAAACGTGCGAGCTCACTCGCCGCCTGGTCTGGAGTTTGCTGTGACGAATCAATCACAAGGTCGTACTCGATCCGGTCCCGAATTGTCTCGAAGCCGCGCTTTGCAGATCCGAACGTCCGATCGGGTCTCTGCGACTCCCTCTTTGTCAGTTCGTCCAACGGACAGTGAACGCTGATTAGAATGACGTTGTACCTCTCGATGATGTCTGCCATATACGTCCCAACGACGTCGTCCGGCAAGTCGTCATTGATGATCAGGTTGAATCCGGTACTCGCGAGTGCGTGAACACACGCATGGTATCCCCGACCGACAGAAGGACAGCGTATATCGGACAAATCCTGTCCTTCCCACTTCCGGCGGAGCACGCTCTTGGGAAAACCGTCGAAGATCGTATCCAGCGCGAAGCGCAGGAAGAAATCGGGCAACTGCTTTTGAAGCTCTTCCGCAATCTGCGTCTTGCCGGAACTCGAAGGCCCACGCAGATAGATAATGGTTGGCTCTTTCATCTCTGGTTCAGCACACATCATATGACAGTCGGAACGTATCGTTCAAAGCCATTTCTGCAAAAACGCCACCGCCTCCGCCCGCATGGCCGCCGTCTCGAAATGGGCAATGTCGTAGCGCAACAGCTTCCACGCCTCGGGCGCGCCGGCCTGGCGATACGCCTCTCGCAGCGCCGCGTCGATGCGGTCCAACCCCACAGGCGGCGTGAGCGGGTCGAAGTTGCCCGCCAGACTCAGGTGCGCCCGCGGCACGATCAGCTCGTTGATCTGCGTCGTATTGAAGTGCTTCAGCAGGTTCGGCACGAAGTAGTAGATGCCGTGCCCGTCGAGCCCGTTGGTCTCGATCAGCGCGTCGAAGTCGGTCAGGCAGCAGATGTCGACGCACACCTTGATCCGTTCGTCCAGCGCCGCCAGCCACCAGGCCATCGTGCTGCCCATCGACAGGCCCAGCGTGCCGATCCGCCCCGCGTCTACGTCGGGCCGCGACACCAGATAGTCGACCGCCCGCAAGCTGTCATAGACCATCATGCCCCACAGCACCCGCCCGGACCAAAGCATCTGCTTGAACAGCGCCGTCTCGCTTCGCCCACGCCGCTCGCCGAACGAGAAGTGATCGATACACAGCGCCGACCAGCCGTACCGCGTCAGCTCGACCGCGTACGGAGGCTGCTGGATGGCGTGGCGGGCGTTCAGCAGTTCGTCCTTGCCCAGCACGTAGTCGCCGCCGTGCGCGTGGTTGTACAGCACAACCGGGCGCCGCTCGTGCTTGCCGTTGGGCCTGACGAAGTAGGCCGGCACCGGCTCCATCTCGTTCAGATCGAGCATGAGCTTTTCCAAAACGTACAGCTCGTGCTGCTCCTGCCCGATCGTGGTCGCCGAGATCGGCCGATCGCGCTCGGGCAGCTCGCCCAGCAACCCATACAACTCCGACGGCCTCGCTTCGCTGCTTGCATTCATGTCTTAATACCTTCCGCCGTGTGCCCCCGCCCCCTGTGTGCCACTGCTTCAAGCAGTGTCTTGCGGATATCCGTGTGCTCTGCTGCCTGTCTGCCGCTCTCCGTGTGCCACCGCTTCAAGCAGTGCTCTTTCTTACACCACCGCGCGTGTCATTCAAGCGTGTCTCAATTCCCGTTTAGCGGCGACCCGAAGGGGAGAGCGCGTGCCCGTCCCTTCCAACACCAACGGACCGACGTCTTGTCCCACCGATCTTGAGACGGGTTCACCCTCGTCATTCCTGATCGCAAGTCGCGAACGCGGCCCGCAGCGCATCGACCGGGTCGCCCTTGGGCTTGAACTCGTGCCCCACGTACAGATCGTAATCGGTCCCCGCGATGGCCCTGCAGATGGCGGTGTAGTTCAGTTCCTGCGTTTCGTCGAAGTCGCGACGGCCCGGCACGCCGGCTGTGTGGAAGTGGCCGATCCACTGGATGTTCTCCTGGATCGTGCGGATGACGTCGCCTTCCATAATCTGCATGTGGTAGATGTCGTACAGCAGCTTCACGCGCGGGCTGTTCACCTTTTCGCACACCGCCACACCCCACCCCGTGTGGTCGCATTGATAGCCCGGATGGTTCACCTTCGAGTTCAGCAGCTCCAGATTCAGGTTCACGCCCTTGGCCTCGGCGCGGTCGGCCACGCGCTTCAAGCCGTCAGCCACGGCGTCGATGGCCGACACCTCGTCGAGATGTGGCTGACGGTTGCCGCTGAACACGATCAGGCCCGGAATCCCCAGCGCGGCCGCCCGGTCGATCGACGCGATCAGCTCCCGCTCGATTCGCGGATGGTTCGATCGCTTGTTCAGCCCATCGGCCAGCGACTGATGGCCCGACATGCTGGCCACAATCAAACCGTGCTTGCGCGCCAGCTTGACGAGTTGCTCCAGATCGTCGCCCGGCTGCCACAGCTCCACCGCGGCATAGCCGATGCGGGCTGCGTAGCCCAGCAGCGAATCCAGGCTCATACCTTCTGATTGATACAACATGTAGCAGAAAGATTGCTTGATTCGCATGACGGCCCACCGATTATGCTGACTTCCTCGACTGACGCGGCCCTTGCGCCCGTCGATCGCGTCGCAAGGGCTACGCGCCCGTTTCGTACCTGCACCCCAGCTTAATGTACACGTCCGGCTCGGTCATGATCTTCGGATACGCCTCGGGCATCTCTTCGAAGTTCACCACGGGCGCAACGATCTGGTCGCCGCCGATTCGCCCCTCGGCAAGCAGCCGCAGGCACACGTCCTGGACGCGGCGCTCGCGCCATCGCGGCGCGTCACGGTTCGGCTCGCTGCACGAGCGCGAGAACACGATGTTGGGCACGTTGATGTGGGCTTCAGCCCCCAAGTCCAGCCCCGCACCGTACGGACCGGGAAACGCCCCCGCCACCACCGTGCCGCCATACGCCACCCCGCGCAACGCCGCCTGAAGCGCCCCCGCGCTGCCGCTGTATTCGATCACCACATCGGCGCCCAGGTTGTTGGTGGCCTTTCTGATCTCCAAGCCCGCATCGCACGCAGCCGCGTCGAAAACCACATTTGCGCCGAGCCGAGCAGCAAGCTCCCGCCGATGCGTAAGCGGCTCGACCGCGATCACCGGCGACGCGCCCGCCAGTCGCGCAAGCTGCACAGCCATCAGCCCGATCGCGCCCATGCCGAAAATCGCCACCGCATCGCCCACGCGCACGTGACCGTCGCGTATCGCCCCCATGGCGAAGTCGGCCGGGTCGAGACACACCGCCGACTGCCACGACATCTGCGGCGGCAGCTTCCAGCACCGATCCTCTGCGCGGACGTGTGTCTGGCGAAACCCCCCGTAGAGCAGCACCCGATCGCCGCATGCCAACTCGCGCACGGCCGCCCCCGCTTCGACCACCGTGCCGACCGTCATGTTACCCACCGTCGACGGACCAGCCTGGCCCGACGTGCGATAGGTAAACACGCCCTGCTCTTTGTCGAACGGCCCGCGCCGGGCTGGGTCGCCTTTATGGCCCGCGATCTCCGTCCCGTGCTTGGCCGCCCCGAAGTCGCTGCGAACACGCACCTGAT
>CBFCZG010000006.1:0-33010 GCA_965602375.1 uncultured Phycisphaerae bacterium | reverse complement strand
CAGCCGTGCGCGTGACACGCGGGGTGCAGCGGCTCGAGTCGGACGACAGGAGGGTGATCACGCGCTACCTCGACTTCCGCAGCCCGCGCCGCATACGCTCTATCCTGAAACGCTTAATGGCTTTACCCGACGAGCAAGTTGAGCGCAAACTGTCGGAAGTGATGGAGAACTTCGCCGCTCGTCACCGCAATATCCGGGCGGCCTTCATCGACAACTACCAAAACGTGGCCCGTCAGGTCAGGCTGGAGCAGGCACCATCCGAAGCGCGTCAGCTGCTGATCGGTGCGTATTTCACTTTCGAGTACTCCATCGAGTCAGCAGCCCTTTTCAACCCATCCATCGTCGTCCATCCCGACCAGAGCAGACTGCCGGTGGGATCGATGCGCTTTCTGTTGAGTCTTCGGGCTACCGGCGAGGGTCATGTTTCCTCGATCGTTTTTCGGCGCGGTGTCATCGACGCGGAGGGTGGAATCACGTTTGATCCGCCGCCGCGATACGCATATTCGACCAAGCCGCAGCCGGACAGGCCCTTCCAGAAAGAGCGGTTCCGGCGACAGCTTGGCGAACTCGGTGCCTATGAGAACATGGATGCGACCGTTCTTGAGTTGCTCCCCGATACGTTCAGCTCCAGGCAGTTGCGTCAGGCCGTCAACGAGGCGCGCCGGCACGCCGGCACGCGGCCGGGCTTCAAAGCGATGGCGGCAGACATGGTCTGGCTGGCCGAGGCCAACTACGAACTGTCCTTCCCTTCAGACTGCCTTCCCGCCGAGATCGTCATCTTCCCTGCCACCGAGTACGAACGGCAGGGGATGGAGGATCTGCGCCTGGTGACCTTCCATCATGAGGACGGGGCCGCCCGCTATTGCGGCACCTACACCGCGTACAACGGTTCGCGGATGCTGCCGATGCTTCTGGAGACGAGCGACTTTGTGACGTTCCACGTCCGCACGCTCAACGGCAAATATGTCAGGAACAAAGGGATGGCCCTCTTCCCTCGCCGAGTCGGTGGGGCCTATATGATGATATCCCGCCACGACGGGGAGAGCCTCTACCTGCTCCGGTCTGACAGTATCTACACGTGGAACCACGCGCAACCATTACAGGTGCCGCGCGAGCCTTGGGAACTAGTGCAGATCGGCAACTGCGGCTCGCCGCTTGAAACCGACGCCGGCTGGCTGCTGCTGACACACGGAGTGGGGCCCATGCGTCAGTATTGCATCGGCGCCATGTTGCTCGACCGTGACGACCCGTCGCGCATCGTCGGGCGCCTCCGGAAGCCGCTGCTTGTGCCGAGTTCCGAGGAGCGCGAAGGTTACGTACCCAACGTTGTATACTCATGCGGCTCGATCATCCATAACGAACAGCTTATCATCCCATACGCAATATCCGATCTGGCGACCGCGTTCGCCACGGTGTCGGTGCCCGAACTGCTTGAGCGACTCCTGCACGATGGCACCTGAGCTATCATCAGGCGGCGCCCACTCGCGGAGTCTCCATTCTCCAGTGGTGGGGATCGCGAACGGATCGGTCAGAGACCAAACGGCGCCGGGCCGGTGGTGTGGCCAACATGCAGTCGGGAGCTGACCGCCACCTTGTTAGCGGAGCGACGCTGACCGTTGATTCGCTCCACCAGCAGTTTGACGGCCGTCTGGCCCATCAGCTCAGGGTTGCTCACCAGGGAGGTCATTTCTCGGCCTGAGATCCGCTCATCGCCGGGCGCACCGCGGGTGATAAGCGACAGGTCACGAGGGCATTGCACGCCGTTCTGCTCGGCCACCTTGAGGGTGCGACCGGCTAGTTCGGCATCGAAGCAAATCACGGCGCTCGGCCGCGAACGAAGCATCAGAAACTGTACAACCGTTCGATCGAACTGCCGGCCGGGTGCAGAAGTGGTGACGACCCATTCGTCGCGGAGTTGTACGCGCTGCCGCTGCGCTGCTCGGCGGAGGTTATCCAGCATCCGCCAGACATCGGGATCGTATCCCCTGCGTTGATCCTGGGCGTCATAGCGGCCGCTGCAGATGAAGCCCACCGTGGCGTGTCCCAGCCTCGCCAGGTGCTCCGCAGCCATGTGGGCTTCCCCCTCGATGTCCACAGACACGCTATCGGTCTGCCCGTCGTGCGTCCAGAAGTCCACGACAACGACCGGGATGTCCTCGGAGCGAAACAACTCGATGTACGCATGATCGAATGTGCCACATAGGACAACGCCACAAATCTCCGCGGGGCGCGGCAGCTTATATTCATCCTGCGGCGTCTGGAAACGGCTGGCGATCTGCCGCGTGGTCAGCTCCAGACCGAGGACACGTGCGGCCTGGCCGACGCCCTTGGCAATACGCCCGTAGTAGCTCGTACCCGCGGCGCTGTCCGGGCCGAACTGCACCATGAGCACTTCAGCCGCGGTGCTGAACCATCGAGGCGGCCGGAGTTGCCCGGCCGCAATGAACGTGCCCTTTCCCCGCATACGAACGACCAGACCCTGGGCCTCCAGCAACTGCAAGGCCGACCGTATCGTACCGCGACTCACGCCGTACAGTCGGCAGAACTCCCGTTCCTGGGGCAGTTTGCCTCCGACGGGGAACCTGCGGTTGACGATCTGCCTGGCAATCTCACCGGCCAGACGCAGGTAGACCGGCCTTCGATCGCCAGCGAATGCCTGCTTGTGGTCATCTTCGCAGCGCTGCAATTCGACGAACCCTCGTGGTGCGCTCCTTGCCCTTCACTCGCTGACCACCCAACATAGCGAACTGGGGAACTGCCTCGTTGAGACGGCGCGACGACACCTAAGGCCGGTAAACCCAACTCCGATATGATGTTAGCATCTCGGGCTCAATTGGTATAGACCTGAACGCCGGTTTGGTACAACGCAGAAAGACGTCTGGTTCGCTCAAGGATCGCGGCCCGCCGGCAACAGCCACGCAGCTAACTCTCTGCAAAACAAGGCCTTACGAGATCTCTCTACCCCAACGTGCATCGCGGCACCGCACGGCACAGTTTTTGCGGACGGAATCAGCATTGAGTTGCGCAGGTGGTACGTTTTGTCGCTAGGAGGCACGGGACATGACTAGGCGCAGGACAGTGTACGGATGGGCGGCTGGGGTGGTGCTGGCGTTGCTGGCAAGTCAGGCAGCGGCGATCTCGCTGGGCGACGTCTGGTACGCCGAGGAAGGCATGGGGCTCGTGCTGATCGCGTCGGGTGACGGGACAGTCTTGGCCCAGACGAGCAGCTTCCCCGCTGACCCCATGGCTATTGCCGTGGATCCGAACGACGGGTCGTGCTGGGTGGCCGGCAAGGACGGTCGGGTCTACCACGTGGCGACCGACGGGACACACTCGGTGTTGGCCGACCTGTCGGCGGACCCGACCGGTAACGTGCCGCCCTTCGATTCGATCGCGTTAGCGCCGGCGGCGGTGGGCGGCGGGCTCTATGTCAAAAGCGACAAGTACGGCGACTGGGGACTCTACCGCGTATTGCCCGACGGCAGCGTGCCGTGGGCAGTCAGCCCGGGACGGACCACCGGCATGCACGCCCTGGCAGTCGATCTGCTCAGCGGCAACGCCGTTTGCGCGAACTACGGCGACGGTTCGATCGGCGTGCAGAGCTATCAAGACGGCAGTCGACTGGGCGGCTACGCAACGGGCACGGCGCGGCTCGCCCAACGTATCGACGTGTATCAGCATGACGGATCGTTCTGGGTCGAAGATACGGCTTCGCCCAAGAAGATCCTCCACCTGCGCGCGGGCGGCGGACTCTATACGGACTACTACCTGTGCGAAAATGTGCAGGACATATGCATCGACCAGACCGACGCGACGGTATGGTTGATCATTGGAACGGGCACGTCGGCCGAGGTCGTTCACGTCGCGGCAAGCGGCTCGCCCGCGGCCGAGTTGGCCCGCTTCGGGCTGGGGACGCTCGATGAAGCGAAGGACCTGGACATTGACTACAACTCCGACCTGGTGTGGGTGGCCGACCGCAGGCACCGACAGGTGGTCAAGTACGATCCCAATGGGGTCGAAGCTGACCGTTACAACGGCGTCAACGGAAAATACATCCGAGCGGTAGCGGTCTATAACCCGCCGGTGGACCTGAGCGGCGCGCAAAGCACCGGCCGAATCTACCCCGACCGCACGCCGCTGAACACCGGTTCTCACCCGCGTCTGTTTCTGACCGACAGCGACCTGCCGGCCATACGTACGCGTATCACCGGTGACCCGTGGGCCCGATGGTATGGTGAGCTAAAGTCGGAAGCCGACGCGGCGCTGGCCGATCCGATCGCGCCGTTTCCCTATAACAACTGGTCGGGCACGTGGTATGCCCGTGCTCAGGATGCGCATTACCTGGCCTTTGTGGGACTGGTGGAAAACGACACCGCGTACCTCGATAGAGCACGTTTGTGTCTGGTGTGGAAGCGATGGGTCGGAGCCGCCGACCCGTGGGGTGCGGAGATGACCGCCAGCGATATCGGCATGCACTGCGGGCTGGCGTACGACATGGCGTACACGGTGCTGACCGACGCGGACAAGATCGCCCTCGAGGGTGACATGGAAGACATGCCCCAGGACGGCTATAGCCGCTTGGCGGCAGGGGGCTGGGGGTGGGGCGGCAATGTCGGCACCAAGACCGGCTCGGGAATGGGCCTGATCAGTCTGGCCATCGGACCGACTACCACGACGTGGGCTCAGAGTTACTACAACATGTGCGTGGCAACGATCGAGGACGGCTTGAGCGCGGCCTTCGATTCCGACGGCTTCTACGACGAGTCGCAAGGATATCTGGCAACAGGCTGGTACAACATGCTCCATACTCTGCTGGCGATGCGCAAGACGGGCGCGACCGATTACTGGGCCGACGCGCGCTTGATCCGCTGGCATAAGACGCTCGCCTGCACGGCAAGCCCGTTGGGGACAATCCTTCAGTTCGAGGACTCGAGCCTGACGGGCGGCTTCATGATGATGACCACGGCGCTTCCTCTTGCGGCTGGGCTGATGCCAGCCACCGAGGCCGAGGCCAAGAGCTGGGCCAAGTCTGGGTACGAGGCCACAGTCGCGAACCATCCTTACCAGGGACCCAAGTACACGGTCACGACGTACGACGCCGACATGGCCATCTGTGCCGTGGAAGAGTCGGTATGGAACGGGATCACGGCCACTCCGCCAAGCCCCGTGTTACCGGCGCGGTATCCAAGCGGCGGCGCAGGCTCGTTTGTGCTTCGCTCGGGAATGGAGGCGGCGGACGACATCCACTTGGCGCTGAACTCACGCCGACAGTGCGGCTGGCCGTACTCGAGCCACGAACACATGGACGGCGGCGCGATCGAATTGACGGCGTACGGCACGCGGCTGCTCGTCTCGCCCGGGTACTCGGATTCGGGCGGGCTTATCGCCGACTGGCAGGACGCTACCCTAGCCGCCAGCACGCTGATCGCCGACCGCAATAACAATGGTGTATTCGAAATCGTAGCCGACCGGCAGGACGGCGGCTGGGGCGGAAGCGGAAACGGGGGGATGGAGCGGGCGATCGGCGAGCAGGTCGGCATCGCCGTAGGCACATACGACTACTGGTACGACAACGACCCACGGTTCACGCGCAACGTGCTGTTCGTCGGCAAAGCCGGCGGCTCGGCACCGTACTACGTGGTGATCGACGATGTCGACATGGTTACCACCTCGCGCAAGGCGGCGCCGACCTGGCACTGCCGCGGCACGCTCAGCGTAACGGACCAGCAAGGCGAATGGACAGTACCCAGCGACATCGGCGGCGACGACGTTACGCTGAATGTGCACGTGGTCAAGCCCGAAGGCCTGACGATCTCGACGGGTTCGGGCAAGTACTACCCATTCTTCGCCTCGGCGTACACCGAGTTCGAGGAGACGGTCCCCTATCTCATCGCCGAGACGTCGGGCGCAAGCTCGTACCGATACCTCACCGTGCTGTATCCGCGTCAGGTGGCTCAAGCTTTGCCGTCGATCGCCCCGTTGTCGGGGGAACACGCCTGCACGGTGGGCACAGACGATCTGTTCTTCAGCCAGGACGAACCTTACACAACGGTGACGATTGAGGGCGTGAGCACAGACGCAGAGTTGGGCTTCGTTCGCAAGGCGGGAACGGGCGACCTGGATGGGTTCATTGCCAAGAACGGCACGTCGTTGGACTTCGCCGGCGCAGGTTTCAGTGCGTCCGGTGCGGTGACGCTCTGTCTGATGGATTTGGCCGGCGCGATCGAGACGTATGCGGCCGGCGTGAGTGTGACGGTCAGCGATCCGGACGTTCCTGCCGGAGCGGTCGTGCGGATCGACGGCGACGTGGTCGGCAGCTCGGGTTCGGCCGGAACGGTAACGTTCAGCGTGGCTGTGGCCGGGCACCACACGCTAGTGATTGAGGCGCCGCCGATACCGGTCCTGGTGGCCAGCGAGCCGGTCGCCGACGGCACGCTGCCCAAGACGCAGAACAACGTGATCTTACTGACGTTCGGCGGGCCGACCGCACTGCCGGGCGGCGCGGCGCTGAGCGTCGTGCCGATCGCGGGCGGCAGCGACGTGGGCGGGTCGCTGACGTACAGCATCGAGCCGGACGGCGTGACGCTCAAAGCGAAGGAAAACGGCAACGTGCTGACGAAGGACCCGGCCACGTGGTACCGCGTCACGCCGGTGACCGGTCTGGACGTGCAGCCCTTTACGCTCGACGTGTGCACCCTCCTGGGCGACGCCAACGGCAGCGCACGGGTGACCACGGCCGACTACAGCGAGGTCAAGGCACACATGGCCGAGTACACCGACGCCCGCTACGACCTGAACGGCTCGGGTCGGGTGACCACCGCCGATTACAGCGTGGTCAAGAGCAACATGGCCGATCGTGCGCCGATCAAGCCGTAGACGATCCATAGGCGCCGCAGGCGTGTCATGCACGCCGGCGGCGTCTGGTCGGGCCATGGTGGACGAATCGGTCGTACGCCTGGATTAGCGAACGGGAGTCAGGCGTAGCCGGTTGCCCCATCCCTGGTCGCCGAGGCGGAAGTTCCGTACGGTGACCAATCCATAGCGGTCGGCTCTGACCTGGCCGGCGTCGACAGCGGCT
Organism: uncultured Phycisphaerae bacterium; assembly: GCA_965602375.1. Classification (GTDB taxonomy): domain Bacteria; phylum Planctomycetota; class Phycisphaerae; order UBA1845; family DATKUK01; genus DATKUK01. The sequence goes on along the minus strand of CBFCZG010000006.1, from coordinate 25,932 downwards.
GGCTGGGCCGGGTCACTGAAGTCGATGTTCTCCCACCTATAGAGCTTGCCCGAGACGGGCTTGAACCGCTGGAGCCTGCGCGGTGTGACATCGACGGTAGCCTGTCCCTTGCGCGACCGGATGTTTACAGCGTAGAGAGACGGTGTGTCGATCAAATCGTCTTCGGCGCTGCCGACGTCGAAATCGTTGCCGGGAGCCGACCATTCCAGGTAGCCGTTGACCATACCTTGGCCGTCGTTTCGCGGGTCGTCGTTGTTGGAGGCATTGGCGAAGGCGGGCAGCGACTGATCGATGGGAATCTTGAACCCGCCCGCGCGGTCGTTGCGAACGGTAAGGAAGTTGGCCTCGCCGTGGCCGCGCTGGTCCCAATGAGCGACGAAGGGCCGCTTCGACCGCTGTAAGGCGTCGACGAAATCGGGGAAGGGATCGAACGGCACGGATTTATCCTGCTTGCCATGGCTGAGCAGCAGGAAGGCCGTTTCGGCACCGATGTGGGCGAGCGACCACTGGGCGTAATCCTGGTGATCCCAAACGCCTGTTCCATTGGGAGTGGGCAGATTGGTATCGACACCACCCCACAGGCCTTCGGCCTGTTTGACCCACTTGCCGTTTCGTCGGTGGATGGTCGCGCCGGCCGAACTTACGGTGGTGCAGAACAGGTCGCCCATCCGCAGAGCCCAGGCGATGCAGGCCGTGCCGCCCATCGAGTGGCCGTGACCGTGCAAGAAGCGCGGGTCGATCCGCCAGAACTGGTTATTCCGTTCGGCGCCAAGCCAAGCGACAAGCCAGCGTACACGCTGCTCGGTGTAGTTGATCACCTTGGTTCCGTCGCGATTGGTCATGCCGAAGAACCACGACCCCGAGTGGTCGCAGGGCCAGGCCCACAGCGCGCCCCAGTAGCGCGAGAAGTCGGCGGCGCGGTAGCTTCCGCTCATCCCGTGGGTGCCGATGACCACCGGCAGCGGCCTGCTGCCGTCGTAGTCGGCGGGGACGGCGACACCGAAGTTGTAGGCGTTGCCTTCCTTGGACGGGTCCCAGGTCTCACCGTCGGTGAAATGTGTGTAGACGGCCGCTTTGCCGTCGGGGTGCTTCCAGACGAGCACGGCGCCGGGAAGCTGCACGCTTTCGACGACAGGCTCGGACAGGACGGCGAATCGGCCGGGCAGCGCTTGGCCCCCGACGGTCGGCAGAACGGCGTAGTAGCGCTTACCGGGCTTCTTGACCGTTCGGACAAATAGCCCAATTCGCCGGGCTAACTGCGCGTTCAGATCGTTGGCGGGGTTGCCGCGGATAATGAACCGTTGGCCGTACCCGTCGGTTCCGGTTTTCTTGGCCAGGACTTTCAGACCAGCCTCTCTGGCATACTCCCCGGAACCTTCATTGACGACGGCCATCTTGACGGCGCGGGTCAGCGTGTCGAGCGTGATCGGCGCGTTGCTGCGGTAGAGGACGTATTGTTCGTGGTCGACGTCGTCAGTCTCGGTCCAGGTAATGAAGGTCTGCCCCTCTCGATAGAAGGCCTGAAGCCGGGCTGTCTCGGCGACTGGCTGTGTTGTTGTCGTGGGCGCTGCGCCCACGGAGTAAGTCAAGGCGGTCATGAAATACAGAGCAAGTGTCAGCTCCATTGTCGCGTCTCCTCCCGCTGGCGGGCGTTGGACATCTCCCCCCTTTCGATGGCAGCATACCGAACTGTATGCAAGGCGCGAAGATCAGGCCGGTCGGTTGGGTATGATTCGTTCGGTGCGGCATGAAGGCGGCCTGCCCTTGTGTACCCGTCCTCCATGGGGTACCACTTGGCCTGACCAGGCAACAGTTGTGATGCAGAATGAGCACGGATAAGCCACACCAATCTGAAACGATGACCTCGCGAGAGCGGGTCATTCGCACGTTGAACCGCCAGCCGACCGACCGCATGCCGATTGACCTGGGCTGTCACTACTCGACGGGCATCTCGGCGTTTGCGTACTGGAACCTTCGCAGGCATCTGGGTCTGGCGACCGATCACATCACGATTCCCGACGTGGTGCAATTCCTGGCGCGGGTGGACGAAGACGTCCTCGAGCGGTTCCATTGCGACTGCATGCTTCTGCATTCCGGTTGGCCGCAGACGGCGAGGTGGCGCCCGCGGGACGACTACGAGTTTGTCGTTCCCGCCGCCTTCCGACCGCAACGAAGCGCCGACGGGGAGTGGTCGATCCAGCAAACGCGTCCGGACGGGACGGTAGCCCGGATGCGAATGCCGGCTGGCGGATTCTTCTTCGACGGTTCGTGGCTGTCCGACTGGCATGGGTGCAGCGATCAGGAGTGGCTGGCGGCTACGGCTCGCGAGGCAGAGAGAATCTACAAGGACACCGACTACGCCACAATGTACATAGGATTCGGCGCCTATTTCAGTGAAGACCCTGATTGGCTCTGCAAGATGCTGACCAACCCCGATGAGCTGATCGAATCCAACCGCCAAAGCTGCCGGCGGGACATCGAGCAGGCGGGCAGAGTCCTCGACGCCATGGGCCCGTACATCCAGGCTGTCTGCATCAACGCGGACATGGGCCTTCAGACAGGTCCGTTCTGCCGCCCGTCGTTGATGGAGCAGATCACGGCGCCGTTCATCAAGCAATTATGCGACTTTATTCACCGCCATAGCGACTGCAAGGTGTTCCATCACTGTTGCGGCTCGATCAAGCCGTTGATTCCCATGTTGATCGATTGCGGGGTGGACGTGCTGAACCCCGTTCAGATCTCGGCCGACAACATGGACCCACGCGAGCTGAAGGCGGAGTTCGCCGACCGCATCGTGTTCTGGGGCGGCGGGTGCGACACGCAGAACGTCCTGGCCGTCAGAAGTCCGTCGGAAGTGTCCGAGTCGGTTCGTGGGCTGATTGACGTCTTCAAGCCGGGCGGCGGTTTCGTATTCAACCAGGTACACAACATCATGGGCGACGTGCCGCCGGAGAACATCGTGGCCATGCTCGACACGGCCTACGAGGAAAGCTGGTATTGACACAGCTACAGAGTCAGACCGTGGTAAGGGCTCGACGGGCCCGGATCGCGATCGGCGCCTCGGTGCTGGCGGGCGTGCTATGGGCCGGCTGCCGGACGGGGGGGCTGGGGGCCAAGCTGGAACTGGACATCCAGGGCGTCGACGGGCGCGATGCCGCAGCGTCCGAATCGGGCTGGCAACTCGCATATGAGGATTCCTTCGAAAATCCGTCGCTGTCCACGCGATGGATGGCCACCGGCGGTCTGTGGCAGCTCATCGATGGAGAGTTGGAGGGCGCGTCGAGTGGCGACGGCTATCTTCTTTTGGACGTACCTATACGTGGCGACGTGCGCGTGGAGGTAACGGCACGTTGTAGGCCCGGCGATCGGTTTCCACACCTCGAGGCGGCGTTGTTGTGCAACGCATCGAAAGTCGCGTTGGAGGCCGACGGCTACTTCGCTTCGTTCGGCTCGATCAACGGTATCAAGATCCAGCGCCGCCGGCGTGACGTGCTCGTGAGCCCGGAGCCCAAGCCCGAAGCCGGCAAAGCGTACCGCGTGCGACTGGAGCGCGTGGGTGGGAATCTGGCGGTCTATGTGGACGGTCGGCGCGTGTCCGGTTTCGTGGACGAGCGACCCATCACCGGTGGAGAGGGAATGGGCTGGCAATATGTGGGTCTGTACCTGTGCGACGCGCGAACCCGGTTTGATGATTTCCGCATCTATCGGCGCGAGGCGCGAAGAGAGGAGGGCGAAGCGGTGACCGATCTGCATCTCGACGCGCCGTTCCCGCGTGTGGCGGTCAGCCCGAAGGAGCTCTCACGGCTTCGGGCGGCATGGCGCGGGACGGGGCCGAAGCATGATCTCTTGGCCCAACTGATCCACGACGCGGCCGCCGCGCGCGAGCAGCCAGTGGTCTTCCCTCCCCGTGGGGGTCAACATAATCAGTGGTACCAGTGCGATGTGTGTCAGATTGCCCTGGAGACTGTCGATGAGCATCACCATCGCTGCCCGAAATGCGGGAAGGTCTACTCCGGGCCTCCTTACGACGATGCGCTGTTCACCGATCGACACACCGCAAACCTGGTGCGAGCCCGGCGGGCGGGGTGGGCGTGGGCAATTGCGGGCGATCGGCGTTTTGCCGAGGACGCCGCCTCAATCCTGCGAGGCTACGCACGGCGATATTTGGCGTATCCGTTTCACGACAACCAGGCCCGAATCGGGGACGAAGCCGCCAAGAGCGGCGGCCGGCTGATGTGTCAGACATTGGGCGAGGCCAGCAGTTTGACGAGATGGATCGCCCCGACCTACGACCTGATCCATAACTCCGCTGTTCTGACGGGTGAGGACCACGAGGCCATTCGAGACAAGCTCATCCGCCCCATGCTGGAAGGGATCGTGCGGCACCAGGCGGGTAAGAGCAACTGGCAGACGTGGCACAACGCCGCGATGGTTTGGGGCGGCGCGGTGTTGGGCGACTCGGAGTGGGTGCGACGCGGTATCGACGATCCGGACCACGGTTTCCGCTTCCAGCTTGACACCTCGATCATGCCGGAGGGCATGTGGTACGAGAACAGTTGGGGTTACCACTTCTACGCGCTACAGGCCTTAGTGGCGACGGCGGAGGCAGCGGATCGTCTGGGAGTCAATTTGTGGGAGCATCAGCGGCTACGCGCAGCATTCGCGCTGCCCTTCCAGTACCGCATGGCCAACGGGACCCTGCCGCGATTTGGCGATGCCACGAACACCCGTCTGGACGCAACGGGTGTCAGGCGTCTTTATGAACGGGCCTGGCGGGCGTACCCGCAGGCCGGCTTTGAACGCGTGCTGGGTTCGCAGCCCACCTTCGGGTCGATTTTGACGGGGCGGCCTTTGACCGAAGCCGCGCTTGAACAACCCGGTAGTTGTGTATTCGCGTCCACCGGACATGCGATTCTGCGAAGTTGGGGAGACGCAGCGCTGACGGCTGCGATGACGTTCGGGCCACACGGCGGCTTCCACGGACATTTCGACAAGCTCAGTTTTGTGCTCTTCGGCTGGGGGCGCGAACTGGGCGTGGACCGTGGGCGGGCGGCGAGCCAGGCCTATCGGCTGCCGATCCACAAGCATTGGTACCGTGCCTCGGTCAGCCATAATACGGTGGTGGTTGACGGGGCGTCGCAGGCTGAGGTTGGCGGCGAACTGGAGCTGTTTGCTGTGGGGGGAGGCTGCGCCGCTGTGGCGGCTGTATGTCGTAACGGCTACGAGAACGTGTTGCATCGCCGGTTGCTGGTGTTGACGCCCACGTATCTGGCGGTTGTCGATGATTTGACATCAGATTATCCCCGACGCTTCACATGGCTGTACCACAATCGAGGCGAGCTCGTCGCATGCGACAGCGCCAGCCGTCCGGCCACGTTGGATGATGACTTCGAGGGTGCCGAATACATTCGGAATATTCGTGGCGGGCACACGGATGGGCCCGTGCCGGTATCCTTTGCCGACGAGCTTGGTGTGACACACGTCTTGCTGGCCGCGGGTGGGGACACGGAAGTGCACGTCGGCGACGGGCCGGGCAAGTCGGTTGACGACCGTGTACCGTTAGCGGCGATCACCCGATGCGGAACGCACGTGCGGTTTGCCGCGGTGCTTGAGCCAGTGCAGGCCGACGGCTCAGCGGCCGTGCGGCAGATCGAACTGGGGGCCCAGGGCAATTCTGTGACTTTGCTGGTGGATCGACGCGACGGGTCGGACCAAGTCACCTGGGCGCCTGGGTCTGTATCTGTGGACATCGACGGGAAGCAAGTGGTAAACTGGTCTGAATAGTGGCCCTTGACGGACTCGTCAAGGGTAGCCTCTGTGCGACCAAGAGCTGTGATACAGTTGCTTCAAGCGATCTGATGCCGGCGCAGAGACGCCAACGTCAGATAAGGAGGAGTGATGGGCAACGATCCCTTGACCCCATACGGTAACAGGCCGATGGTTACTCCCATCGTCAACGCCGTGAACTATGAGTATGCTTCTTTCGAGGTGCTGCGGCAGATCACGGACGGCGAAATCGACGGCTACACCTATCATCGCGACGACAACCCGACCGTACGCACAGTAGAGAAAGCCATCGCCAGACTGGAGGGGGCCGACGACGCCGTCATCTGCACCACGGGGATGGCGGCATGCACCATGGTGTACCTGACGTATCTGAGTGCTGGCGACCATCTGATCATTTTCCATGACGTCTATGGTGCGAACTACAAGGTCGCGCTCATTCTCGAACGGATGGGCATCCAGATCACCTGGCTGGACGCATCCGACAGCGACGCGGTCGGCGAGCACGTCAAGCCGAATACGAAGATGATTTTTTGTGAGACACCCAGCAATCCGTTGTGCAAGACCGTTGACATCGCGGCGACCCGGCGTCACGCCGATCGGGTCGGGGCCATGCTGGTTGTCGACAACACGTTCGCCACGCCGTATCACCAGAAACCCTTGTCGCTCGGCGCGCATCTGGTGGTACACAGCGCCACGAAAGGCCTGGGCGGCCACAATGACCTCATGGGTGGAGTGATCGCCGGTCCCAAAGACGACTACAACGAGCTATGGTTCACGCGCCAGGCGATCGGCACGACTCTGGACCCCCACTCGGCGTTTCTGCTCGAGCGCGGCCTGAAGACTCTGGATTTGCGTGCGGAGAAGATGGCGGTCAATGCACAAGCGATGGCCGAATACCTGGCGGCTCATCCGAAAGTATCGCAAGTCAACTATCCGGGGCTCAAGTCCGACCCGGGCCACCAGGTCGCGTGCAAGCAGATGGAGCACGGATTCGGCGGCGTGCTGGCGTTTAACGTGGGCCAAAACCAGGAAGACGCCAAGCGGCTCATCAATGCGTTGAAGACGATCTACCACGCGGTGAGTCTGGGAGCCACCGAGTCGCTGATCTGCATCCCCCATTTGACGACGATGCTCTACCTCCCGCCCGAGCGCCGGATGTTGTTCGGTGTGCTGCCCAACACCGTGCGACTGGCAGCCGGGATCGAGAACACCGAACTGCTGTTGGAGGATCTCGAGCAGGCGCTGGCGAAGGTATGACAGGGGTTTCGGCACCCACGTCTATCCCGTAACGGTCCGGGCATAGAGGTCGGCAGGCGCTTCATGAGAGAACACAAAGAACCATGAGTCGTTCAGGTCAATGAGTGTGGCGTCTTGCGACTGCTTGAGTTCGATCATCGCGGGTTCTCGCCGTGCGAACCACCGGCGACAGGGCTGCTATGAGTGCGTACGAGGTTGCCGGATTCATCCGCTTTCCTTCCGGAAGCCACCGAGCCGGCCATCATCTCCGTAACGCGTGATGACGGCAAGTCTTCGGCGCGAAGACAAGCCCCGTAACATGCTTGTGGTGCCGTGAATGCGGCAGAGAAGGCGCGATTCTTTTGCCTTACCCGAACGGTTCGAGTAGTTTGGTGCCCACAGGCTGAAAACGGAGCGGTATGACATGTACAAGGAAACACGAGGCCGCGAGGCGATGGGCTACCTTTCGACCAAGCCCACCATGATCATCACCACGCTGCACGCGTCGGGCATCGTCAATGCCGGCGTGTTCGGCGCCTACACAAACCTGTCGCGGACGCAGATCGGGGCAGCCATCTCGGTAGCCAGCCACACCTACGCGAACATCCTGCGTGGCCGGGAGTTCGTCATCAACATTCCCGGGGCCGATCTGGTCAAGGCCCTGGCTGTACTTGCCGACAAGATCCCCGAAACGCGCAGCGAGCTGGACGAGGCCCACCTGACCGCCAAACCCGGGGTTGCCCTGAAGACGCCGTCGATCGCCGAATGCCAAGCGGCGGTCGAGTTTGCGTTCGAGCAGGAGGTGCCGATCGGCCACCACGCTCTGATCCTCGGCAAGGTGGTCGGCGGCTGGATACGCCAAAGCGCGCTGGATGCCGACGGCAAGATCAACATCTTCAAGGCCAGGGTGATCAAGGACTTCAAGTATCCCCAGCCGCTGTATGTGCTGCCGGGCGAGGTGGTGGAGGGTTAGGTTCCAGCCGCCCGGAAGTTCATCGCGATCGGGTGCAAGATGAGGTCGTACGATGACTGAGTACACACTGAAGAGCAGGACGGTCGACCTGGATGACACATGGGAGGTGATCGTCGTCGGTGGAGGGCCGGCCGGCTGCACGGCGGCGGCCGCAGCCGCTCGCGAAGGCGCCAAGACGCTACTGATCGAAGCCACCGGCGCCCTGGGCGGGATGGGCACCAACGGGCTGGTGCCGGCGTGGTGCCCGTTCTCCGACGAGCAAAAGATCATCTACCGTGGTCTGGCCGAGCGGGTCTTCAACGCGTGCAAGCGCGGCATGCCGCACATCGACGAGGATGCGCTCGACTGGGTCGCCATCGACCCGGAACTGCTCAAGCGCATCTACGACGATCTCGTGCTGGAGGCCGGCGCGTCGGTGCTGTTCAACACCACCCTATGCGCGGTCGAGTCGGACGACGCGGGCACCGTGTCGGCGATTGTCGTGGCCAACAAGTCAGGACTGTCAGCCTATAGGGCGAGGGTCTACGTCGACTGCACGGGCGATGCCGATCTGGCCGTCTGGGCGGGCGCGCGGTATCAGCAGGGCGACGAAGGCGGCGACTTACAGCCGGCTACGCACTGCTTCGTGCTGACCAACGTGGATGAGTACGCCTACCGCACCGGGCCGCGCGTGCACGCAAACCATCCGAACAGCCCGATATGGAATATCCTCAGATCCGGCAAGTACCCGCAGATCCCCGACGATCATAGCTGCAACAGCCTGATCGGCCCGGGTACGGTGGGCTTCAACGCCGGGCACGTTTGGAGCGTAGACAATACCGATCCAGCCAGTGTCAGCCGGGCGCTGGTCGAGGGCCGCAAGATGGCCGCCGCCTACCGTGACGGACTGGCCGAGTTCTATCCGAAAGCATTCGGCAATGCGTTTCTCGTCGCCACCGGCGGGTTGATGGGCATTCGCGAGACGCGGCGGATTGTGGGCGATTACACACTGACCGTAGAGGATTACCTGGCGCGGCGCAGTTTCGCCGATGAGATCTGCCGCAATTGCTACTACGTCGACATCCATCATGCGTTTGCCGAACGGCAGCGAAGCCCCGAGAAACTGGCGCAACTGGACGAGCAGACGATTCATTACGAAGAGGGCGAATCGCACGGTGTTCCCTATCGATGCCTGACGCCGAAGGGCATTCGGAACGTCGTGGTGGCCGGGCGCTCTGTCTCGTGCGACCGCACGGTGCAGGGCAGCGTACGGGTCATGCCGGTGTGCCTGGCGATGGGCGAGGCGGCCGGCATGGCGGCGGCACACGCGGCTACAACAGTCGATGTCGATGTGCACAGCGTCGACACCAATCGCCTGCGACAGCGACTGAAGGAGGAAGGGGCGTATCTGCCGGACGTGGAATGACGGCGGCGAGACGACCGACTGGTTCATTTGGGAGTGCCGACGATGCCGAAGCCGAAGCGAGCGTTCGTGTTGGGATTGGACGCGATGGTGCCGAACATGACGGAGAAGTTCCTGCGCGAAGGGATCCTGCCGAATATCGGCAAGCTGGTGGAGCGAGGGTGTCTCTCGCGCGTGCGGAGCGTGATCCCTGCTCAAACGCCGTCCAACTGGCATACGATTGCCACGGGCGCCACGCCGGGCACACATGGCGTGACCCTATGGGGCAGCCACTCACCGGGCGAGCCCGTGTGGGAGGGACACCGAGATGAAGCCTTCAACGCGGGTTTGTGTCGGGCCGAGTACATCTGGGAGGCGGCGGCACGGGCAGGGCGACGCAGTGTCGTGATGAACTACGCCGGCTATCCGCCGACGACCGACGCAGCCGTCTTTATCGAATGGCTGTTCAGGCCCGCGCAATCGTACTTCGATCTGGCCGCGCCGACCGTCTACCACAACTGCTCCGAGTTGGATACGACCGACCCGATTACGCTGACCGAGGCGAGTAGATGGTCGAACCAGCCGCCTTCAAAGCAGCCACCGCTCGAGGCCGAACTGCCGGTGGCCACCGTCACGCAGGGCACCGGACCGACGTACCACGCGCTGGTGCTGGCCAAGGGGAAGTCGTACGACACGGTGTTGATCGCACCAAGTAAAGATGCAGCCACCGCCGTCGCAACGCTGTCCGTCGGTCAGTGGAGTGATTGGGTGCGCGCGGTGTTTCACGTCGGCGACAAAGAGGAAGTGGAAGGGGCGTGCCGCTTCAAGCTGCTGGCGGTATCGCCGGACGGCGGGCGGATGCGCCTCTATCGTAGTGACGCATTTCCGGCCGACGGGCGGTTCTGTTCCGATCGGGCTCTGGGCAGCAAGCTTGTAGCCGAACTCGGGCCATACGTGCATTCGGGGATGTCGGTTGGGCTGCACTGCAAGGGACAGCTCGACTTCGCCACCGCCGACGAGGTTATGCAGGCTGAGGCCAAGTGGTGGTCGGGCGCGGCCCAACTGGCGATGGACACCCGGGATGCGTCGCTGCTGGTGCTGCACTGGCACATCCTCGACGCGATGGGCCACACCTTCGTGCCCATGGTGGACCCGACGGGGACCGACTACGAGCAGGACAGCGCGGAGGAAAACTGGGAGGTCGTCCGCAATTACTACCGTGCAGCCGATCGCTTTGTCGGAGCGTTCCTGGATCGCTTCGACGACGGCGAGTCGTTGTTCGTGCTGGTGTCCGACCATGGCATGCCGGCCAACAGCAAGGCCGTCTCGCTGGTCAACGCGTTCATGGATCGCGGGTGGATTGCACTGACGGCGGACGGTCGCGACGTGGATTGGGCCGCCAGTAAGGTCTGTGTCGCTCAGAATCACCTGTGGATCAACCTGAAAGGTCGCGAAGAGGGCGGCATCGTACCGCAGACCGAATACGACCGGCTGCGGAGCGACGTTATACGTGTGATGCGCGACCTGAAGGACCCCGACACGGGCGAGCACGTGTTCTCGTTCGTGCTGTCGCGCGACGACGCACCGATGGTGGGTCTGTGGGGCGATTACATCGGCGACGTGGTGTTTTGCTACGCGGGCGGCTACCGCTGGTCGGGGCCTGAGGTGCTGCGGATGGGCGAGACGCGCGTCGTGTTCCCCTGCGGCGGCGGCAACCATGGGCCGATGATCCCGACGTATGAGACAGACGTCGCATCGGTGTTCGGCACGCTGGTGCTGGTCGGTCCGGGCGTGAGCAAGGGTGCACAACTGCCGAAGTCCGAGCAGGCCAAGGTCTGCACCACCGACGTCGCGCCGACGGTGACGCACCTGTTGGGCCTGCCCATGCCTGCCCAGTGTGAGGGCCGCGTGTTGCAGGAGTTCCTGGAAGATGTCCACACCGATCGACCCCAGCGGCGCATCGTGCCGACCGCGCGGACGATAGTAAGCCGCCCGACGACCAGACCGCGTCCCATCGCGCTTCAGGGCGACGTGACCGACGAGCAGTAGCTTTAGCGAGCAAGCCGGACACCGCATGTGAAGGCTGCTTCGCAAAGGTGGATGACGGGTGAGCACCGGCAAGCTTAACGTGGGCGTGATCGGGCTGGGCCTGGGGCAGCACCACACGGAGGCGTACGCAGAACACCCCGGCGTCGCGCGGTTGGTCGTGTGCGACCCGGATGCGGAGCGCGTCGACGCCGTCCGTGCGGCCTGTCCGTCGGTGGCTGAGGGTTACGCCGATCTGGACGCGATGCTCGCAGCCGAGCATCTGGACGCGGTGAGTATCGTCACGCCCGACCATCTGCATCGTCGCCATGCCGAGCAGTGTCTTGCAGCCAGCTGCCACGTGCTGCTGACCAAGCCGCTGGCGACGAATCTGACCGATGGCCGGGCGATTGTGGACGCGGCCGAGCGGGAGTCGCGTATCCTCATGGTGGCACACGAGCGGCGGTATCGATCCAGGTATCGAGCGATCCGCAGCCTGATCGACTCGGGCGATTTGGGCGAGATCATCCATCTGCGGATCGATGCGATTCAGGACAAGCGGGCGCAGTTCCAACGGGCGCCGTGGTACGCCTCAGCCGAGGCGGGGCGGACCGCGTTGGTGGGCTCGGGCATCCACGAGGTGGACCTGCTGCGCTACCTAATCGGCAGGCCCATCGCGGCGGTGTGGGCGGCCAGCAACGAGCTGGGCACGCTTGCGTTCCCCAAGGCCAAGACGACGGCTGCCGTCTATCGGTTCGAGGGCGGGGCGGTCGGGCAGGTCACGGTCACGTACGAAGCCCATTGGCCCAAGGCCGGCGCGATCGACGATCATTTTCGCCTCGTGGGCACGAAGGGCATGATCGTGGGCGACCGGCTCGCGCTCGACGGGCGAGACGACTGGCAGGTGTTGCCCGATGACGACTCGCCCATCGTGACCGGCACGCGAGGCTGCGTCGCGTCGTTCCTGCGATCGATCGTCGACGGCACGCCCGTGGAGATCACCGGTCGCGAGGCGTTCGACTCGCTGGCTGCATGTGTCGCCGCCGACGAAGCCGCCGCGACGGGCCAGCCCCAGCGCCCGGCAGCGCTGTGATGCCTGGCTGAGGCCGATGCGTCGGCTCTCAATGTTGGCGCCGGCGACGCAGGTCGGTAACATCATCATGTCCCCCGCCCGACACTGGCTGGCAAGCCGTTCGGCTACACCCACGGGCAGGACAGCCAGCGAGTCGGGATCAAGTAAAAATAGACATGAGAAACGCGACTTGTTCGATGCTTCTGGCCGTAGAACTTGCAGCTTCGTGCTTCCTCGTGGGCTGCATGTCGTCGTACACCGTCCACTTTACCGATAGCGCGGCGCAGAACCCGGTCGCAGAGGCCTCAGTGGAGATCTTATCGGTTCCACAGATATACAGTTTCCTGGACCCGAGGCACTACTTGGGGCCGTGTGGCAAGCCGTTTAAGGTTCAGGGCCAGACGAATGTGCAGGGGTACATGAACTTCAACATGCCAAAGGACTTAGATATCTGGCTTGTCGTGTTGAAAGACGCCTGGCTTGTTGAAGAGCCGTTGGCGGAGTGGACCCCAATGCTTACGGCGTGCGAATTCGAGGCCAAAACGCTAGCCACAGAGTTGGTAGACATTCCAGGGCGCCCACGGGTACGCATCGAGAAGAAGTGATTTGCGGCACATTCGGTTGTCGAGGACGGCGCACTCAAGCAGCGCGGTGCCCGTTCACTGAGCGATATGGCCTTCCGCGTCGAGCAGCCACCGCGGGCGCTTGACGAACGGCCCGCCGCGGAACGTCTGCTCGATCTGGTCGTGCTGTTCCAGGTAGTTGAAGCAACTGCGCATGCAGCCGCGGGAGCCTTCGATGCCGTAACTGCCGCCCACGCCCCACTTCTGAAGATAGGCGTGGCCGTCGATGACGTGGCCGGAGGGGAACTCGGCGTTGGCCCCGGCGTTGATGGTCGACATGGGCCAGCAGAGTTTATATGCCGCCAGCTCGGACACGTTCTGCCTGGTCACGTCGAAGTGATAGCCCGGCAGCGAGTTTGGGATAAACGGCGAGACGCGCGGGTCGCCGCCGTGGTAGATCAGCGTGCACTTGCCCATATCGACGTCGGCCCAACGGTAGGTCTTGTCCTCGATGCCGATCTCGACGACCTTGCCCTCGCGGATGTGCGGAATCGCCCCGGGACAGCCGCACACACACGCCATGTCGAGCTTGCAGATGCTGTTGGGCTCGACGAGCGGATCGGGCTTGAGCTCCAGGTCGGTGATGATCGCAGCCAGCCTCTGCCTGGGCCCGAAGCGCTTGGTGAGAAACACCTTCGACCAGCCGATCTCGCCCAGCCCGGCAGCGACGGCGGCGATGCGAATGGCCAGGTGCACGTCGGGCGGCGGGGCGCCCTTACGCAGCGGTGGTCGCGGCGGCTGAGCCTCGGGCACGCCGGGATAGTACGGCACGGCCTCGTAGCCGAAATCCTCGATGAAACACGCCGTCTCATACAGCGGCAGCGGCATGAACAGCGTGTTGAGCAGGCCGTGATAGCCGAAGTACGTGTAGCTCGGCCAATGCGTACCCTCCTCGATGCCCCGCCACGTGCCTCGCGGGATCCGCTTGCCGACGACGATCACACTTCGCGCCTCGGGAAAGATGGCGGCTGGATGCATGTTGGCCGGCGCGTTGGCGAACCGTTCGATGTTGGCCACACCGACAAGGTCGAGCCCGCGCGACAAGGCACACTGTTTGATCTGTTGCGTCGAGGGACCAGTTGCGGCCACGGCTGTGCTCCGTCAGACCTTGTAGAAATCCACATCCGGCGTGACCGACCACGCATCGCGTTTGCGGAACGGCGAGCGGAACCGACTGGTGATCCGTCCCGAGCGTTCCAGAAAGTCGACGCACGTGCGAATGCACACGGCGGCCAGCCGATCGGAATGGCCGGCGGGGTGATGACGGTTAGGCATCGCCCCATTCTTGCACTGGGCGCACTTGCGCGTATCGACAGCCGCTACAGTCATAGTCTTGCCGCAAATGACCCGCTCGCGAGTTTCGCCGTACGCCGACAGCGGGCAGAAACCCTTGCACGGATCGCTTCGCGGGCAGATGGGCTCGTCGAGCGGCGGCGATGGCTCGATCTCGGCGTCGGTCAGGATCACCTGAATCCGCTGTCGCGGGCCGAACCGCGGGGTCAACAGCACGTCGCAGAGACCGATCTCGCCTACGCCGGCCCGAACGGCTGCATCGTCGAAGTCGAGTATAACGTTGGGCGGCGGCGCACCCGGCCGCACCGAAACTCCCATGGGCGGTACCTGCGGCGGCAGGTTGGGCAGCGGAACCGCCTCCCAGCCCCGATCCTCCAGGAATTCGGTCACGCGAAACGTAGTCAGCGCGACGAACCGATTGTCGAGCCAGTCACAGCCATAGAGCGAGTAGTTGGTGAAGTTGGTGCCTTCCTCCACGCCTCGCAACGTCCCGCGCATGATGCGCCGTCCGATTACGACGACCGACCGGGCCTCGGGGAAGATGGCTCGCGGGTGTTTGTCGGCGGGTAACTCATCGAACCGTTCGATGTTGGCCACGCCGAAGACGTCGGCCCCGGCCTCGACGGCGAACTGCTGCAACGCGTGTCTGTCCATGAACTGCCACTCTTTCTTACGTCTGTCTGTCAGGATCAAATCAGGTGATCGTTTATCGCCCAACGGTGTGAAGCGCCGCACCGCTCACAGCGCAAGCCTCTCGGCTTAGAAGGCGTCCCATTGCCGCTGCTCAACGCGTACGCGCATTCCCTCCGTGATCTCGCGTGACGGCTGGGCAACGACCCACTCGTCCGGCCCGACGCCCGACTTGATCTGAGCCACGTCGTCGTTCATCAGCCCCACTTCCACGTCCTGCACGCGAGCCTTACCGTCGCGCACAACCATGACCTGCCAGCCCCCGCGCGCGCTGCGGAACAGGCAGGTGCGAGGCAGCGACGAGGCGGCGGGCGCTTCGGCGTAGAAGATCCGCACATAGACGCGGAACCCAACCCCGAGTCGCTCGGGTCGCTGGTCGAGCTTGACCGCCACATTCACACGCTGCTGTTCCACGCCGAGCGAGCTGATCTTCTTGAAGCCGGCCGGATACACGCGCAGCACCTTGCCCGCCACCGGCCCCCCCGGGAGGGCCTGGCCGGAGATCTCGACCGGATCGCCCGGC
Source organism: uncultured Phycisphaerae bacterium (assembly GCA_965602375.1). Lineage (GTDB taxonomy): Bacteria > Planctomycetota > Phycisphaerae > UBA1845 > DATKUK01 > DATKUK01. The sequence goes on along the minus strand of CBFCZG010000006.1, from coordinate 10,329 downwards.
TGAATGCGGGTGGCCCGTTCGGTGAGCACCTCGGCAATGATCTCCATATCGTCCAGGCGACCGAGGGTGAGCAGCGGCGTGCCAGCCTGTAGAAACTGCCGCCGCGTCTGATGGCGGTGGAGGACCACCCCGTCGACGGGACTGCGTATCTCAGCCCGACCGAGGTTCCGCTTGGCCAGTTCCAGCTCGACGCGGGCCTGTTCGAGTTGTTTGGTATACCGGTCAGCCGTGAACGACTTGCGATCGATATAGTCCTTAATGAACTTGGGGCCGATGTAACTGACGGCTGCGAGGGTTTTCAGGGCCGCCAGCTCGAGCAAGTCGCTCTGGTAATCGGCGCGTGCCTTGCGGAACGCCATTTCGACCTGCCGCATTTCGCGGTTGGCGGCTGCGTCGGCTTCGGCGATGCGATGGAGTCGCTCCAGCTCGGACGCAGCAAAGTCGCGAATGGCCTCGGCGGCCCCGAGCTTGGCCTCGGCGGCTTCGACCGTCTGATCGATGGCCTTGACGGTAGCGTTCACCTCGACCAGGGCGTTCTCTTCAAGGCGGTGGTCCTTTGTCTCCTCCAAACGGGTTACCAGCTCGCCAATGCTCTGCTCGGCCTGGGTGACGCGATCGCGGAGGTCCTCGGTGTCGAGCCGGGCCACGACCTGGTCTGTCTTCACCGGGTCGCCTTCACGCAGTTGGATGGGCTCGAGCCAACCGGCGATGGGCATCGAAACCAGATGGTCGTAAGGCAGTTCGGTGACAGCCTGTTCCTCCACGTAGGCACGAACCGGCTGAACGCGGGCGCGCAACACCTCTACCGTGGCGTCGGGCTGGAGTCGCGCCCATACGATCAGGCCCAAGACGCCCAACACGATTACGCCAACGATCAGCCATTTCTTTCTCATGCGTCTGATCCTTATTCCTTGACCTTGATGCCTTCCAGCCAGTCGAGCTTGCGGACCTGCCGGTACACAAACCATTGGGCCGCCAGCACGAACAGCCACACCAGCGCCGCGCTGGCCAGCGCGACCGTCGGCCTTATGACGACCGGCATGCGGAACAGCTCGGTGTCGTACGCCTTCGCTGTTGCCCACACCATACCGTACCCGAGCGGGGCGGCGAGCAGGATACCCAGCAGGAACGTAATCAGGTTCTGACGCAGGAAGATGCCGGCCACCTGTCCCGGCTGGTATCCCAAAACGCGGAACGTCGATACCTCGCGAAGCCGGTCGCCGATCTCGACAAGGGAGTTGTTCAGCATCGTGCCGAATGCGATCACGCCTGCAAAGATCACCAGCAGCCCGAGGGAAAAGGCGCTGGTGCTCAACAGTGTTTCCTCGATGCTGGCTCGGGTGTCGGCCCGCACGCCGAGGCCCTGTGCGTTGGGCAGTTGCTTGATCGCCGCATACAGCGCATCGCTCCTGGTCGGGTCGACTGCGAGTTGAATCGAGTTCACCGCCGCACTCTCGCCGACCAATCGGCTCAGGTAGCTCCTGTCGGCGTAGCACTCCAGACCCAGGAACCCCTCCGTAATACCGGCCACGAAGGTGTGGCGAGGCAGGGGACGTCCGCGTACGGGTGCCAGCTCCAAATAGTCGCCCACCCGCACCCGCAGGATTTCAGCCAGCTTCGTGGAAAGAACCAGCCCTTCGGGTGGGATCACCACCGGCTTCATGTCCGATTGCGTCGGCGTGGTCAGGCGATGCTGCTGCGCCAGCCCCATCACACCCATGCGCCGCGAGATCGGGCCGTTGCGCAGCTCGCACGCCAGCGCCAAAACCGGCTCGGCATAGTCAACGCCCGGCAATGCGCGGGCTTCGAACAGCGCCTCGTTCGATCGTTCATCCCGCATGCCAATATCCACGTCGCTTCGCGCCACCTGTTCGAACTGGAAGTCCACCAGGTAAAACATCGAGTCGTAGAGCACCAGCGACGTGAAGATGATCGACGTGGCCAGCGCGGCTGACACGATGCCGGTCGCCGTTCGGATGCGATTGCGCGCCATGCTGCGCAGCGCAATGTGCGTGCGAAACCCCAGCGATCGCCAAAGCCGGTGGAATCGCTCCAGGAAGATCGCGCCGCCGCGCTCGGGCGGCTTCTGTCGCATAGCCTCAGCCGGCTGCAACCGCAGAACGGCCCAGGCGCCTTTTGCCGTCCCCGCCACGCGGAAAAACACGCTGATGGCAAGCCCGGTCAACAGCAGGAGCGGGTGCGCGCGGTACACGAACGCGGGAAATTGGAAGAAACCCTTATACATTTCGACCATGACCGCAGCCAGCGTCACGCCCAACAGGTTGCCGGCCAGACCGCCGGCGATGCCAACGGCCAACCCGAAGCCCAGAAAATGCACGAGAATGCGTCGGTCCGAATAACCGATGGCCTTCAGCGTGCCGACGATACTTCGTTGCCTTTCGGCCAATCGCGTCATCAACACGTTGAGCACAAGAGCGGCCACGCCGAGGAAGATCACGGGCATGATGGCCGCCGATATGCCCAATCCGCGAATCTCATCCGAAAGAAACCGGTGCGACGATTGCCGCTCGCGGGGTGTGGTCAGGATCACGCCGTAAGGTTGCAGCAGTCGGTCGATCCGTTCCAGCAACCGCCCCAGGTCGCGCTGGGCGCCCGGAACAAGTCGTCCCACAACCTGGTTGCAGGCGTCCTTAAAGTCGAGCACCTCGCGCGCGTAAGAGTCCTTTACGTACAGAATACCGAAATGCTCCGGGTCGGGAACGACGTCGCCCTGGCCGCGCACCATGTATACGAACTCAGGGCTGATGGCCGTGCCGACGATCACAAAGGATTCGCGCTTGCGATTGAGGATCAGATGAATCCTGTCGCCCAGCCTGAGGCCGTGGGCCTGGGCAAAGGATTCACTGAGGATGACTTCCTCGTCGCGCCCGGGCGAGAAGCCGGTACCGCGAATCAGACAGATGCCGTTGATCGTGCGATCAAAGTCGTGCGGGGGTGTCGAGATCAGGCGCCCGACGAGCGGGCGCGTCTTGTCGGGCAGATCGATGATCAGATCGAACACGACGCGGGGCTCCACGTCGGCGATGCCCGGCATGGCCGCCACCTGCTCGACGGCCGTCAGAGGAGCCTTCTTGACGTCGACCCAGAAGTCGGCGAGGCGATAGTCGCGATAGTAAGCACTCTGGCTGGCGGTGAGGATTCGCTGGGCCGAGGCGAGACCGATGTACGAGCCGGTTCCCACCGCGATGATCGCAACGACCGTCGCCAGTGTCCCGGCGTTGCCCCACAGGTCGCGAAGGAGTTTTCTCTGAAGGGCCCGCATGGCAGATCTTGGGCGGCTACCAACTGACCTCGCCCGCGGCGATGGGCGTTTCGTTCACGCCGATCTCACTGATGTGCCCGCTCACCAGCCGCACCACACGGCGACCGATGCCCGCGATCGCCGCATTGTGTGTGATCAGCATCACCGTCAGATGATGTTGGACATTCAGCTCCTGCAAGATCGAAAGCACCTTGCGGGCGTTCGGCAGATCGAGGGCGCCCGTCGGCTCATCGGCAAGCAGCAGTTCGGGGCGCTTGGCCAGCGCGCGGGCGATGGCCACCCGTTGCTGCTCGCCTCCGGAGAGCTGGGCGGGAAAGTGCCCCGCACGATCGGCCAGGTCGACCATAGCCAGCGCCTCCGCCGGATCGAGTGGGTCGGCAACCAGTTCCGTGGCCACCTGCACGTTCTCGTAGGCGGTAAGCGTCGGCACGAGGTTATAGAACTGGAAGATGAAACCCACTACCGAACGTCGTGAGTCCGTCAGCGCGCTATCCGGCAGCGCCCCCAGATCGGTATCGGCGTACCACACGCGGCCCGCGGTCGGACGGTCGGTGCCCCCCACCAGGTTCAACAGTGTGCTCTTGCCCGACCCGGACGGGCCAAGCACGATCATGAAGTCGCCTCGCTCGATCTGCAGGTCGACCTCCGCCAGCGCGGTCACCTCGACCTCGCCCATGCGGAAGACGCGACTGGCCCGCTCAATACGCAGCAATGGATCGGCGGCTGCTACGGTCACACTTCTGGATCCCGCGTAGAGGAACGCCCGAACGCACGGCGCTACTCCGTCACACGCCGACGCGACTACGTCGTCTCACCCAGATTAGACCGCAAGCTGTCTCGGTGCGTCAAGCGCTAGGGGCTTGCCGGCCGAAGCTCTTGTGATAACCGCTGAGCCTGGTCCACGGTCTCGTCCTGCCCGGCGTTGAGCGTCTCGCCCACCAGGCCCCACAGCAGCGCCGTTTGCACAATGCCGCTGGTGGGACACGCCTTGAGCGGATAGCCCGGAAGCTCAACGACCGCGTCGGGATAGGCCCAACTGGCGGGCACCCACCACACGTCGCCGGGCAAGTCGGACTGCGGACCGCTAACGCTAGCGCCGACAAACGAGACATCTCGTCGCAGCATGTCCTTAACGTGACGACCGGGCCAATTGAAGTACCCCAGCCACAACACGGTGTCGCCTCGCTCGACCGTCCGTGCCGCTTCGGGCCACCGAAACCCCCGTTGGACGAGCGACCAGTTCTTCAACTCTCTTGGCAGGCGTGCCTCCCCAGCCAGCAGGTGACTCTCGATCATGGTGTAGACGACCCGGTCGGCATTTGCAGCGGCCAGTCGCTTGCCGCCCGCGTGCGTTTGGGGCTGCGAAGCCAGTGCCGCCCGCATCTGTTTGCCCAACACCTCGAGATACTGCCCGCCCAACTTGCCGGCTTCGATCGGGCCGACGGTGATGTCGTCATGGAACACAACGCTGTGGTATTTGGCTTCGAACGCCTGCCAGTCATCGACAAGCATGGAAGGCCACACGCCCGGCGTCTTGCCCTCTCGTGTGCAGGCCGCAATCAACTCGGCAGTGACCGTCCAAAGATGCACAGCCGACACCGCCGGCGCGTAATCGCCATAGCGCACGCCGTGGCGTGCAGTCAGCCGTGTATCGACGGGCAGTTTGGTGTCAACGAACCACGGGGCGCCCTCCGGTAGGCGCCTCCGACATTGCCTGAGCAGCTTGTTGCAGATCGGCCAGTTACTCGAACCGAAGAGCACGACCATACGCCCCGATCTGCTCAGCGCCCTCAGATCGCGAAAGACCGGCACACTCGGATCTACGCTACGGCGCAAGCCATAGAAGATGATCGCATCGTCCGGCACGTCGGACCACGGTAGGGTCTTGGCCACATGGTTGGCTTTCTCGGGCCAAATGCGTCGCATGGCGATCAAGCCGCCGGCCCGGTAGAACGCCTCGTCGGAGAACGACGTGTTCCCTGCCACGCACAGTTCGGCGCCGCCGATCCATCGCTTGGCCACGGCCTCAGCCACGGCGACGATGTGGTCCATCTGCGCCTCGGCCGTCGCCACGCCGGCCAACACCGCCTCGACACAGTCGGCAAGTGGCGAACTTGATCCAACCGGCTGGGATGCTGCCGGCAAAGCCGACGCCGACTTTGCCGCTGTCGACTCCGCGTTGCATGACGCAGCAAGAAGTACCGCCAAGACCACAACCAAACCACTACGCACCTTCAGCCTCCTTCCGCCGAACTACAAGACGCAGGCAGCGCCCACGTGGCACAGCGACGGCACCGTCATCTGACTGCGAATCGATGCACCGTGCAAAGAACTCACAGAACCTTTCAGTCCACACGAAGAAGTGATCGGGCGTTCTCGCCCAGGATCAGACGCCTGGCTTGTTCGGGTATGTCGGCGTCGCGGACGCGGGCCAGCCCGGCCGCCGGATCCCAAAACCAGAAATCGACGCCGAACAGGACCCTCTCGGCCCCCAGAATGCCGACGGCCCGCTCCAACGGACCGTGCAAATGTACGTCGATTACCATTGCATCTCCCAAACTCTGTTCGACCTGTCGATCAAGTACCTCGCTGAGCGCCCGCTGCCGGGCTGAAAAGGCCGCATCCCTCAGCGTGTTTCGACAATAGTGAAACTATATCGAGCAATCGGCTCCGGGCCCGAGTAAAGCTTAGCCTGGTAGTCACCATAGCCGTACCGGTCGACGATGTCCGCCGCACCGAACGGATACCCGCGACGCGCCACCGTCTTGGTCCAGACGAAAGACTCGTCCGCCAGCACATCGCGCTCTCCCTTCGGCACGATTGTGATCTTGAAGTTGTTGCGGTCCGCCTCGGGCGGCAGGTGGACCACGACATAGAACTCCTCATCCTCCGGCGTGATCTTCTTTTCCCACTCCCACTCCTGATCGTAGAAATCGGTGGCCGTTCTGAGAACGTCGCCCTTCAGTTTTACTTGCGAACGCGTCACCGCAATGGCACGAACGATGCGGTTGATCTGGTCCTGCTCGGCGTAGCGGAGAAGGTCGGCTGCGGCGTACTTGGGCGGACTGCCGGCCGCCCAGGTGCTGGAAGGATCGTGCACGGCGGCTATTTGCCGCCCCGTAGCCGTGTCGATTACGACGACATGACACTCGACAAAAGCGTCGTGCCGCGTCCATGGATAGGGGATCTTCTTCCAGCTCGTGATGACAGGCTGGCCCTGGCGGTTCTTACCCCAAACCGGCGCCGTGTTGTAACGCGTCTCGTTTCGGGTGGTCACTTCGTATCGGTCGCATACGCCGCAGATCAGCGCTTGCACGGATTTGAGGCGTCCTATCTTCCTGGCCAGGTCGGCCTCGACGATGCCCGCCAGCGCCAGATCCTGCTCGCTGAGGATGTCGTCAAGATGCTGCCGCGTATAGACCTCGTAGGTGCGGTTGTTGGTCAGGATCGCCGAAATCCTGTCGCCGATCCGCCCACCGGCCCCGCGGTGACGTGTTCGGTCGGCAAGCGGCAGGACGGCCACACGCTTCAGGTCGGGCGTATAGAAGTCGGGGTACTGGTAAACCCATATCTTGCTCTTGCTGCTTCCTCCGTCACACCCAGCCAGTAGCGGCCAGAGCAAAGGCCCCAACCCAAACCATATGGCCGCTCTGCCCCGCCCGCTCATGCTCTACCGACCTCGCTCGCCTTCCACCTGTCTTGCCGACTGCAAGCTTACTCCAAGCAGGGGCTAAGGATGACCGATCCGCGATTCGGGGTCAATCCGACGGTCCGATTGCTTCTGCAAGGGCCGGGCTCCTTCGCATGCCGAGGACCGCCCCTACCCAAAACTGTCCCACACCAATCCAGGGGAGAGCGCCCGGCCATTGTGACCGGACAAGCCCATCGGCTATCATAGGTCCCGAGTTTGGTACGTCGATGAGCAAGAGACCACCGACAATCGAGTCGTTCAACTTCCGGCTGGGACGCGGACTGGCAGGCAAGTACGTCGTTGAGTCGTTCCTCGGCAGCGGTTGGGAGGGCGAGGTCTACAAGGTCGTCGAGCGCAGCACGGGCATCCCACGGGCAGCGAAGGTCTTCTACCCCCAACGCAATGCCCGCGACCGAGCGGTCAAATTCTATGCCCGAAAGCTCAACCGTCTGCGACATTGTCCGATCATCATTCAGTACCATAGCTCCGAGACGATCTGGCATCACGGGCTCCGCATCACTTGCCTCATCAGTGAACTCGTGGAGGGCGAGTTGCTGGCCAGGTTCATCCAGGGGCAGCCGGGCAAACGGCTTCAGTCGTTCGAGGCGATGCACCTGCTGCACGCGCTGGCGTCCGGGGTGGAGCCCATCCACGCCATGCGCGAATACCACGGGGACCTCCATAGCGACAACGTGCTGATCACCCGCCGCGGCATCCATTTCGACGTCAGGCTCGTCGACTTCTTTCACTGGGGCCCGCCCTCTCCCGCGCGAATCCGCGATGACGTGATCGATCTGATCCACATCCTGTATGAGGCCATCGGCGGACGACGGCGTTACGCCTCGCAGCCGCCCGAGATCAAGAGCATCATTCGCGGGCTGCGCCGCGACCTGGTCGCCCGCTCTTTCCGTACGGCGGGCCACCTGCGGAGGCATCTCGAGTCGTTCGAGTGGCCGGCCCGCTGAGCAGCCGGCCGGTACTACCCGTGCCGTATAGCGCCACCCGATAGGCCGCCGATCGCACGGCCTGACGCCTGCTCCCGTCATCGGGAGCCGGGATTGCGTAACCTTTGCACGCTCCGACCCCAGCGGCTAAGCTGATAGGACGACCAGAGGAGGCTCCATGTCGATTGAGGGATGGGCTTGCGTCCCGTGAAGGCAGGTCGGGAAAGATGAGATCGGCTTCAACTCGTTGCGTTTGGGCTCTGGGCGTGCTGCTGGCGGCGCTGTCGTACGGCTGCGCACCAGATGTGACCACACCCAGAGTCATTTTTCTTGACGGAGCCGGCTGGTATAGCGGTGACGGCCCGGTGCGAGCCGGCCTTCGGCAGGCGGGCTTTGCCGGGCCGGTCGAACGGTATGGCTGGTCCAGCGGGCTGGGCCCGTTGCACGACCACCTGTTGGTCGGCCCCAACCATCCACGAACCCGCTCGCTAGCCCGGCGCATCACGCAACTGCGCCAGGCCGATCCGAACGGCAGGATCATACTGATGGGCCTATCCGCCGGCAGCGGGATAGCCGTCTACGCCCTGGAGCAACTGCCTCCCGACATAGCCGTCGACCATGTCGTGGTGCTCAGCCCTTCGGTATGCAGCCGCCACGACCTGACGCAAGCGCTGCGGCACGTCAAGGGAAGGTTCTACGTCACCACCAGCATGCAGGATCACATCCTGGCGGCCGCGGGCAGTGCGGGGATGGAAGGCGGCCCCCCCGCCGGACAGAAAGGTTTCGTCCTGCCGGACTACGGCAATGCGGAAACGAAACGTCTCTACCGGAAAGTGATCCATTTACCTTGGCGACCGGGCTACTCGGCCTACGGCTGGGACGGCGGACACGTGTCGGTCACCCGTAGCGACTTCATTTGCGTGGTGATCGCCCCGCGAATCATGGACGATCTGCCGCATCCGCTCGACCGTCCGATGGTTCCCTACCAAGGGTGACCCTGTCGATGTCGCAAGCCACCCAACACAAATGGCTCTTCGCCGCAGCACTCCTCCTGCTATCGACAGGCTGCGCCCCCGATCAAGTTCGCATGCACGAGCAGCGAGGCGAATATCACAAAGCTTACGAACTGTGCCGCCAGGCCTTGGCGGTGAATCCTCAAGATCAGGCCGCCGCCATCGGGTTGCGGCGCAACGCACCGGAGGCCCTGGCCTATTGGAGAGAAGAAGCTGTCGCGGCTGCGATGAGGCGAGATTGGCGGCGCGCCGCGCTGTGTCATCGGCAGGTGCTGGAGATCAAACCGGACGAAAAGGGAAGCATCGACGCGTTGCGCCAGCTTGCTGCGCAACACCCCGATCAGGTCGTCCTGGCCACCGGCCCTGTTGTATCGGCCACGCCCGCCACCACCAGGCCAGCAGTCGAGATCGCCATGGGACCTCCTGCTGCGCCAAATGAGCCGGCTGCAAACAAGTCTTCCGAGGCCCCCACCCCAACACGTAGCGACCCGGACGCCCCCGGCAAGGCCGCCGCTGCGCCACCAGGCCCCACCCCCCCGGAAGCTTCGGCCGACAGCACGGCTGGCGCCGCTTCGTCGACGGCGCCGGCGGGCGGACGTGTGGCCTCAGGCCCGCCGCACCGCACGCCGGTGGAGCGCAGAGCCGACCCCCACAGGCAGAGCCCTTCGGTGCGACGTGAGCGCGGCGCTTCGGAAGCCGAGGTCGCCATGATCGTCTATGTCAGCCGCGAAGACCCTCGCTATCCCAAGCGGTCACTGCTGACCGACGGGCTCTCCATTAAGGTGAAAGACACCGATCCGGACCCGCTCGATGCCGACCTGGAGGCCTATCTGAGCAACAGACGGATCGGCAAATTCGACAATCTGCGGACCGGCAGCGTCGTGACCGTGGCGGGCCGATCGGGACGGCTGTACGAACTGATCCTGATGCACATCGAGGACGACACCGAGACGGTCAAGATCGGACTGCGGCGAAGCCAAGGCTCCGAGGAAGATTAGCAGGGCACCCCTTTTCGAGGCGGGTGGTCGCGAACGAAAGGCATCTCTACTGGATGAACAGAGCCGCTTGCGTGTGCCCGGTCGCCGTGGCCCGGGTGCCGGCCCGAGCCCTTCACGCCTGGGACCAAGGCCGATAGAATTTTGTTCCTGCGCCGCTGGCAGGCTTGTGCGGCTCGCCCGGCGATGCGAAGCATAGGTGAGGACTCGACATGATGCCCGCGGACAACGCCGACGACAACACCTTCATGCCCTCTGACGACCTGGACGAAGACCTGCGAGCGGAGGTCTCCCTCGAGGTCGAGCCCGAGGTGGGTCTCTCGATCGATTCGTCGGCGGCGATCCGAACGGCGGGCCTGCTGGGCGACCTCGAGCCCCAGTGCCTTGAGCTTGAGCTGGGCGC
>CBFCZG010000005.1:0-35183 GCA_965602375.1 uncultured Phycisphaerae bacterium | reverse complement strand
CGACCTGCCCGCCGGCGACGGTGAGCGGCTCGTGGCCAACATCCGCCAGCACCTGCTGTCCCTGCCCGACGAGACGCGGGTGCTGGCCGGGCACGGCCCGGCGACCACCATCGGCACCGAAAGGCGAACCAACCCGTTCCTCAGGCAGCTTACCTAGCCCCATAGTGCGGGGGTGCATGGCCGAAGCCATCCACAAAGGTGTACGTCAAGTCGTCAGCCTATTGAGCCGACCAAACACTTGCGTTAGTATGCGGATATCAGGGCACGATCGTGCCCGGCATTTATACGATTCATATCGTATTCATCTGAAAAACGTCTGTTCTGAGGCAAAGGGGGCCTGCGCCACCGCAGCCACCGGCTTGGCGTGTGGTGGGGGCTCGTCGCGTACGCCGATTTGCCGGGAGGCGGGCTATGGCCGGACACATTGTCGTGAGGTGTCCCACATGTCAGACGACTTACAGAATCAGCGCTAAGTATCAGGATAAGCGCCTGCGCTGCACGATGTGCAAGAACTCCTTCCAGGTGGCTGCCTCACCTTCGCACGCCGGCTCCGATTTCGACGACACGGTCGTAGGCTGGCTGGTCGAGTTGGACCGCGCCGCCGAGACGCAAACCCCTCAGCCGCGCATCATCTCCTCGCGCACCAACCCAGCCCGTTCGCCGGTGCAGGGCCGGCAGTCTCCGGCCGGTGGAGACCAGCCGAACTCCTCACGTGCCTGAGCCGGCATAAGTTCCGCGCCAACTGCGCCCTTACGGCGCGCGACGTAACCGCTTTGTGCAAAGTAGGTTATACCTTCTGGCGAAGCTCTTTTGCGCCTGACTGGGGCCGGGCTGGTCCGGTGGTGACCCGTTCCAGAGCGGGGTGGCGCGTGCAGAGGCCGCCTAGGTACCGACAGAACCGATGCGGCTCCCACTTGACAGGGGTGCGATTTTAATTAAGTTATTAAGCAGTTTCTTATGGAGACAGTGCAGGGCACATCCGAGAGTGAGCGCCTGGCGTTACTGATGCAGGCTTTGGCCTCGCCCGTACGGCTGCGCATTCTTGGGATGCTCGCGCGCAAGTCCCTGTGTGTGAAGGTGATAGCGGCCGATCTAGCGGTGTCGCAGCCAGCGATCTCTCAGCACCTACGCGTACTACGGCAGGCCGGGCTGGTCGCGGCGCACAGGAGTGGGTACTACGTCCACTACCGACTCGACAGGCAAGCTCTACGTGATTGTCAGGATTGTCTGGCGAAGTTGACCGAGGAGTCGGAGCCCGTCTCGACGGCGAGCGGGCCCTGTCCGCAACGTCACTGCCTGTCCACGGAGTCCAAGCCATGACCGGTAAGAACGCCAAATGCCAGAAGCCCGAGAATCTCAAGGCCCGCCCGCAGGACTGTTCGCCCGAGCAGATCCACAAGTGCCACGGCACGAACAAGGCCCATTCGTGTGTTCAGAGGCCGTTGCGGGGCAAGTCCGATACATAAAGGCTTGAGGTCGGGTCGCTCGGGCTCCCTGTGTGGACAGGCTGCTTTTGATGTCGGTGGCCGGCTTGCCCCTGGATCGTGCTCCAGCGAGCTTGAGCTCCCCCGTCTGCTGCGGCCATGCTATACTGTAGTAGGTTTCACATCTGACACTCCGCTGTCTCGGGTCGGGACGAGCAGGGTGATTGGGGGTGTGGGATGCGCCTCGTTCTTCATCAGGGCCGCGCTATGGTCAGCCAGATGACCGTGCGCGGTGACTCGTTGCTGGTGGGATCGAGTCGGCACTGCGAGGTGTATCTCCGGGATATGCGGGTGGCCGAGCGCCACCTGCTGATCACCCGCACGCGAGAGGGCTGGATGCTGCGTCAGCTCGACACGTCGAACATTATAGCAACCATCAACCAGTCGAATCTGACCGGCGACCATCTTCTGCGGACCGGTGACCAGATCGCCCTGGCGGATTATGTCCTGACGGTATACCCGGATGTGGAAGAGCGGCCCGCCGCCGACAAGCCTGAACCTGTGGGTGTGCGACAGAAGGTTGGCACGTTCCAGTTGCCGGCCGAGGCGGTGGTGAAGCATCAGGACGAGCCGTTGAGCGTCCCGGGCGGCCGATTGGAGGGGCTGGCGCAGGTCTGCTTCCAGGCGTCTCGTTGCGGAGATATGGACGACTTCATGCGCCGTGCGCTGACCGTCCTGATGCAGCGCCTTCCCAGCCGCGTCGCCTGGATAGGTTTGGCGCCGGACGGGCGCGGCGCTTTTGCGTTTTCGCTGGGCCTGTCAGCGACCGGCCAGACGGTCAACGCGCCCGTGCTTTGCCGGCAGCTTTACAACCGATGCGTCGAGCGGAAGCAGTACTTGTGCCTGCCCTCCTGTTCGCACGATGCTGCGCGCTCGCTGCTGGCCGGCCCGCTTCTTTCGGCGGGTAAGCCTGCGGGGATGATCTACCTTGATCGGAGTTCGTCCCAGCCGCGTTTCGACGCGGCCGACCTGGACGCTCTGCGGCTCCTCTGCGCACAGCTGACCCCGTTTGCCGGAATGGCGGCTTCGCAGCAAGTCAGCCGACACCGCCCAACCGAGACAAGTGAACTGGTGACGACGCATGAGATGCAGGATCGCTTGACGCCCAAGATCATGCCGACCTGGCCGGAGCTGGAGATCGCAGCGGCACGCTCGCCGGGGACGGCTCGGGCCAGCGACGTGTACGACGTCGTCCAGTTGCCGGGCAGCAATCTTGCTGCTGTGGTGGTGGCCAGTGCGGCGGCCACCGGTACGGAACCTGCCCTGCTAATGGCCGAGGTTCGAGCGGCGTTCCGCGTCTCCGCGGTCCATGCCGACTCTCCGCACGTCCTGATGCACGAGCTCAACTGGCTGGTCTACGACGGACAGACAGGACACAGCATCTGTTGTTGTGCGGTGCTGGCCGATCCCGCGACCGGCCTGCTGCGGTACTGCACGGCCGGTACACCCGGTGCGTGCATCCTCGATCAGGGCGGCAGGGCGAGAGGCTTAGTCGGCGTGCCGAAACCACCGATCGGTGTCGAACAGACGGTTGCTTACGATACGCGCCCCGAGCAGCTTGACGTCGGTGAAACTCTGGTGCTGTTCACCGGGGGGGCTGATTCGCTGACAAATGCGTCGGGGCAAAGTTACGGGCGCCAGCGCCTGTTGGACAGTCTCGCGGGCAGTTGCAGCCAGCCGGTGATGTCCATGTTGGACGAGCTGACGACCGAGCTACGGGTGTATCGCCACGGCGGCAAGCAGCCGGATGACATCACCGTTCTTCTGTTGCGGTACGCGCCGAACCTGGTCCCATAGTCGATTCTTCCCCGCCGACACGGATTACGTGAAGGTTTCCGACTGATTTACGCGTATCCAGAGTTATTGGACGTTCCGGCAATTGTATATTTGGGCAAGCCGGGAACGGCGGGGGATTCCTCCGCTCCCTGGGCTTGGTCGTGGCGCCACCGAGTGCGCCCGCCTTGAACATGCAGATGGAGAAACTAGGCAGCGGAAGGCTGCACTGGTCGTAGAGAGGCTGACACGCACGCCCCTGGAGGCGGGTGAGACGTTGCTCGTCATGAAAGGGGCATGCGATGCTGGCACCCGTCTTGCGGGCCTGGCGATCGGTTGTTGTCGTCACCGTTGTATTACTGTTGGTTCCCGGGTGCGGAATCGACTCAGCGGATCCCGATCCGATCGAGGGACCGCCGCCATCCCAAGCCGATTTGGCGCGTTTGCTTCAGGAATTCGGTCTGGCCGGTGGTGACTGGCCGCAGGTCACCGAAAACGAGGTCAACGACCTGTTCGATGCTGCTACTCCGGCTGATCTATCACACGGCGAGGCCGCTGTCGCAGGCGAGATCACGTACCCGGATGACATCGACGTCTACGATATCGGCCCGGTCTTCCGCGGCGATCGTATCATCGTCACGTCGATGGTGAACGGGTCGCTTGATGCCACGGCTGCGGTGTTTGACTCGGGGGACTGTCTGCTCTACGCCAACGACGACCGCATCTGGAACATGGACAGCAGGCCCTACGTCAACATGGTGGTGTGGGAAGACAGTCCGGCCTGCTACGTGGCTATCGCGGCTTCCGAGGACACGTCGGGAACCGGCGGGTACGGGCTTTGGATCGAGGTCGAGTCGGGCAACTACGTGCCAGACGCTCAGAAGCAAGTGGTGGTGCTGGACTTCGATGGCGGCGAGGACATCAGTATCGGCGGTACGACACCCATCAGCTTCGGCGCGTTCGATGCCGGCGACATCCACAGCAGCCTGGCCGGCGATACCACCGAGATCATCAACCGGGTCGACGCCGAGGTTCGCGCCGACTTCGCCGATTATGATGTGGATATTCACAGCACGGCCGAGGGCGAGCTGCCGGACGAGCCGTACACCTCCATCTACTTCGGAGGACTCAGCGCATACTATCTCGGCTTATCCGATTACGTCGACTACCATAATCTGAATCGAGAGCAGAAGGCCATGGTGTACACCGAGACCTTCTCCCTGTTCATGCCGTACAACCCCGGCGCCTCGGGTATGGCTGAGGTGCTGGCCAATGTTGCCAGCCACGAGTTGGGGCATCTACTGGGTCTGAACCACACGGACGATCCGACCGAACTGATGGACACCGGCTCCACGGCCGGAGAGATGCTTGAGGAACAGGATTTCCATCGCGCCCATCTTCACGATTCGATATTTCCCATCGGTTGGCAGGATTCCGACCGGTTGCTGGCTCAGGCCGTCGGGCGCGACTAACCTGGTTACGGGCAAGACTGACCGGCGGAGGTCGTTCCGTAGCGCAACGCTTCAGAGAGCTCGGCCTGACCGCTACGGACACGCTCGGCGAACTCGACGCACTGCTCGTACAGGGCATCAAGCATTTCGGACTCGGGAACGGTGCAGACGTGAAGGCCCTGCACGGTGATGATGCCCTGCCTGTTACCCGCCGACAGAGCTACGTCGGCCCCTTCGGCTTCGCCAGGTCCGTTTACGACGCAGCCCATCACCGCCACCTTGATCGGCACCTTGATGCCCCCCAGTCTGCGGCGAACACGCTGTACCAGATCGACCAGATCGACCTGAATGCGTCCGCACGTGGGGCAGGCGATCAACTCCGGTTCGGTTCGCTCGCGAAGCCCGAGGCTGCACAGCAGCTCTTTTGCATCGAGCACTTCCTCGATCGGATGTGAAGCATAAGAGATGCGGATCGTGTCGCCGATCCCTCGTGAAAGCAGCGCCCCCAGGGCTGCCACCGACCGAATGCGCCCCGTCTCAGGCGGGCCGGCGTGCGTAAGACCCAAGTGCAGCGGATAGTCGAACCGCTCGCTCACGGCCTGACAGGCGGCGATCAGCAGGCGCGCGTCGCTACTCTTGACACTGAGCACGAGCCGGTCGAAGCAGGCCCGTCGAAAGATCTCCACGTAGTCGGTCAGCTTGCGGAGCATCAACTCCACCATCGTGCGTCGATAGTCGCCGGCCAGTTGCTTCAACTCGGCCGCGCGAGCACCAGAATCGCGCCGCTCGACGATGCTTGCCTCGTTGACGCCGACACGTATCGGCACGTTGCGGTGCTTACAGGCCTCGATCACCTCGAGCACATGTCGGCGATCGGAAATGTTCCCGGGGTTCAGGCGGATCTTCGCCGCCCCGGCGTCGACGGCCTCCAGCGCTCGGCGGAAGTGGAAGTGCACGTCGGCTATCACGGGCACGGGTGATTCGCGCACGATTTGCCCAAGGGCAGCCGTGTCGTCCTTGGTGGGCACGGCCACGCGGATCAAGTCACAGCCGGCGTCAGCCAACTCGTGGATTTGCGCGAGCGTCGCGTGGACGTCGCGAGTGGGGGTGTTGGTCATCGACTGGATGCTGACGGGGGCACCGCCGCCGATTGGCACGCCCCCGACCGACACCCGTCGCGTCCTGTCTCGTAACCACATGGGCGAGGATCCTGCTGGCAGTTTGCCGCTCAGCCTGTCATTAGTCTAGTCGGCCAGGTCGTGCCGGGTCAAAGTGGCTGGGGGACGCCGCACGCAGCATTGCTGCAAACAAGCGCGAATCCTATACTGGGTGTTGTGAGGACTTACGTGTTCGTCAGGCGGTTGGCTCGCTCGGCTTGGATGGCCCCTAGATGCTCAGCGGGGGCAGTACGAACCGCTCACGTCGCTTTTTGCATCGCGCGGAAGAGGCAGCACCGGGCAAGCGTTGCTGCTTGTGGCGGGGTATTAACCTGATGGGTGCGGCGATCGATGAGCAGCAGCCGCCCGTGGAGCCCGGCTCGGGGGAAGCCTGGGATCATGCTGGCCGCTGGGCGAAGCTGCGACAGCGGCTACCCAGGCCCGAGACGACCATCCTGTTGGTGGCCCTGGCGTGGACCCTGGCGGCCAAAAGAGTCGTCATCAACCATCACCAACCGGCCAACGTGCTGATCTCATGGGCCGACATAGCCCTCTGTGACCTGGCGTTTTTCGCTGCGATCGCGCTGATCACCTGGCTGCTGTACGCTTACAGACCGCGCGCGCTTTTTGCTCGCATCGTTCTGGCGGTGGCTGGGGCGGCGCTGCTGTGGAGCGTCCTGAACGCGGCATGGCTGATCGCGACCGGTGTTCAGCTCCAGCCGGGCGTTCTGGGCGCCCTGGCTCACGACCCACTCCAGTTCTGGCCTGTCGTGCAATCGTACTTGGCCCGCAACCTGCATTACTCGATTCCGATTGGGCTGACGGTTCTGGGATTCGCCGTTTGGTTTGGGTGGCGGTTCGTCCGACCTGTTCCGATTGCGTCGACACGCAGAGGCCTGGCGATCAAGGCCTGCGTCGCGTCCGTGGTGTTGGCGGGTTCGCTACTGCTCCAGCCGCTCTGTAGGCAGGCGTCGGGGCTGGGCTTCACCAGTGAGGTGTTGGGGTTCAGCAGTCATTGGGGCGCGCTGGAAGCCATGACGTTCGGTCATGCGCGGTTCGCGGAGATCGAACGCCAGATCCGTCCTCTGCCTCGCGCCGGGCAGCGCAAGGCTGGGGCGCCGGCGATTGCACCCAAGGATCTACCCAACATCGTTCTGTTGATGCTGGAGAGCGTGGCGTACCGCCACACGTCGCTGGTCGATCCCAGTCGACCTACACCCACCCTTACGAAGCTGGCATCGGAGGGGGCCAGCTTCTCGTTGACTCGCGTGCCCGTGTCCCAGACGACGAAGGCGTTTTGGGCGCTGCTGACGGGCACGATGCCGGACGTTCAGCCGGACTATGTCGAAGCCGTTCTGGCCGACGAGCCATATGAGGGATTGATTTCGATCCTGGCTCGCCATGGTTACCGATCCGCATTCTTCCAGGTGTCGCAGGGCAGGTTCGAGTGCGCACCCGCGCTGTTCGACAATCTGGGATTTGACTGGGCCTGGTTTCTGGAAAATCTGGAGGACCCCTCGGCCCGACTGGGGCTTTTTAGCGGTGACGATTTCCGCATGATCGAGCCGGCGTTCGAGTGGGTGGACGATGGGACGAAGCCGTTTGTGCTGATGATGATCACGTCGGTGACACACGAGCCCTACCTGGTTCCCGCCTGGTTCGGCGCACCTCAAACGGCGCCGGCGGACAACTTGCATCAGGCGTTGCGCTATACAGACAGGTTTGTGCAGGAAGTGTGCGGGCAGCTTCAGCGTCGCGGCCTGTACGACAATACCATCCTGTGCGTCATGGGCGACCACGGAGAGACGATGCGAACGCACGGCCGCCCCAGTCGTTGGGTGCCCTACGAAGAGGTCCTGCACGTGCCATGGATCATCCGTTGGCCGGGGCACGTGGAACCGGGTATCCGCATCGACTCACCGTGCTCACAGCTCGACGTGACGCCGACCTTACTGACCTTGTTGGGATGTGATATTTCCGAGGCCGGCTTCGAGGGTGAGGACGCCTTCACCTACAGCGATCCGCAGCGTCGTCTCTATTTCTCGTCGTGGTTCGCGGGCAGTCCACTCGGCTTCATCGAGGGGTCGCACAAGTGGCTCTATTGGCCGTACCGCGACAGTGTACTACAATACGATCTGGAGGCCGACCCGAACGAGCAGTCGCCCCTGCGGGTCAGCGGAATCGAAAAGGACCGCATCGTGTCCGAGTTGATCGAGTGGCAGCAGCGGTCGCAGTTCGTCATCCATCCCCGTCGTTTTCGACAGGGCCTGCTGTTCGAGCACTGGCGCACGTTCAGCTCAGGCCGATTGAGTTGGACATATTACGTGCCCTAGCCGACTCCATTGTCGGCGGCCACGGATGAAACAGATGTGCACTCAACGAGCAGCTTCTGCCTCGGTCGAAGAGCACCGGCTCGGCGTGTCGGGGCAGGAAGCACTTGTGAAAACGGCGATTCTGGTGGGTTTGTGCATCTGGGCGTTCCGACCAAGGCTCACGTTCGTCGTTTCGACGGCCCTGAGCAATCGCGACTGGGCACACGCTTTGGTGGCGCCGGTGGCCGTCCTGCTGCTCGTGTACCGTCGCAGGCGGCAGCTAGCCGAAGGCCTGACGTCCGGCTCGGTCTGGGGCATCGTGCTTCTGGCGGGCGGTTTTGCCGTTCACGCGGCAGCGATCTGGCCGGTACCGTTCGGGTATCTTCAGGACATCAGCCTTGTGCCCGTTCTGGCGGGCGCGGTGCTGGCGGCGGGCGGTCGGCACGTCTTGAAGCGGTCCGCGCCAATGCTGCTGTTGATAGCCTTGTCTCTACCGGTCGGATCGCGCATCTACGCCAGCCTGATCATCCCTGTGGAGACCCGCACGCTGTCGGCGGCGCGGCTGGCCCTCGATCAATTGCCTGGTGTCCAGGTTGCGCTTGTTGGGCCCGATCTTTCGTATACTCGTGGCGAGGTGAGCGGAACCATCGCGCTGGGCGAGGCGCGTCGCGGGGCCTCGTTGCTGTGGGCGTCTGTCTTCATCGGCGTGTTCGTGGTCTTCGCTCGCATCAGGCCGTTCTGGCAGGTCGTCCTCATGGCCATCGCGGCTGGACCGATTGCCCTGTTCTGCAACTTTTTGCGCGCCTTCACCTGGGGCGCCGCCACGATCTACAGCCATGCGCCGCCGTTGAGCTCGACGCCGCGAAACGTGTCGGCCGTGGTCTCGCTTCTGGCCGCCTACGGGGCGTTCGCCGTGTGTTGTGCGGCGCTGGGCCGACGCGTCAGTGAGGAAAACAGCACACGTGACGTCAGCGGGCCCCAGGGCCTGGACGCGCGTACGGAGGGGGTAAGTCAATGAGTTGGTCGGCACGTCCGTTGTGGCGCGGATTGCTGTCGCCGGTTTTTATGATCTCGGCGCTGATCGCGATCGCGGCCGCGCTGGGCCTGCGACCGGCAGTGACCGCCCTGGCGGACCACTACCGCAAAGAGCCGATCGATCTGCGGCGCTCGCTAAAGGATTTTGACGTTTCGGCCCTCCAATCGTTTCGCAGGATTCCCGACAGCCCGGCCGTCAGCGCGCCTTTCGAGGCGATCGGCACCGACGAGTACACGGTTCTTTTCCTGCAAGAGAAAGGGTCCGTCGATCTCGGCAGGAAAGAGGCACTTTTTGTCACCTATTATAGCGACCCCGACGACAGGGTGCCCCATACGCCGGAGGTGTGCTGGCGTCAGGGCAACACCATCGTCAAGGACGTCTCGACCATTACGCTCGACACTCCGGAGTTGGCCCCGGAGCATCCGCGAATTCCCGTTCGCCTGCTGCGAATGGAGCAACCAAGGGATCATGTGGTGCTCCTATATGTTTTTTGTGCCAACGGCCGCTTTTACGACAATCGAGAACAGGTGCGGTTGGCCGCGGCCTGGCCGGGCCCACGTCACGTCTACTTCAGTAAGATCGAGGCGGTCGCATATTACCCTGCCAAGGCGGACCCCGGCCCGTCGCTGGCGCGGTGCAAGAAGCTCTTGCGCGAGGCGCTGCCGGTCCTCATGCAGCAGTACTATCCTGCGAAAGAGGATCTTGAGCGTCGGTAGCTGTCGGGGATGTGGCGCGCACGCGGTCACGACGAGCCAACAGCATTGTGTGCCCCACCATTACGGCCAACAGAACAATAGCAACCAGGGACACTACTCGGCCCGGCTCGGCGGCTGTACTCCACACGCCGTCGAAGACCACCGGCTCGGCCGATCCAAAGCCCACCTCGGCTCGGACGGGCCCGAGAATCGCCCCGCCACTGCTCATACGCAGCGAGAACGTGCCCGTTCGGCCGGGATAGAGGGCCCGAAGCGTATCCCCGGTCCACGCGCGGAAAGTGCGATCATCCGCATCCACCTGCCAGCCTTTGGGCCCGACAAAGTAGTAGCCGTGGTGTTGCCCGATCTGGAAGCGGGTGATCGGCGGGGCGCTGACGTTGGTGACCTGCCAGGTGTAGATGCTCGACTGGACGTCGGCGCGGATGCGGACCCCGCCCGTTTCCACCTCGAATGCCCCGAGGATGCCCACCACGAGAATCGCCGAGCCCATCACGGTCATGCCTACATCTCGCACCGGCTGGACGGCTAGTCAAACACAGCCCTTCGTCCAGCCGACCTGCCATTGTCTTGGCGCCGAGGGATTTGTAAAGCGCCTTCGCCGGTTTGCCTGTGTTATCTTGCCAGGATATGCCGGCGAGGTCGTTTGACGCGGGAATGCCCGGGAGCACCTTCCCGAAGGTCGGTTTATCTTCGGCCCGGGATATAGAGATGCCCGACCGGTGGTGGTCCGTCCGGCGCGGTCGCGCCAAGTTTGGCCAGCAGCCGGTCCAGCAATCGCGGCGTCCGGTAGAGCGGGATGGCTTCGGCGTTGCGCTGGAGGTACTCGGCCAGATCCGGTACGTTCGACTGTTGCCGTTCCATGGCAAACGTCCACAACTCCGGCAGCGAAGCAGGGATGACCAGCGCCTTGTACCATGCCGGCCACAACATGTCGTCGAGCTCGACGTCCTTCTGCCGAAGGTTGATGCGGGGCAGGTCTTCGACCATTCTGGCGTGCTCGAAGCGAAGCTTGCCGTACACCATCTCGGGGATCAACAGAGGCGGACACGCGTCCGCACGACGAAGGGCGACCGCCCGCTCGACGGCAAGAGGAAAGTCGCCCCAGAACAACGGTTTGCCGTTGGCGCCGGCAGCGAGAATTCCCCCAGCCACGATGCCCGCCAGCAGCAAACCAAGGCAGACTCGGACGCCGCCGGCTGCTCGCCAGATGTATTCCCACAGACCCCCGACGGCGACAAAGAGCAAGGCCGTCAGCATGGGCAGAAAGCGGGAGTGCTTGGGCACCGGGTGGTACTCCGTCAGCGACGTACTGCCCAGCGTTAGGAACAGGCCCAGCAACACGACCCACAGCACCGGCAGCATCAGCGCACCGCGCACCCGCAGGGCGAATATCAAACCTGCCAGCAGCAACCATCCGAACAGGCCCGTCTCCTGCCATCCGAGCAACAGG
Source organism: uncultured Phycisphaerae bacterium (assembly GCA_965602375.1). Taxonomy (GTDB): domain Bacteria; phylum Planctomycetota; class Phycisphaerae; order UBA1845; family DATKUK01; genus DATKUK01. The sequence goes on along the minus strand of CBFCZG010000005.1, from coordinate 23,804 downwards.
GTTACCGGATAGAACAGCAATGCCTTCCATGAAAACGGCACGACGTGGATGCCACCGCCGCTGAATGACGCCTGCGACGCGTGATGACGGTACAGCGCATCCTGCGTCCACCAGGCGTGGAAGGTATACTCGCCGGAAAATGCCAGGACCGTGACGGCAAGCGTGACCCCTGCCAAGCTAAGCCCGCGCGTTCGTGGCCTCGCCTGATAGACCGCGAAGATACAGACCGCCCCCAGTGCGATCAGGGGCAGTTCCCGAGCGGAAATCGCCGCCGCAAACAACATGCCGGCCAGACAGGCCCATACCCAACGTCGGACTCCCTGCGACTCAAGGCCGACCAGAAACACGCCTGTCGCGACGAGCGCCAGCAGCAGGCCGAACTTGTCCGGAAAGACGATCCCGTTGTATCGCAGTGCAGGCGGGAAACTCGAAAACAGCAGCGCTGCCCAGAGGCCCGATCGCCGGTCCAGCAGCCTGGAACCCAGCCAGTAGACTGCCGCCACACATGCGACGCCGAACGCGACATCCACGTAACAGAACGCCCATATGTGCGGGCCGAGAAGATGCAGGATCTCTGCCAACAGGATCATCCATGATCCGCGGGCTACGCGATGGTCGGCGAAGCCCGGCGGCTCACCGGCGGCAAGCCGTTCCGCAACGATCAGGTAGAGCGTGTCGTCCGATGCGGCTGGTCCATGTGCCAGAACCACGCCCCACATAGCCGACCAGGCAAGTAGAAGCACCAACAGCGCCATGGCCCGGCGGCGCGTCACCGATTCGGGCACTTTACGACAGGATATCGAGGGCCCGGACTCGCAAGACATGGCTGCACAGCATCGTAACGCCCGGTCCGTAACGCGACAAGCGAATGGTTTTGACCATGCCACCGGCAGGACAGGCGTCAACAAGACGAGCCGGCTGCACGAGACAGCCAGCTCGCCACATTCGTTCCCGTTTTCTCGCTGCTCGCTAGCGCAGCGCGACGTGCCCGAAAGCCTCTGGCTTGTGGAACGTCTCCGGGCCGGTGTTGGCCCACGCCGACTCCATCAGGTTGCCGTGCCGGGTGCGGCAGAAGTTGACCGCCCAGTGCTGCCCCGCGGCAACCTGCTTGACCTCCAACGCCGCCAACGGGACGGCCAACTCGACGGACCAATAATCCTTGCCCTTGAAGGCTTTGGCCTTTATGCCCTCGGCGTCCCACGCCCAATCGGCGCCCATCGAATCCGGCGTGCCCTGGCGGTCGGCCACCACGCCCGCCGCGTTGACCATGATGTGGTAGTACACGTCCTCCTTCAACGTGTTGGTCGGGTCAATGAAGATCTCCAGCGCGTCGTCCTGCCAAACGTCGCCGTCCCGGTCCTCCACCAGACAGACCAACTCGCTCATATCCGGCTCGGCCATCCGCGCTGCAATGTAGAGGTTCGTCTTGTCGTACAGCAGCCACACCTTCGTTTGCCAGTCGACCGGCTTGCCGTCCAGCGTATCAACAAACAGGCCTGGGATCGGCTTGCCCCATGCGTCCTCGATCTGCCCGTCGAGCACGACAGGCTTGCTCATCATCGCCATGACCGCGAAGGGCTTACCCTTCTCGGCCTCGGTCGGCTGGGGCATCGGTGCCGCAGCGGGCTTGGGCTGCTCGGCCTCGGCCGGCTTGGCTGTCTCCATTTCGGCTGATTTCTTCTCGCTCGGTTTGGCTGCCTTGGTCTTTTCGTGCTTGGCGGCCTCCATCTTGGGTTCGGCCTGGCCGCAGCCCACCACCAACGTACAGGTCGCCGTAAACCCGATCGCCCAGCGAATCAACCCACTCATCGCCTTCTCCTTTTGCTGTGTAGATCTTGCACAAGAGCCGTCCGTCGCCACCGAATCCGGGCAGCCCGCTCCGTCAAGCCGCCGACACCCAGCCACCGGCCCGATGGCCGGCGCCGAATCCAAGAAATGCGCGCTCACTCTAACGGCCCGCCCCCCTGCCGTCAACGCCGATGGGCCGGTGGGCGTCGAGAGCCGGCAGCCGGTCCTTGCCGCGCAAGAAAAAGCGGCACCCGGGTGACCGACGCGCCGCACTCAAACGTTGGATCAGTTCTCGCTGGGCCCGTGCAGTCGCTGGCGGATGTACTCGGCCCGGATTGCATCGCGCTGCTCGCCGGCCAGCCGCTCGCCCCGCAGCTTCTGGAGATGACCCGGTTGCGTGCTGAGCATCAACTCGTTGACGGTCTTGAGGCTCAACTGATCGATCCGACCAAGGTTGACGCCCATTCGCAGATGCGACAGCAGAAACAGTGTTTCCTCGCTGCTGACGCTGCGCGCATATTGCAGCATGCCGTACGCGCGCCAGATCTTGTCGTCCAGCGAAGTCAGCTTATCACGCAGCAGGGCCTGTCGCGCCTGCTTCTCGTAGTCGATGACCTTGGGTAGGATCTGCTCGAATTCGCTGATGATCTGCCCTTCGCTCTTGCCCAGTGTCGTCTGGTTGGACAACTGGTAGAAATCGCCCACGGCCTCGGTGCCCTCGCCATACAGTCCCCGGACGGCCAGGCGCATGTCTCGCGCTGCCTGGAAGACCTGATCCAACTGGCCCGTAAACTTCAGCGCGGGCAGGTGCAGCATAACCGATACGCGAATACCCGTGCCCACATTGGTCGGGCAGGCCGTCAGGTAACCGTAACGCTGATGATAGGCGTACTCCAGCGACTCGCCCAGCATGTCGTCGATGCGGTCGATCTCGTCCCACGTTTCAGGCAGTCCCAGCCCGCTGCGCAGGACCTGGATCCTGAGATGATCCTCCTCGTTGACCATGAGGGCGATGGTTTCGCTGGTCGAGATGCCGACGCCGCGGCTGCCTTCGCCTTCGGCGTGCTGCCGGCTGATCAACTGACGTTCCATGAGGACGAGTCGGTCCAGCTCGTCCGCCTGGTCGATATCCACGTAGAATATCTCCTGCCCGAGGTCGAGCCGCTCGATCTGCTCCTTCAGCAGCTTCTGGACGTCGTTTCGCTGCTGTGCGGTGCACCGGCTCAAAAACGGGAAGCCAGCCAGGTTGCGCGCCAGCCGGATGCGCGTCGAAATGACCACCTCCGAGAGCGGCCCGCCCCCGCGGAGCCACTCGCCCGTTCTGCGTGCCAGGTCGTCGATCTTACTCACGGCTCGAGCGCCTTTATACGATCTCGTAACTTCGCCGCCAACTCGTAGTCTTCCTTCTCCACCGCTTCGGCGAGTTGCCGCTGCAGCGCCGCCGCCTGCCGCTGCTTCTCCCTGTCGGCGCCGCCCCGGGTGGGCGACTTGCCCTTGTGCTGCGAGGCGCCTTCGTGCGCCCGCTCCAGCAGCGGAACCAGCGCCTTGGCAAACGCGTCGTAATCGCTCGGGCAGCCCAGGAGTCCGCTATTGCGGAACTCCAGGAAGCTCGTCCCGCACTCCGGACACGTCAACTTCGCCAGTTCACGAGCGCCCGACTGCTCCATCACGAAGTTGGCGAGCAGCTCGTTGATCGGCACCTGCTGCTTGACCGTTACGCCTTCCTCTGAGGCGCACTTCTCACACAGGTGTCGTTCACGCTTTTCGTTCTTGACAATATCGGTGAGATGCACCGTCGCGGTGTTCTTTTTGCATCGTTGGCACAGCATCGCGCCACTCCCGGTCTAGCGAACCTGCCTCGGTTCCTTGGCTATCCCTCCGCCGACAAATGGTAGTTCCTGGCCTATCTATCGTCAACACGGGCAAAGGCCTCCAGTCGACAGCCCTGCCGCCGGTTCCGCGCGACGGAGCGTCCGCTCAGAAGTAGTACCAGATATTGCGGTAGTTGCTGGCTCTTTCCCCCCGCCGGGCCAGACGGCGAAGATAGTCGTAAATGGGCACGTCCCGGTAGACGTACGACGGCGCGGGGGCCAGACCCTTCTCCCACGGCAGGAACTCGTACACGCGGCCACCGTCGGGTCGAAGACCAATTACGTGGTGATCCTGGCCGGCCCGCAGATGATTCTTGCCCAGCCGCGGCAGATTGAACACCGGCTCGTCGGTCCGAACCGTCCCCGGTGTCAGGCGCGCTTCCTCCTTGCGCTCCTGAAGAATGCGGGCGACCGGTACCCGGAAGAAACGCGTCTCCTCCTTGCCCTTGGTGTTGAAGCAATAGTACGGATCGACTCCGATGCGCTTGAGGGCACACCGCAGCGCCACCGTCTCGAACTTACGGCTGTTCTCGATCGTGTAGACCTGCTGATTGTACAGGTTTAGCCCCGCCTGACGCAGCGCCTGGGTCGCTCGCGCCGTGTCGGGCGTGAGCTCGTACCCGTGCTCGACGTGCGTGACCAGACAGACGGTCAGCCTGGCCGGGTCCTGATACGCCTTCAGGATCCGGACCAGCTCAGGTGTGATCCGCATCGGCAATACGACCGGCACACGACTGCCCAGCCGTATGCGCTCGATGTGCCGGATGCGGCGGAACTCGCCCAACAGCCAGTCAAGCGTGGCGTCGGGCAGCATGAGCGGGTCGCCGCCGGTAATGAGGATCTCGCGCAACCCTTCGTTTTCGGATACCCACTGTATCGCCTTGGTCATCTCCTGACGGCTGGCCGCAGCCGTCGGACACATCACGTCGCGCACCTCCCAGTTCCGCTGGCAATACACGCAGATCTGGGCACAGGCATGGAACGGCTTGAACACGGCAATCTGTGGATATCGGCGAGTGATCAGGTCCACCGGCGAGGTGTCGCGCTCGCCCATGAAATCCAACTCCTCCGGCCCGGTCTCCTCCAGCGCCGAACAGACCCGCGACACATAGTCGACGCTGGGAATCACTTGGGCACGCACCGCGTGGTCACGACGACGGTGAGGACGACGGTCCATCAGGGCTACGTAATAAGGCGTGATCGCAAACGGCAAACCCGCTGCTCTGGCGAGACGTATCCCCTCCACCTCCTCGTCCGTCAACTCGATCAGCCGCGACAGTGTGTGCTCGTCGCGGATGACATGCCCAATCTGCCACCGCCAGTTCGACCAATCCGATTGACTGGCCCCCATGATTGTCAGAATGTGCTGTCGGTTCCTGCTGCGGCGAGCCGCTGCTTCGGCCGAAAGGCCGTCCGGATAGCGATCGACCCACATCTGCGCCTCACTCCCCAACTTTTCCAACTCACGATTACGTTCACGCGCCGCACTCCGTCCGGTCATGCCGACGAAGTCCGGTGTATGCATGCCGCGGTAGACCGGTGCCCTGCCCATCGCCCCTAGCAGCAGATGCCAGATCTCCTGCCAGAAACCTTCCCTGGGCATCGGCTCGACCGGACTCATCTCGAACCTGGCCGATCGCCAAAGCGCTTCGACCGTACTGTAGCCGGCCAGCACTTCGCCGCGCCGCGAAAACATATTTCGCAGCACGCGGCAGCAGAGCAGGCTCAGGTAGAACTCCAACGCAGGGCGATCGTGCGGGTCCTCCCCCCGCAAAGCCCGCTCGCGCCGGTCCGTCCAATCCAACAGCACGCGTCGCGCCGCGTCGCGCGACGGCGCGGCCGCCAGGGCTTGCGCCAACTCGGGCACCAGAGTAGTCCAACGCTGGCGCGCGCTGCTCGATCTGGCCTCCGTGGTAAAGGTCTCCGCCGACACCGACATCACCACCTTTCTCAGGTCAACGCACCGCCCAAATCCACGCACCGAACTCCTGCTAGGCCGAAGCGTCTATGCCGTCGGCCGCAGGCTAGGATTCGTTCCGTCCATCACTGCAACGGCTGCACGCCCCATCGCACGTTATTCTAGCATAAACCCAGCGCGCCGACATAGCCCCAAGAGTGATTGCAGTCGAAACATCCTGGGATGTTTGCTCGGACGCATGCTAAAACAGAGCCGAAGTGCCGTATATAACGACGGTTACAACTGTCCTGAGACGGTTTCGGCCAAGTGTTCAGCTTGCGTTACCATCTGGTCCGCCAGCGCCAAACCGCCCGCCCAGAAGCCCTCGTCGTGAACGTCGACGCCGATCGCGGCCAAAAGGCGATCGGGAGAGTCCGATCCGCCGCTCGCCAGCAGATTCATGTACGCCGGCACAAAACCGTCGCCTCCCTGCTTGTACATCCGGTACAGCGCCAGCACCAGCAGTTGACCGAACGAGTATGCATAGCAGTAGAACGGCGAGTGGATGAAGTGCGGGATGTACAGCCACCACCAACTGTAGTCTTCGGTGAGCTCGACGGCATCGCCATGCATGGGACGATTGGCGCCCATCCACAACTCGCCGATCTGTTCGGGTGGCAGCTCTCCCTGCGCGCGACGTTTCTCGTGCAGCGACTGCTCGAAGCGCGTCAGCACCACCTGCCGAAACACCGTGGCGAACGTGTCTTCGATCTTGCCGCACAGCAGGCCCAGACCTGCTGGGGTCTCACCCAGTTCGTCGACGAGCCGATCGAACACCAGCATCTCCCCGAATACGCTGGCGGTCTCGGCCAGCGTCAACGGCGAGTGCGCCTGCAAATACCCCATACGCGCCGACAGCGTTTGGTGCAGCCCGTGGCCCAATTCGTGTGCCACCGTCATCACGTCACGAAGCGTCTTGGTGTAGTTGCACAATACGTACGGATGCACGCTCGGAACGGTCATCGCACAAAACGCCCCGCCCACCTTGCCGGGCCGCGGCTCCACGTCGATCCAACGTCTGTCGAAGAAGTCTTTCACCACCCGGTGCGCCTCGGCTGAGAAGTCCTTGAAAGCCTTCAGCACCATCTGCCGGCATCGGGCGAAGCTGCGACTGGGCAGACGCCCGCCCACCGGCGCGTAGCGATCGTAGTCCTTCAGGCCGTCGATGCCGAGAAGTCGCCCCTTGAGCCGATAGTAACGATGCACCGCCGGGTACGCCTGCTCGCAGGCGGACATCATCGCCTCCACCGTCTCGCCGGTGATCTCATTCTCCAGATGACGCGAGGCCATCGGGTCGGGGTATCTGCGGAGGCGGTCGCCGATCTCATGATCCCATACCATTGTGTTGAAGATGTACGACAGCAGGCGGCGATTGTCCTTGAACCCCGCAGTCAAGGCCGCTGCCGCCGCCCGACGACGCTCGCGCCGCGCGTCGTACAGCATGGCCAGGGTCTGCGATTCGTTGAGGCGCTTCGTGCGCCCGCCCACTCGCACGCCAAACTCCATCGCCGCGGTTGCCTCGTCAAAAAGGCGGCTCCACGCCCGGCTGCCCGTGTTGGCCAACTCGTTGACGATCAATTCCTCGGGCTCGGTCAGCCGATGCGGGCGGAACCGCCTCTGCCGCTCGAGATAGTGCCTGTGCCGCTCAACGGCCGGGTCGGCCAGCACGCGATCGGCCGCCTCGTCGGGAACGTCCATCCATTCCAGGTCGAAGAACAGCACGTGCTGCTGGATCTGTGTCGATCGTTGCTGCACCGATTGAAGTAGCGCCCCACGCGCCGTGTCGGTCGTGTCCGTCGTGTGCAGCAGCGCGGCGTAACTGGCGGCCTTGCCCACCAGCTCCAGAAGACCCTCCAGTTCGGCCACGGCCTCCGCCACAGCGGCGGCCGCCGCACCGCCCTCGATGTTGATCTTGCCCCGCCACCGCTGCTCGAACGCCTCGGCCCGACGCAACGCCTCGTCGAGGTCCCGATCGAGCTGCGGATCGTCCGGCCCGTTGTATAGGTCCGACAGGTCCCACTGCATGGCGTCGTCCGAGCCACTCGTCCTACTCATGAGCCGACCTCCGCGCTATCGACACGCCCCGGCAGCACCTGCATAGGCGCAAGTGCCGCGACAACCACAAGCCTAACCTTTACGTTAGCACCGCCACAGTATGTGGACAACCGGCACCGATCGCGCTGCGCTGCCGACCGCAGAAAACGACGGCGCAACTCAAAGCCCGCACGTGTCCGCGCCGCAAACGCACGCCAGGGCCGACACAATCAGAGGCTCTGAAGCCGTAACTTTCGATCGTGCGCCTGGAGGGCGAGAATCAGCTCGTCCAGATCGCCGTCGAGGACGGCCTCCAGGCGGTACAGGTCCAGTCCGATGCGATGGTCCGTGCAGCGGTTCTGCGGGAAGTTATACGTGCGAACCCGATCCGAACGGTCCCCCGAGCCGATCATCGTCTTGCGAGTCTGGTCGCGCTCGGCCCGCTCGCGAGATACGTGCAACTCGTGCACGCGGCTGACCAGGATGCGCCGCGCCTTGTCTCGGTTCTTGTGCTGGCTCTTCTCGTCCCGCATCGACACGGTGATGCCGGTCGGCACGTGTTCCAGCCGGATGGCCGAGCTGACCTTGTTGACGTTCTGGCCGCCGGGTCCGCCTGCACGGGAGACGTGTTCGACAACGTCCCTGTCCCAGTCGATCTGCACGTCGACCTGATCCGGCTCGGGCAGGACGGCGACGGTTGCCGCCGAGGTGTGGATGCGCCCCTGCGCTTCGGTCTTGGGTACGCGCTGCACGCGGTGGCCCCCGCCCTCGTAGCCCAGCCAGCGGTAGACGCTCGGGCCTTTGACGTTGAACACGATCTCGCGAAAGCCCCCCAGATCAGTTCCTGCACTGGCGAGCACCTCGAGCTTGAACCCCTTCCGCTCGCAGAAGCGCTGATACATCTGGAAAAGGTCGCCCGCAAACAGCGCCGCCTCCTCGCCGCCCGTGCCGGCGCGGATCTCCATGATGATGCTGTCGACCGCCTGCTCGTCGCCGGCCACCAGGACGTCCTTGATCTGTTCGAGCAGGGCGTCGCGCTGCTGGCGCAGGTCGGGCAACTCCTGCTCGGCCAGTTCGCGCAGCTCGGCATCCTGACCGGCGTCGGCCACGAGCGATTCGTGCTCGGTGATCTCTGCGTCCAGACGGCTGCACTGCCGGTAGTGCTCAACCAGTGGCCGCAATCTGGCGTGCTCCTTGCCGAGCGTGGCAAGCTTGCTCGGGTCGCGCGCGACGGACGGATCGTTCAGCTCGTTACCGATCTGCTCGAACCGGTCGGCCGCCTCGCGAAGCTTCGCCAGCAGTCCTGATTCAATCGCCGACTCGCCCATGGGTTGCATCCCCAAAGTTCAAGCGTCGCGCACGTGCGCCCCTCGGACAAACAATCACGCCGCACCGACGTTGGGTAACGCATGCGGCACGGCGTGCATCAATCGCGGAAGCGCGCTAAGCCTTGGTCTTGGTTTTCTTTCCCTCGTTGCCGCCCTTCCTGAAGTAGTCCCCGCCGAACTTCCGCTGGAACTTCTCGATCCGACCGGCCGTGTCCACGTACCGCTGCTTGCCGGTGTAGAACGGATGGCAGGCCGAGCAAACCTCGACGTTCAACTCGTTCACCGTCGCCCGGGTGACGAAGCTATTGCCGCAGCCGCACGTAACCGTACACTCGACATAGTTGGGATGCGTCTTCTTCTTCATCGTCGCGTCTCACGGCCTTCTCAGGCAGTTAGCAAGGTCGTTCCACGAACCTAAAAGTATAGCGGCAAAGGCCTGCGTCGGCAATGAAGTATGTAAACTATTGTTAAGAAGACAGTTACGTCGAAGTAGTCGTGCCGGTGCCCTGCCCTACCTCCAGCACGACAAGCGTCACGTCGTCCTGAGGTTCCAGAGAGCCCTGCTGGCCATCCAGCAGATCGGCCAGGCCGGCCACTGCCTGCTCGGCCGGTTGGCGGACAAGGCTTGCGAACTGCTGACTGCCGCATGCGGCCAGGCCCACGCCGCGCGACTCGGGAAAGGCGTCTTCCAGCCCGTCGGTCAGCAGCACCACCCTGTCGCCGGGCGTGAGCTGTACCGAGCGGTCCGCGAACTTTTCGCCTGGGAACAGCCCCAGCAGGCCGCCTTCGCTCTTTAGCTCGGTCAGGCATCCGTCGGCGCTGACACGGATGGGATAGGGATGACCTGCCCGCGCGAAACGCAACACACGTGTCCTGACGTTCAGCAAGCAGTAGCACGCGCTGACGAATTGACTGTTGGACAGGTCCTGCGCAGCCAGCACCTCGTTCAGCTCGGCCATCGTCTCGGCAGGGCTGAGCAGTTCATAGTTTTTGGCGCCGGTTCGCTTGGACCGAACCGCCTGCTTGATGAACATGGTCAACAGTCCGGCGGCCACCCCGTGCCCCACAGCATCGGCGACATAGAAGGCCACATGGTCCTCGTCCACGCGCGTCACGTCGTAAATATCGCCGCTGACAAAGCCGGCAGGTCGGTACAGTGCGGCGAACTTTACGTCACCCAAGCGCAGCAGCTGACGTGGCAGGAAGTCCTGCTGGAGTCTACTGGCGAGTCGAAGCTCCTGATCCATTTCCACGAAGTGCTGATTCAGTCGCTTGCCCAGCCGCTCCATGCTGTCCAATTCGCGCTCGATCCGCTGCAACAGCGGCCGATAACCCGCCATGGTCGAAAGTCGGCCCCATAGTTCGTCGGTGGGGATATCCAACCCGGCTTGTCTCACCAGCGAAGGCTCGGTCTGGTCGAGACATCCGTCGGGGCCCTGGATGATCAGTGTGCCGATCCGTCGCGAATGCAGGTGTTCAATCAGCTTGTAGTGCTGGTACGTCCAACGTGTCTTCCCGTTGGCGCAGGCAATCAGCACGGCGTCGACGCCGTTGAGCAGTTGGGTGTCGACCGACAGTTGCGATGCACTGAGCCGCGATACGCGACAGCGTCCCGTTCCCGCCAGATCGCGCAGCGCCGGCGGCTCGGCCCCGCCCATATCTACCACCACCACGTTGAGGTCGGACATGCGCAACGGCCCCACAGACTCGTTCGGGCCCACCGGATCCGTATAGGACGTTCCGACGACCGCGTCGTTTTAACACCAGCTACCACGACTATCGGCAAATCGGAGCGGCGGGCGAGGCTGTTTGCCCTACGCAAGGCGAATTGTTCCTACGTCAGGGGGAGGGCAGCACCGACTCGGGCAGCGTAACCATGTCCCCCTCGTCGATGCCCAATTCGGCGCAGAGCCCGGCGTTGATCTCCAACGCGTATCGGGCAGGCTGTTCCGAAGAGAAGCTCTGCAACGTCAGTGGGGGCATGGTATGGGTCTTGACGACCTGTCCTTGCCGGTTGACGTAGGCGATATCCAGGGGGATCAGGGTATTGCGCATCCAGAAGTAGCGGACGCGATCATCCGAAAACACAAAGAGCATGCCCCAGTCGTCCGGCAGCTCGTCTTGCGTGACGTTCATCAGGCCCAGTCGATGCTGCTCGGGTGTCTCGGCCAGCCAGACGTTGAACGTATGCCCCTCAACCATGATCTTATAGGTCCGCATGGACGCCAGATCGTTGCGCTCGACGTCGCCGCCGCCGGGGTCAGTGGGGTCGCAGCCGCCGCTGCCGAGAAAAGCCATAGTCGTCACCAGAATCATCGTCCGCATCAGCCCTGCTCCCGGTCCGAGCCGTTCGCGCCGACCTGGGCCTCGATCAAGCGTTGTATGTGAGCATGCGTCTGCTTGTCGAGTTGGCGCTTCAGGCGCCAGGTCATCAGCACGTCTGACACAGCCAACCAGCACAACCACAGAAGTAGAATCGAAACGACCAACCAGAACAAAAGGAACGACCGCGGTGCCGCCTGCGGATCCAGAAGCGCCAGCCCGAGGCAAAACATCACCCCTACCAGTCCCATAACGGCCAGGCCCAGCCGGCGCCGGCGCCCGCGGCGATCGAGAGCCCTGCGGTAGCGTGCGTCCATCCACACCGGGCTCGATCCAGACACCGCCCGACCCCCACGCCAGACGCACCACACCACAACCGCCAGCCACAGGCCGCTGATCACCCACAGCCCAATAGACCACGCCCAGGCGGTCATTCCTGCATCCTCCACCTGCCACTATACCGCTACTGGGACGGCCAGACCACCGCCGCAAATCCCACCGGATAGGGGCTTAATTCCAAGTCGTCCGCCCCAAGAAGCCGATGTCGAAGTCAGGACTGCGCCGACAGCCCCAGGTGCGCTCGTCGTCGGGCAGCCGGCACGCTACAATGCACTGTGCACGGGCGGTTATCGGCCCGTGGAAGTGGATGGAAAGGAACCCCAGTCGTGCATCCTATGCTGAAGATGCTGACTCATCGGCGTCCGATCAATCCTCGCGTGTGGCTTGTCGTATTGGCTGCGTCGCTGGCGTTGTTGGTGACCGCACCGGGGCTGCTCGGCTCGTCGGCACCGCACGGGCCGGATGCCGCCACGGTTGCTCAGTCAGGAGAAATCGACCACGCCCAAGCCGAAGGGGTCTCGTCAGGCCTTCCCAAACTCGAAGGCTTGACGAGCAAGGTTCTCATTATCGTGGTCCAGCTGGCGCTGGTGCTTGCGGCGGCCAAGCTGCTCGGCTGGGCGGCTGAAGCGGTCAAGATCCCCGGCGTACTGGGTGAGTTGGCCGCGGGCATGGTCATCGGGCCGTTTGCCTTGGGCCAGTTCATTCCGATCTACACGCACCATGGCTGGCAAGCCCTGTTCCCCGCGCCTGTGTCGACATCTGAATGGCCAATCAGCACCACGTTTTGGGCCATCGCGGTGGCAGCCAGCATCGTGCTCCTGTTCGGGGCGGGGCTGCACACGAATCTCCAGCAATTCTTCCGAAATCTCGCCCCCGCCACGGTTTGCGCCATCGGGGGCGTGCTCGCGCCGTTCTTGTTGGGCGCCTGGACGGTCACTCTGTTTCGCGACACCGACCTGCTCGGCAATCCCATGACCATTTGGTCGCCCGACGCCATGTTCATGGGTGCCATCATGGTGGCCACCAGCGTCGGCATCACCGCACGTGTGCTCAGCGACATACGGAAGCTCGACACTTCCGAGGGGGTCACCATCCTTGGCGGTGCGGTTGTGGACGACGTGCTGGGCATCTTAGCGCTGGCGGTCGTGGTCGGCATCGCACGGACCGGACATGTAAGCTTGGGCGCCGTTGGCATCACGGCGGTCAAGGCCATCGGCGTGTGGATTGGGATCACCGGTCTATCGCTGTGGGCCGCCCCGTACATCGAACGGGCCTTCAACCGCGTGCGATACGCCGGCGCCCGCGTGGGGCTGGGACTGGCGTTGGCGTTCTTCTGCGCGGCCGTCGCCGAGATGTTCGGACTGGCCTTCATCATCGGAGCCTACAGCGTGGGCCTGGGCCTCAGCCGCACCAAGATGGCCGACCGACTCATGGAAGACCTTCATTCGGTCAGCGACTTTATCGTACCGATCTTCTTTGCCGCCATGGGCATGTTGGTGAACTACTCGGCCATGAGCACGGCGCTGGTCTTCGGGTTGGTCATCAGCGTATGGGGGATCGTCTCCAAGATCTTCGGCTGTGGCCTGCCGGCGCTGCTTTGGTTCAACCTGCGTGGGGCTGCCCGCATCGGTATGGGCATGCTGCCTCGTGGTGAGGTGGCCTTGATCGTAGCTGGCGTGGGGCTGGCCGAACGCGCCATCGATCAGGCCATGTTCGGCGTGGCGATCATGATGACGCTGGTCACCACGATCATCGCGCCCATAGCACTGGTGCCCCTGTTTCGGGGCCGACCCGGCAAGCGCGGGGAGGCAGCCGAACCGGTCGTCGAGGCACCCATTACCATCGAGATGCCCCAGACGATCAGCGATCACTTCCTGCAATTGCTGCTGGCGGTGTTTCAGGAACGTGGCTTTGAACTGGACTACCGGGACGCCGAGGCAGGTATCTACCAGTTGCAGCGCGACAAACTGGTAGCCAGCGTCAACGAGAACGACGGCCGCGTCGTGGTGCAGGTGCCCGCCACCAGTCAGGGGGTCGTCGACGGCATCGTTCGCGAGGCCGAAACCCGGCTAGTCGAAGCCGTTCGCCAGTTCAACGAGATTCCCCCGCCCGGCACTGGCCTGCCGTCCGAGCCGGCCAACAGCGCCTAGGGCGTCGAGAGCGCTGCTTGCATCCGCACCGACCACTCATCGGGCTTACCGAGTGTGAGGTATCGGCCCAACGCCTCGCGCGCGGCTGCGTCCTCGCCAGCTCCTTGCGAGGCGATCACTAGTAGGCGCAGCGCCCGCCGCTTCTGATCATCGCCCCTAGCCAGGGCAACATATCGCCTGGCGGCATCCATCGCGCGATCAGGTCGCATCGACACAAGGTGCGCGGTGCACAGCCATACCCACTCCTGATGGCGTGTGCCGACGAAGTCCCCGGTCGCGCCCAGTACCTCGGCCGCCTCGGCAGTGCTGCCTAGCGCACCCAACACACGTCCGAGCGCGATCCGCGCCATCATGCTGTCCGGTTGCTCGGCGAGTCTCTTGGTCAGTTCGACTTGTAGCGAGGCCAACTCTGCAACGGCGGGCTGGTCCTTGCCGGCGCCACCCAGTCGCCCCATGGCCGTCGGTGGAAAGCTCGCCCCGCATGCATAGCGCTCGATGAGCAGCTTGAACTTCGGCAGGTCGCGAACCATCACGACGTCACGATCGTCCCAGTACACCATCACCCACCCGGGGTTGACGTAGCGGTCCTGCCCGGGCCCTATCTGCGCCGGGCGCCAGCGTTCCAGACGGATGGTTGCCCCGTACCCGTCGATCTTGGCCAGCCACCCCGGCTGACGCGTCATGATGCGGCCGTAGTCGTCGAACAGACTTCGTGGATAATCCCACGTGCGCCCATCGATGATGGCTTGGCAGCCCAGCGGAAACAGACGCCAGTGCAGGTACCCCCCGAACTCGTAATTGGCGAACAGTGGGGCGCGAAGCTCCGGCCGAGCGGTGATCCAGTCCACTGCCCTAACTGGATACAGGCTGCGGACCCATCCCCAGCCCGGGCGGCGGACCTCCCCACCCAGCGCCATCATCCCAGCCGCCGCCAACAGCCAGAAAGACCACAATCCTCCTGGAGCCCAGCGTGCGATTCTGCTGCCCCGTTGCTGCCATTGCATGATCAGTTCCGACAACTGTGCCGCCAGCAGTGGCGCACACAGAACCCCCATCAGCAACCCGAACCGGCGCATCCAGACACTCAGCACCACCAGCCCCAGTGGCAGGACGACCTCCAGCAGCGACGGCCGACGCCGGCAAACCACGATGGAGGCGATCAGCCCTAGCAAGACCGCCGCGGCCAGACTCCAGAACGGCCAGCGGTCGAGCAGCCACGGCATCGGCTTCCACTCTTCCACCGTCGAGCGGACGTCGGCCGCGTCGGCAGGACGGAACGGATAAGTCAGCAGCGCCGCACCCCGTGGGTTGATCGCGCTGGCGGCAATCATCAGCACCGCCGCCAGCACCAACCACCAGCCGTGCCGCCGCCGCTTGTTGACGTCCTGGCGCCGTCGGTTCGGCGTAACCACGCAACTCAACCCGAAAAGTCCTACTATCCCCGCCGCGATTACCGCGCTGCCGTGCAGGTTGGCCAACAGCACAGCCGCTACGATCAGCACCGGCAGTGTACGCCGCCAGTTCCATTCCAGGTGCAGCAGATAGAACACAGCCGCCACAATCAGCCATGCCGGCAGGTGGGGCCGCATCAACAGACGGTGTTGGCCAGCCATCACGGCCCACAGCGTCACCGCAGCCGCCACAGCCACCGTAGCGCCGCGTCGCTTCGCCGTCAGAAAGACCACAATGAACGTGCCCGCGGCCACCGCTGCTTTGGCGAGTAACATCCCCGCGTGGCCCCAGATCTGATATCCCCAGTAGAGCAGGACGCCAGCCAGCCATTCGAATGCGATTAGCGGCCTTCCCTGACAGGGGTACAGGAACGGCTCACTACGCGGCACACCGTGCTCGACTACGTAGCGGCCCATCGCCAGATGTGTGAAGTAGTCGGCTGCGTGGATGGGCACCATCCCCGCTGCCAATACCACCGCGAGCGACGTGGCGAGGCCGACCCAGCGTAGGCCGATCGCCCACCGGGCGCCGATGTCGATCGTTGGATGCGATAGCTCCACGGCTGGAAGTCTACGCTCGCAGCCAGTAGTCCTCAACGCGTCCGGCTGCTGTGCCTGGGTACCGATTGGGGGAAGGAGAGGGTAGCGTCATGTCCGCGTGAGGCGACCACGCCTGTCTCGCCGCTGGTCAGGAACTCGATCTCGTCGGCCCGCTCATCGTTGACGCCCCGACCCGGCCTAGAGAGGCCATCGTCTAGCGGGATCTACTTGGGCCGGGCGATACTGGGCGGATCGGTTATGTGTTGCGAGCTCGTTGCCATCGCCTTCTGCATTGCCCCATGGGACGGTGGGGTGGGGCGACACAAAAAAGAAGCGAGGCTGCCGGCCAGAGAACTCGCCAGCCCCGCTTCGTATTGTTCCGACTTGCTGTTCGCCCTAGCTACGGCTTGGTCGGAGCCCGGTTACCCACCGCGCCCTTGACCACCGAGTAGTCGGACGTGGTTACCCGGGCGCTGCCGTTGAGGTCCTCACGGACATCCCCGCGTTGGCCCAGCGCCGCCTTCACGCAGCTGTAGTCTGACGTTGTCACGCGAGCGCTCTCGTTGCAGTCGCCCTGCAAGGTGCACGCATCGAGCGTGAACGACAGTACGTCAAAGCTGGCGTCGGGCGTGATGCGGTACCATGTAAGGTTGGTAAGCACGGCACCGTTCTCGGTCGCCTTCAGTGTCGCGCCGGTCGGATCGCCTGTGTCGTTAGGATCGGCCGTGTACGTAAACGACGCGGTTAGGTCGTTATTCGGGTCGGCCAGTTCGACAATCGTCAGCGGGTTGCCGCCGGGCATCGTGATGGGTGCGTTGAACACCAGCCGGATCACGTTGTTCTGCGTTTTAGGTAACGTGCCGTCCGTATTCGGATCGCTCGAGATCAGCGATGGCGTCGAGACGACGTCAATCTGGAAGCTGCCGCTCGCCCCCACCGACGCCGTGGCCGCCTCGACACGGTAGTAGCTACCCATGTTCTCCACGAGCACGGACGCGAACGGATTGGCCAGAGACACGTCGTAAGTGCCTTCGGTCGTCGGAGCCGTTACGCTTCCGGTCGCCAGAACCGCCGGCGTGCCCAGCGCGATACCCGTGACCACCACGCCGCCCGGATACGCTGGCAGGTTCGGATCGTTCGGGTCGTTTCCAATTGTATTCTGGCCGCCACCGATTTGGAGCAAGTCGTCGCTGTCGGCCGTGCCCCCGTAGCCCGCGGGGTTCGTGATACCGGCGTTCTTGACGAACGAACCCATCGAGGGACCCTCCGTGGCACTGGCTTGCGCCACAGTGGTATTGGTCTGAAGGTCCACACCGAAGATTCCCAGACCGAGGTTTCCGTCATCGGAAACGACGCCGGTGATTTCGTAGTTGACCGAGCCGCCAGAACCGACCGTTGTGCTCGAGGTCGCAGCGATCTCAACCGTGAAGGTCGCCCCCCACGCAAAGCTGGCGCATGCCACCGCGACGCATGCCGTCAACAGGCCAACGCGCGTCATCATGTATCCTCCTGCGAATGGTTCCCCATACTGTGCAATGCCTCTACAGACCCCTCTACCCCCGTCCTACCTCCCTAAATAATAACTCCCGGCGGGGGCCATTGTCAACCAGCGGAGCAAACCATCGTCAAGCCCGCTGCCCGAATCTGAGATGCCTGCCCGGGCGGGTTCAGCCCCCTGATGGCGCAGCGGCGAGCCAGCCCGGGAGAAAGTAGCGGGCGATGATTGGGGTCCCGTAGACCCCAATCATCGCCCGGATTCACGTCATTCTAGGCAAGCTTGCCCAGCGGCACGGCCGCTACGCAAAACGCCGACGCAGAGCCGCCAAGCCACCCAGCGCCAGCAGGGCCAGCGTCGCCGGCTCGGGCGTCACGTGCAGCATCAGCGGCAGTACCACGTCGGCCGCAGGCTCGAGAAACTCGGTGTCGAACTCGAGGTTCAGGATCGTGGACACCGGTGCGTCCGGGATGTGGATCTGGAATACCGCCACAGGACCGGGGCCTGCCCAGTCTTGCGGCCAGGGACCGCCCGGGTCGTCTGGGTTCTTTACCCCTATGAACCCGCCCATCGAATAGACGCCAAAACCGGCATCCCACCCGAGATTCTCGAAGAACGCATTCTCGACGTCGGCCCAGTCGCCAACGGGCACAGGTTGGATGTCCAGCAACGGATTCGTCGGCCAATCACCCGTCGGGAAGATGTCCGCAAACCAAGAACTGATGGGCGCATCCGGTGCAATCCAGATGTCGACATCGATCACATCGCTTGGGCGAACCTCAACCGGCACAGCCCCGTCGACCGGAACGCCGTCAACCGAGAACTGCACCGTCGTTGCGTCGGCGGCTGCGGTCAGACCCGCTGCGAGTACCAACGTTAGAACTATTCGCGACATAACCCTCACTCCTCTCCAAAAAAAGACCAGCTTGACCCGAGTGGGAAGCTGGTGACACCTCCGGCAGGCGCCACAGATCTCTCTCCCCACTATTTCCCGTTTCCGCCTTTCCCCTGCCTTGCCTAACTCTCCTCCAAACAATCACTTACGCTGCTTCAGATCGCTCAGTTGCAGGGACCGACCTCCACGCATGGCCCGTGCCCGCAACCACTTTAGTACAGGCAAAGCCCGTACCAATCAACCCTGCACAGACGCCGGAACGATGTGTTTTTCACATAAGTAATTGTAAATAAGATGTTTACGTTGATCCTTCGGCGCCTAGCGCCCTTCGATGGACGCCGGCGGAAAACCCACGCCCGTTGCTTTTGGGCATCGCACCATGTCGGTGGCGCCGCGCTGGCTGCCGGGTAAGCCTTTATTCGTGCGAGAGTTGCCGGTACCGGAGGCTTCGCTGCCCGTCGGCAACGGGCGCTGTATTGAGGCATCACCCGGACGCAAATCCATCTCGCTCGCCATTGCAGCGTATTGTCTCCTGGTCGTTAGCCATAGATGTGTCTTCGACGCCGAGTCCATGCTTGAGTGCGGTGAGCGGCTGGCGGCACGCACGAGATCAGCGATGGGGCAGGGCACGTGCTGCCGGCCAATCGCGTTTGTGGCAGTTCAATGGGAACTGGCGGTACTCTGGCTGTGGAAGTCCAGGTGGCTGGTGCCCACGTGCTCACGCCCCGTGTTCGCTATGCTGGTTCAGACAAGTCGGTGGCGGCTCTGGCTTGACAGGGCGGGAGCGGGTCTGCCGTCTATCTCCTGCCCGCGAAGCGGCAACATAGGGCATTTGGCGGTGTGGCCGGTACTGGCGAGGACCTGCCCTGGCCATGTCGCACATGCTGCTGGAGGACTGATTTGCGCGGAGGGGAACTTTCGTCATGTAGTAGGCTGCATGTCGGATCGAGTGTTGTCCTACGGGCACGGCGTCGCCGGTCTGGCTGGCGCGCGGGCGCCCAGCGTGCTTTTGACCACACTGTAGTCCGCCGTTGTCACGCGGGTGGTGCCGTTGAGATCCTCTCGCACGTCCCCACGTTGCCCCAGCGCCGCCTTGACGCCACTGTAGTCTGCCGTCGTCACGCGGGTGCTGCTGTTGCAGTCGCCTACCAGGGTGCACACCTCAAATTGGAACGGCTCGACTGTCGTCCAGCCAGGTGCCGAGTTGACCTGATACCAAGTCTGATTGCTCAGCAGACCCGTGATCAGCGGATCGTTCGGATCGGCCAGTTCCCGGGCCTCCAGCGTGCGGGTGGTCGGATCGTCCGCATCGATTGAATAGGCGAAGAAATGACTGACGTCCGCGCAGTCGTTGGTGATGTCGCGGATGAGCAGCGGATAGCCCGTCTCCGGAAGCGTGATCGGCCTGTCGAACGTGCAGAGGATCAAGTTGCTCATTGTCTTCGGTAGCGAACCGTCCGCACTCGGCTCGGTATCGATCAGAATCGCCGGTCCAGACTCCACCGGCAGACACGACCCATGGTTGCTCAGCGGCGCGTTATCGAACGCAATTCCGAAGTCCGTGCCGAACCCGTAGAGGTTCATGTCGAGCCTGAATGCGTCAATACCGACGACTGCGGCCCCCGGTCTGTTTGGATCGTGCTGCTGATCCATGGACCAGATGGCTTTGCGCACCATTCGTCGATGCACCCCCACGTATCGGTTCTCGTTGTTGGCACGACCGCCTACGATGACCACGTTGCCCGCGCCGTCGAAGGCCAGATCGCCATAGGTGATCCAGAGGTCGAAGGGATTGAAACCCAACGTGTAATCACCCCGATGGAACTGTCCGATCGGGATGTCTTCGTCATCGACGCCGCCGTAGAAAAATGCGCCGGACACGCTGCCGGTGTTGGGGTCGATGATCACATCCACGACGGCCAAGTCCAAACCGTCGTTGGTGTCCGTGCTGCCGTCCCCGCCCGCGCAGGAAATCCACAGACGCGTCAGGGTCGACGATAGAGGATCAAGCGGATTTTGGCCATCATTAGGGTCGTACACCAAACCCGGGTCGATCTCCACGTCACCGTGGATGATTACACCATGGACGTTGCCGCCATCGTATCGGTAGTCGCCCAGCGACATGCCGTCCGGACGCACCAGTGTGTTGAGGTTGATGGTCGTATCCAGCGTGCCGTCCGGCAGGTACACATCGATCAGCGCCTCGCTGGTGAACGGATTGGCATTCGGATCCGGAATCGGATTCGCACCCACTGGGAACACGGTGTAGGACACGTCGAAGTTGCCCCCTGAATCCCCGCAGTCAGCGTCCAGCTTGGCGTACTGACCGTTTGGGTCGATCGCCTCGACTGTGAACTCCACGTTCAGAAACGACGCGTGCACCGCACCGGCGTTCAGCACCAATACGTCGCCTACCTGTACAGGATCAGGGCTTTCTGGGTCGCCGAACAGCCACGTGTACGGGTTGTTCGGATCGATCTGCGTCCGGATCTGGTTTGGGCCGTAGTCGCCTGTTGCCCCGTTACATACGTCCG
Source organism: uncultured Phycisphaerae bacterium (assembly GCA_965602375.1). Classification (GTDB taxonomy): domain Bacteria; phylum Planctomycetota; class Phycisphaerae; order UBA1845; family DATKUK01; genus DATKUK01. The sequence goes on along the minus strand of CBFCZG010000005.1, from coordinate 3,100 downwards.
CGCCGGTGCCCTGGTACTTGAACCCGGGCTCCTGGTCGCCTCTAAGGACACGCTGGCTGACGGCGTACACGCGGCCGCGGCAGTCTACAGCCAGACCGGTGTAGTGACGTGTTACCATCGGATCCAGCGGCTTATTGGGATCGGCATTGAACAACTCGATTGAGGTAAGCCCTTGCCAAACGAAGGTATTGGGGTCGTTGGGGTCCGTTAGGAAGCCGTCCCCGATCACGGGGCCGCCGCCAGCCTGGTCGGCTGTATAGACCGGCCCGACGATGGTCGGGAAGAAGCCATTCGTGGTCACACTCAATTCATTGCTGAGGCGCGCACCAGGTGCCGGCTGGCCGGGCCTACCGCTGACCGCGTCCGGCCCAGTACGGCGCCATCCGAGGTTCTTCGCGCCGGTGAGCTTGTAGATGCGTCCCTCATACTGAGTGGTGTACACGTAGCTTTCAGTCTCGCCGTAGAACACCTCTACCTCGAGCGCGGAGCTGTTAGCTCCACGCTCTTCACTGCCCTTGTAGAGGAGGCCTGTTCTGCGACCCCACACGTCGTCCACAGTTCTATAGTTGGTGGGGTTCTCATGAACGTTGTAGCGGTACCAGTCACAGGCAGGATCGTTGGGATCCCCGTCCCAGTCAAACTGGTACCCATAGTCGCCCGCGCCGTCGGCGATTTGGAGCTTCCCCGTCAGGGCGCCGCCGGTCCAGGCCCAATCTACCGTGCTGTGTGGCGTCATGTGCGGATCGGGCGGGCCAGGTCCCCACGCATAGTTGACGACCGGATCATCTGGCGGTGCATACTGGAATGGGCCGCACGCCGACTGGAGCAGGTGTTGGGTCTCTCTATCGATGGTGCTGAAGAACTGGTCGTCTGTGTGGCCAACGAAGTTGGGGTCGCTTGGGTCGAACCAATCGCCTCGGTATTCCAGTTGGAACAGGAATGGCGCCACGGCGTTGTTGGCGTTCGTGCTGTACCAGCCGAAAGTTCCCAGAGTGAGGAACGTGTCCTCGTCGTATCGTGCCACGCCACGGCACTGCCGGAAGGGGTCTCTGAAACCGTTACCGCCGCCCCAGTGAGCAAGCCGCTCATAGTCGTCGTTTGTGCTTCCCCATGCCGCAAGACGCCATTGCTCGCCCGCCGTGGACATGCCTGTCGTGGCCCCATCACCCCAGTCAATCACGCAGTACGACACGCCGTGCTTGGCGTCGATAGCACGTGTCTGAAGGTGTGGAGACGGGAAGGCTGGGTCGAAGTTCCAGTTGTCCTCCGTGCCGCCATCCACGTTGGCGGCAAAGATCATACCTGATCCTGCCACACTAGAACCGCCATGGACCGGCGTGGATACGGCCACCGCCACAGCTACCGTCGTTACACAACATAATTTGGTCATCGCCGCGCCGCCGAGGTATACACTTTCCGATAGATGGTCCAACGTCCCCGGTTAAAGTGGTTTACCAGGGAGAAAAAACCCTGTCCTAGCGGCTGTCCCACGCTAACCCATTCTGTGAGCGCCGCCCATGACAATACGCTAAACCTAACCGCCGCCTCCCATACAAAAACTCCCTTTGTTGTGGCGCAAAGAGCTTGCCGCCGATGCCACAGCCCTGACGTCAGCAGACCTGTTGTGCCGTAAGTCGCGTTTGCTAAAGAAGTTATCGGACACGTATTTTCGCAAACATGCGGCGGCTGCCGGCACGTCTTCGGAGCTGCGTTGACCAAAAGCAACGGCAACGACAAATGCTTTGTCGCAATCCAGTTGATAATCCGTATTGCGCCTTACCGACAAGGGGCTTAAGTCTCCCAATGGCGGCGTTGTCGGCGCGCAACACAACCATCGCTGCCGCGCATCACCCTAGACGAGCTGGCGCGGCAGACACGTCGGGCAAAGCAACTGGACCCAATATCCGAGCAGGCGATTCATAAGTCCCCAATAGGACAAGCCTTGCAGTGGGGCGCCGCCCGATTAAACCTCGACCGCGTCACAGAAAGGCATCATTTTCCGTAGTTGCCGGCCGACTTGCTCGACCGGATGCTCATGGTCCCGGTTCGACAGCGCGTTGAGCACCGGACGGTGGGCCTGTGACTCCAGCATCCACTCCCGCGCGAACGTACCATCCCGGACGTCTTCGAGAATCTTCCTCATTGCCTTACGGGCTTCGTCGCCGATGACCTGTCGGCCGCGGGTCAGGCCGCCATACTCAGCCGTGTTGGAGACGCTATACCACATGTAGCTGATACCGCCGCGGTAGAACAAATCCACGATGAGCTTCAGTTCGTGCATGCACTCAAAAAAGGCCATCTCGGGTTCATAGCCGGCCTCTACCAGCGTCTCGAAGCCGGCCTTGACCAGTTGGGTAACACCACCGCACAGTACGGCCTGCTCGCCGAACAGATCGGTCTCGGTCTCGTCGGCAAAGGTGGTTTCGATGATGCCAGCCCGACCGCTGCCGATTCCGACCGCCCAAGCCATGGCCGTCTGCTTGGCTCCGCCCGTCGCGTCGGCATGCACGGCAATCAGGCTCGGTATGCCGGCACCCCGCTCAAACTCGCTTCGCAGCAGGTGCCCGGGTCCTTTGGGGGCAGTCATGATCACATCCACGCCGGCCGGCGGAACGATCTGACCAAAATGGATGTTGAATCCGTGGCAGAAGCCTAAGGCTTTGCCTTCTTTGAGGTTAGGAGCGATCTCCCCGCGGTAGATGCGGGGCTGAAGCTCGTCGGGGAGAGTCATGATGATCAGATCGGCCTGGCGAGTCGCCTCGTCGGCAGCAACAGGTCGGAACTTGTGCTGAGTAGCCAGATCGTGATTGGCCGTGCCCGGCAGTTCGGCAACGAGTACGTCGACGCCACTGTCGCGCAGGTTCTGGGCGTGGGCGTGTCCTTGGCTGCCGTAGCCAATGACAGCCACCTTCTTGGCTTTCAGAGTACTCAGATCGGCGTCTTTGTCGTAGTAGATAGTGACGGGCATGACCAACTCCTTATGCAGAAGGCGATTCCTGCAGGTACACACCTGCCGCGGGCTCTGCAAAGCAAGTAGTGTACCGGCAGGACGCAGCGACAGCAAACAGCCCCAAGCGGAGCCCGCAACCCGTGCGAGCGA
>CBFCZG010000004.1:0-39122 GCA_965602375.1 uncultured Phycisphaerae bacterium | reverse complement strand
ACATGACAAATTGACGCTCGCTGGTCGGCTCGCGGAGCATCTCCAGCAACTGATCGAGCGGGCGCTGGCGAAAGTCCTTGGCGAAGCCCAGGCCGTATCGGCCGTTCTCGAGTGAACGGATGGATTTCTGAAAAGCCTCCTTATACGTCTTGCCGATGCTCATCACCTCGCCGACGGCGCGCATCTGGGTGCCCAGCTTGTCCTGGACGCCCTTGAACTTCTCGAATCCCCAACGGGCAAACTTGACGACCACGTAGTCGCCCGAAGGCGTGTACTTCTCGAGCGTGCCGTCGCGCCAGTAGGGAATCTCGTCGAGGTGCAGACCGGCAGCCAGCTTCGAGGAAACTAACGCAATGGGGAAGCCGGTGGCCTTGGACGCCAGCGCACTCGACCGCGACGTTCGCGGATTGATTTCGATGACGACGACGCGTCCCGTCTTGGGGTCGTGGGCGAACTGGATGTTCGTTCCGCCGATGACCTGGATCGCCTCGACAATATCGTACGAATGCTTCTGGAGGCGCTGCTGAAGCTCCGGGGCGATGGTCAGCATGGGCGCCGTGCAGTAGGAGTCGCCGGTATGCACGCCCATCGCGTCGACGTTTTCGATGAAGCATACGGTGATCATCTGGTTCCTGGCGTCGCGGACGACCTCGAGCTCCAACTCCTCCCAGCCGAGCACCGACTCCTCCACCAGGATCTGCCCGATGAGACTGGCCGCGATGCCGCGGGCAGCCACCACCTGGAGTTCCTCCACGTTGTAGACGAGTCCGCCGCCCGTACCGCCCAGCGTGTAGGCCGGCCGGATCACCACCGGATAGCCCAGTTCGGCGGCCACTTTCTCAGCGTCCTCGACGCTGTGGACCGCCTGGCTGCGCGGCATCTCGATGCCCAGGCTGTTCATCGTGTTCTTGAAGGCGGTGCGGTCCTCGCCGCGCTCGATGGCGTCGACCTGCACGCCTATGACCTTGACCCCGTACTTGTCCAGCACGCCGGCGCGGTGCAGCTCGGCCGCCAGGTTGAGTCCCGATTGTCCGCCGAGATTGGGCAGCAGGGCGTCGGGGCGCTCCTTCTCGATGATTCGCGCGGTAGCCTCGACAGTAAGGGGCTCGATGTAAGTGACGTCGGCCATGCCCGGGTCGGTCATGATCGTGGCCGGGTTCGAATTGACCAACACTATCTCGTAGCCCAGCTCGTGCAGCGCCTTGCACGCCTGGGTCCCGGAATAGTCAAACTCGCAGGCCTGGCCGATCACGATCGGACCCGAGCCGATGATCATTACCTTACGTATGTCCTGGCGTCTCGGCATGGCAGAACGACCTCTTTGCGTTCGAACCCTGTGGGCCGGTGCAGATGCCGCACAGGCCCGCAAGAACCTCTCTTTCGGTCAGACGTACTCGACCGTCGCGGGCGGCTTGGGCGTCAGATCGTACAGACAACGGTTCACGTCCTTGATCTCGGTGATCCGCTCGCAGATGCGGGTAAGCTTATCCCACGGCAAGGCCACAGCCGTCGCGGTCCGGGCGTCGGTGCTGTCGATGCACCGGACGACCACGATCTGACCGAACTCGCGTTTCTGGTTGCGGATGCCGGTGGCGCGATCACCCAACAGGACGGCAAAGTATTGAAAGGCGCCGCTGTCGGCGAGTTCCTCCTCGACGATCGCGGTGGCCTGCCGGATCGTGGCCAGCGCCTCTTCGGTCACCTCGCCGACGATGCGAGTCGCCAGCGCGGGACCGGGGAACGGGATGCGATCGACGATCTCCTTGGGCAGATCGAGCACCTTGGCCACCTCGCGAACGCCGTCCTTGCGCAGCGTCTTGAGCGGCTCGAGCACCGCGTAGCCGTATTCGGCCTGCGGGTCGATCCCGAGCTGCGCCAGGATGTTGTGCTGGCGCTTGATGCCCGCGACCGTCTCCTCGATGTCGGTCAGTATCGTCCCGTGCAGCAGGTACTTGGCGCCCGTCTGCCGCACGAGCCGACCGAAGACCTCCTTGTAGAAGGTGTCGGTAATCGCCTGGCGCTTCTGTTCCGGGTCGGTCAGGCCCGCCAGCGCTCCCAGGAATTCCGACCGCGCGTCGACCAGCTCCACTGGAATGCCCATCTTCGCGAAGGTCTCGACCACAAGCAGCGGCTCGCCCTCGCGCATCAAGGCATTGTCGATGAAAAAAGTCTTGAGGCGATCGCCCAGCGCGCGATGGCCAAGAGCGGTGACCACCGAGCTATCCACGCCGCCGCTGAGCGCATTGATGGCCAGTCCACTGCCCACCGTCTGGGCCAGCTCAGCCATCTGGTCGTCCACGAACTTGCGGTAGTCCATAAGAACCTCCTCGGCTGCGATCGTCGCAACCTCCCCGAAACGTCTCACAGCTCCAATCATGGTTGCCGGCTGCGATGGGACCACGCGGCCACGCCACCTCGGACCGTCCCAGCCGGCATGTGTTGGCCGAGAATGTATGGACAATCGCCTTCCATGGCAACCGGGTACGTGGCCGCTAGGGCGATTGGGCCCGCCATTCGCCCCATAGGGCCGTGGTTCGCCCCGGCGTGTTCGCTTGCGTCTCGATGGCCGAAGTGATAGGCTTATGGACGTTGGGCGAGGCATTTTGGCTTCTGTGCCGTGTACCAGGAGTGCGGAGAGAAGCGATTTCGGCTTCCGCTCCCTGCTGCCTATCGCAGATGAGTTCGCCTCCAGCTTTCGCGGTGCGGGTCTGTGTTGCCGCCGAGGTCGGGAGGGGGGGGACCAGGAGAGGATGGGAATGAACGCCAAGTCCTGTGTATCGATCATTGTTGTGAGCCTCATATTCGCAGTGTCTTGCTCGCCCGCTCTGGCAGAGGCCCCCTGGAGCTTCATCGTCACCGGAGACAGCCGCGACGGTGACAACGGCGTCAATTCGGTGATTCTGGGCGAGTTGGCCGGTCAGATCGTCAGCCACAGCGTCGACTTTGTGTTGTTCCCCGGCGATCTGGTTACCGGCTCGACCGACCCAGTCGTGCTTCAGAGTCAGTTGACAACATGGCGGAACACGATGCAGCCGGTGTACGACGCGGGCATCGGTGTGTATCCGGTTCGCGGCAACCATGATGCGTACAGCTTGCTGGCGTGGAACAACGTGTTCAGCGGCCCGTTCGCGCTGCCCGCAAACGGACCCGCCGGCGAAGAAAACCTGACCTATTCGGTCACGCACAAGAACGCGCTGATCCTCGGGCTCGATCAGTACGTGACTTCGGGACGGGTGAACCAGGCGTGGATCGACGATCAGTTGGCGGCCAGCACCAGTCCGCATGTCTTCGCCTTCGGGCACGAACCGGCCTTTGCGGCGCAGCACGCCGACTGCCTTGACGACTACCCCGTCAATCGCGACGCGTTCTGGTCCAGCCTCGAGCAGGCCGGTGCTCGGACGTACTTCGCAGGCCACGATCATTTCTACGATCATGCCGGCGTGGACGGCGACGGGGATCCAAACAACGACATCCATCAGTACATCGTCGGTACGGCCGGGGCGCCGCTGCGCGACTGGTCGCCGCCCTACACCGGTGTCAACAGCGGCATGACCTTGACGCAGATCTACCACGAGAAGCAGTACGGCTACCTGCTTGGCGAGGTGGACGGGCTGGACGTGACACTGACGTGGATGGCGCGCGTCGGGACGGACACCTATGCAGCCGGCGAGGTATGGAGCTATACGTACGAATATCCCACGCCGTTACCGGCGCTTGCCTCCAGCGAGCCGGCGGCCGACGGTACGCTGGCCAAAACGCAGAACAATGTCATCCTGCTGACGTTCGATGCAGCCATCGCACTGCCGGACGGCGGCGCGCCGGCGTTGAGCATCTTCGGCGGCGGCTGGGAGGAGGGCGACGCCTTCACGTACTCGGTCGAGCCGGACGGCGTGACGCTGCGGGCGGTGGAGGAAGGTCCGATGCTGACTGATCTGACGTGGTATCAGATCACGCCGGCGGCGGGATTCATGGTGCAGCCTTTCGCACTCGACGTATGCACGCTGTTCGGAGACGCCAACGGTAGTGGTCGCGTGACCACCGCCGATTACAGCGAGGTCAAGGCACACATGACCGAGTACACCGACGCCCGCTACGACCTGAACGGCTCGGGTCGCGTAACCACCGCCGACTACGGCGTGGTCAAGAGCCACATGGCCAACCGCTCACCGGCGAAGCCGTAAGTTAGCCTTGACTGCTAGATGCAACCCTTACCACCCCGCTTCAATTCGGGGCTAGGACCCGGCGACGCCAAACCGTGGTGCCAGCGCCGCCAGAACGGCAGGCAGTTCGCTCTGAAGGTCAAGCGTACTCAGCACACAATGACAGGTCGTCGGATCGGTGAAGTGCACGAGGTGCCAGCGCCCGACCTGTACCTGAGAGGCTCGCCACTGCCCGATGCGACAGGGCGACGCCGTGTGGACGCCCAGGTGCATCTTGTCGGGCGGCGGATGAAAGAAGACCAGCAGGGGTAGGTCACCAAGGCGGTAGCAGGCGGCGATTCCCGTGGCCGAGCCGAACCGCAGTCGATGGACCTGTTCGAGACGGTAACCGCCCGGCAGTTCGGGCGGAATGGTGAACGAGAGCCCTGAAGCCGCGGCCTGCGCTTCGCTGGCGTCGATGGGCTGTCCTCCGTATTGCTCAACGAATCGCCGGAAAGCGACGTCCACGTCCCCCGTCACGCCGTCAAGCAGCGCGCTGTAGTCGATCTCGGCCGCCTCGACGGTAGTGGCCCCCGAGCTAAGCCACAGAGTCACAAAGGTGCCAACGCCCACGAGGATAGCCACACTCGCCGCCAACGCCGCCGGCGGCCTCAAGAGCCGAATGACCCGCGCCGTCGTGCGACCGCTGGGCGGGCGGTCCATCCGTTGCTCGATCCGGTCCCAGAGCCCGCTGGGCGCTTCGACCTTCGATGGCCCGGCGGCTTCGGCGAGTCGACCCACTACTTCGCGGAGTTTTTCAACTTCGGCTGCGCATGAGGTGCAACCGTCGAGGTGTCGTTGCAGCATTTGCTGCTGCTCAACCGACAGTTCGCCGTCGAGATAGGGGCCGATTTTTTCTCGGGCCACCTGGCAGTCCATCGTTCGTTCCTTCACCACTGCGTGCGACGCAGCAGCCGGCCGCTCGGCTCGGCCTGCTGCTTGGCACGGTGCACATCTTTTGGATGCCGACGAAGCATCATTTCTTCACGGCCCCTGCCCGGGTCGCGGCTCGAGGCACTCTTTCAGCATGGCGCGGGCCCGATTCAGCCCCGAGGCGATGGTCCCGGCGGGCTTTTCCAGCACCTCCGCCATTTGGGCGTAGCTGAGCCCTTCGTAGTAGCGCAGCACGATCAGGGCGCGCTCGTCCTCGGGCAGCCCGGCGACCGCCTCCTCCACGTCGAGCCTTGCGTCGTCCGGCGGCTGGTCGGGCCGTCGCTCCGAATGGTCGCGGTGCTCGCGCAGCAGCCGGCCTTGCCGTTTTCGGCGCCGCAGGAGCTGCAAGGCTTCGTTCACCGCAATCCTGTAAAGCCAGGTGTCCACGCTCGACGAACCGTCGAACTTGCCGATGGCCCCGAAGGCGCGGATGTAGGTGTCCTGCGCGACGTCGGACGCATCGTCGTGGTTGCGGAGCATGCGAAGCAAAACGCGGTACACGCGGTCGCACGTGCGCGCATAGAGTTCGCGTTGAGCCTGACGGTCTCCTCGACGGCATCCCTCGACGATCTCTTTCTCGGTCACCATCCGCCCGCGAGCGCAGAACCTGGGCAGCCTGGACAGTCACCCGGCTCGCTCCTCTCGCTGGAAGATTACCACCGTTACGTCGTCCGAGAAAGGCTCGTCTCCCGCAAAATCCCGCACGTTGCGGAGGACGGCCTCGACCTGTGCCGAGGGCGTAGTGTCGGCCGTGGTCCGAAGAAAACCGATGAGGCGTTCGCGCCCCAGTTGGTCGCCCGCCGGGCCGGTTGCCTCGATGAGTCCATCGGTGACGAGATATACGCGATCACCTTGATGGAGCTTAACAGAGTGACACTCCCAGGCGGCCCGCTCGTCGACGGCCAGCGGCAGCCCTGTCGAGGAGAACGTCTCCATGGCTCGGCTATCCGCGCGGAGGCAAAGCCCGGGCTCGTGCCCGCAGTTTACGTACAGGAAGTCGCCCGTCTGCGAGCGATACTCGGCGAACAGGCACGTGATGAAATGCTCCGTCCCGACAAGCGGCTCCAATTCCGCGTTCAGCAACGCAGCTATGGCCTGCGGGCACCTCCCTTGGCAAACGAACTGACGGATGAGCGTCTTGAGCATGGCGGTCACCAGGGCAGCGGGAACGCCGTGGCCGGAGACATCGGCAATGACGAAGAGCCAATTCCCGTTGGGGTAAACGAGCACGTCGTAATAGTCGCCACCCACGGCATCCGCAGGAACATACCTGGCGGCCGCCAGCAGCCCGGGGACCTGATCGAGACTCGGGGGCAGCAGACCCATGTGGATACGCCGCGCCTTGGCGAGCTCGTGCCGACGGCGGCGTTCTGTCTGGTCCAGCGACTCGGCCATGCGGTTGAACCCATCGGCCAGAAACCTGAACTCTGCGGTCGGCAGGCGCGCGACGCGATGTTCGAACTTTCTGGCCCCGATGGCCCCCACGGCCCGCACCAGGCTACGGATCGGTCTGCGCACCCAGCGAAGCAACGCCAAGTTGGTGACCAAGACTAGAAGGACTACAAGAACCGTGACGCTGGCTGCACGACTGACGGCCTGGCGGTGTATGATCTGCTCCATCGGGGCGAGTGATTGGCCCACCACTATGGCGGTCTGCTCGGTCGCGGGAACGGCAACGGCCATGTGCGCCTGACCGCCATAGTCGAACCTGGCGACGCCTGTCTCCAGAGCGCCGAGCATCTTTGATTCGAGGCGCGGGTCGGGGCGTACGTGGGCTCTGACGATCACCTCGCCACTCGCGTCGGTGACGATGATGTGGTGTCCCGGCGACGTGTGTCGCTCCATCTGACGGCAGTAGGCGTCGGTGTACGCCTGGAAGGCCGATGTCCCGTCTAATTGTGCTTGAGCCACGCGCAGAACTCTCGCCTCTTCGCGCAGACGGTCGTCCCGCTCGGCAAGATGGACATTGCGTTCCCGGCTGTAGTCCGTCTGCCAGAAGGCCGCCAGAACCAAGACCGCCGTCACGTTGACGACGATCGCCAGGCGCAATGAAAGAGAATTGCCCCAGCGATAGAGGCTCCGTCGCCATCGCCATCGCGATCTATGTTGTACGTCCTCTTTTGCGCCTATCACGTAACACCTGTTCTGCTGGGCGTTGGTTCACGCACAAAAGGACGAGATGTAATATGTCGTAAGCATCCTATTGCCGCTCGCTCAGTTCGCTGGTTGGCCTTTCTGATCCGCCGGGGGCATTCGTTCCCGAAGAACCGCCAGGAAGACCCGGACCACGGCCGGATCGAAGTGCCGGCCTCTCTGCTCCTGAATGATCCTCAACGCTTCATCACGATTCATGGCCCTGCGATACGGTCGGTCCGAAGTGAGCGCATCGAAAACGTCTGCGACGGCGAAGATGCGCGCCTCAAGGGGGATTTGGTCGCCTTGCAGGCCGCGTGGGTAGCCTGTTCCATCGTACCACTCGTGGTGCGCGTAGACCAATTTTGCAACGCCGTGAAGGTGCGGTGCGGCCGAAAGGATGCGGTAGCCCTTTTCCGCGTGCTGGCGCATCTGGGCCTTCTCCACCTCGTCGAGGCCGCCGGGCTTGTGCAGCACGCTGTCGGCCACGCCGATCTTTCCGACGTCATGAAGCACGGCGGCCTGGGCCAGTCTCAAAACCTGCCTTGCCTGCAACCCCATGCGTTCACCGATTCGGCAGGCCAGATCGGCCACCCGCTGAGAATGTCGCTCAGTCTGATGCTCTCGGGCATCCAGTGCTGCAACCAGAGCGTGCAGCGCGCCGCGGCTCACATGCACCGCTTCACGCAGGGCGGCGTGCTCGCGATCGACCAGCCAGCCGGCCAGGCCACCGATGGTCCAGAACATTACGATCTCGCCGATCTGGCTGATGTTCTCGCTTGTCCGGCCTGACCACGCAAGAAAGATGTGAGGCAGATACGCGGCGGTGATTCCCAACGCAGCGAGAAGACTACAACGCAGCCCGAACCATATGGCCGCCAGAATGATGGGCAGAACGAATAACTTGCGCAGCACAATGTGGACAGCATGCACTCGAGTCGACGAGGTCGGCGTCAACCAGTGCAACAGGGCCACGGTCGTGATGAGGACGCCCACAATAATGAGACGGCGACAAGCCGCAGCGCTGGGCGTGGACCGGACGGACAGGTCCGTGAAGGGCCGGTCCCCCGTCCGGTACCGAGGCGACGTACTGTTCGAGACCTCCGCCTGCCCGGCTGCCGTGTTGTCCGGGCAAAGGATCATACCAGCACCTCGTGGGTCCACACGCCGCAGACGTGGAGCGTTGCCCACGACCGACAGGGAATTGGAAGTCCCGGCCGCAGCAGTGACGACATCGTGAAGCATCATGAGCGCCCATCCTTTGGCACAAACCGGGATCGGCGACGCGCCAGATGGGCACGAAACAGGGCCGCAGGCGCTGCCAGCCCGCGAGGCGCCGCACGGATCGTACGATCAGTAGCCCGTTGCACGCGCCAGCCTACGACCGGCCTGCTGCCTGAGCGGCACATGATGCTCGCGCGGAAATCTCGGGCTGAGTGGTTCGGCGCCATGGTACAAGGGCCCTCCAGCACGCCGCCGGTCCATACACCAAGAAGCTACTAACTGTTGGATGACCAGCGCGCCCATTACCTTCACGAAATGATGGTGCAGCCTCGTCGCCTTAGCCGCGGCATGACGGCAGCGGTTCCGACAGGGCAGTGGCAGCGAGGCATCTACATGACCGTCGGTCGGGCCAAGGCACGGGCGGGTGGCGCCCTACCTCGCAGGCACGTCCTGCTCTTTCTGAAGAAATTCGCGTAGCCGGACATCGAACAGGTTAACAAGGCGGCCTAAAGTCCAGTGTCGTGACTCTGCCACGAGGAGGATCAAACATGTTGACGAGAACGGGAATCATCGTTTCGGGGGTGCTGCTATGGGTCGGTGTGACGGGCTGTCAGACGACCCCTCTTGCCGGCGATCCGGCCCCGGACTTCACGGCCCGGGCCGATGACGGCAAGTCCTTCAAGCTAAGCGACTTGCGCGGAAGGTCGTCCGCAGCGCTCTACTTTTACCCCGAGGGCGAGACGCCGGGCTACCTTTCCGAGGCCGGTCGGTTTCGCGAGGACTTGAGGCAGCTCAAGCAGGAAGGACGGGAGATTGTCGCGATAGCTGAAAAGCCTTCGCGGACGCCGCGGGCCGTCGAGGCCCACGACGACCTGGCCATGGTGAAGGTGACGGATCCGGACGGGCAGATCGCCAGGCAGTACGGTGTGCCGCTGCGCGTAAAGGCACTCGGCAACAAGTCGCCGCAGCTCAGGGAGCGCACGCTGATTCTCATCGATAAAGACGGTCGGATCGAGAGCCGTCGTTACGTCCGCGCACCCGGTGAGTCGCAATGGAGCTATGTGGATCTGCCGGGAGTCCATTACTAGCTGTTCGGCGTAGGCGAGCACCTGACCGAAGGAGGAGCTGTACAGGCGCCTCAGCGGGGTGCGTGGGTGTACGTTCATTCCTCGCCCCGACCACCTACGATGGCCGGTGCGTTCTGGAATCGCCACGGGAGATCCGATGCCAGTGAGCCTCGCGGGGTCGAAGCGGGCGGCGGCACGCTCGTTGACACGCCGCCCCGCGGCCATATCCTGTTGTATACCTCCCACGAATCGGATCGGCGACACTGCATTTCGGAGCGATGGAATGGAGAGATCTCGGCAACGTCACATGCGCGTCAGACGAAACCTTGCGGTCGCGGTTGTGTCGGCGCTTCTGTGGGCCTGCACGGGATGCACGTGGGATCGAGTCGCGGCCGAGGAGGTGTCGGCAGCCCTCGAGCGGCACGAAAGGCGGCGATCCGCAGAGGCGACGGGCTATGCCGGCGGCGCTGACGCGCCCGCAGGCAACCATGCGCCGGTCACACAGGAGGCGCCTACCATAGAAGGAAGGGATGCTCAAGCCGATATGGGCAACCCACTGGCGGCGCTCATCCTGCTGGCGCTGGAGCGCAATCCGGACATCCAGGCGGCGGCCGACACGGCACAGAGCATGGCGGCGCGCGTTCCTCAAGTCACGGCGCTGCCGGACCCGATGCTTTCGACCAAGATTCTGCCCGAGCCGATTCGCACTGCCGAAGGTGACAATTATTTCGTTCTGGGAGTTCGCCAGACGTTTCCCTTTCCCGAAAAGCTGGATCGCCGCGGCCGCATGGCGTTGGAACAGGCCCGCGAGGCCATCGCCAAGCTCGAGCAGCAACGGCTCCGCGTCGTCGCCGAGATCAAACGGGCCTACTTCCAGCTCTACGTGGTGGATCGAACGGCCCGGGTGATTCGCGATAACCAGGACCTCCTGCGGGGGCTCATCGACGTGGCCCGGGGGCAATTGGTGGCGGGTCGCCGATCCCAGCAGGATGTGCTTCGGGCCCAAGTAGCGTTCTCGGAGCTCGAGAGTCAACTGGTGGAGTTGCGACAGCGGCGCGGCGTGATCGAGGCGCGGATCAATAGGCTTCTCAGCCGACCGGTGACGACGGCGGTTCCAAGCGCCGGCGAGATCGCCATCAGAGATTTCGAGGTCACGTTGGAGCGGCTGTTGACGCACGCGCGGCAGGAGAATCCGCGATTGGCCGAGCTGCGTTACATGGTCGAGCGCGAGCGTCATAGCGTGAGACTTGCGCGTCTGGCCTATTGGCCGGACCTGACCGTGGGCTTTGAGTGGATCACCATGGCCCCCCGTACCGCCTTCAAGCCGCCCATCAACCCCCAGACCGGGCGGCGCCCGCCGGCGCCGATGCTGAGCGAGGAGGCGAGCGATAACTGGGCGATCACCGCCAGCCTGAACCTTCCGATCTGGTTCCAGAAGATCGAGGCCGGCATACGCGAGGCACGGCATCGCCTGTCGGCGGCGCGGCAGCGCTACCAGGCGGGACGGGACGAAGTGGACTACCAGGTCGAGGACGCGTTGCTCAGTGTACAGGCCCAGCGCGACCTGGCCGAGATCTTCGGCGGCACGATCGTTCCGCAGGCCAAACAGGCCTACGAGGTGTCGCTCGCGGATTACACAGCCGGCACCGAAGACTTCCAGGCCGCCATCGATAACTGGAGGCGATGGTTGACGTTCACGATTCAGTACCATCGAGCTGTCGGCGAGTTGGAGCAAAGCGTCGCCGATCTGGAGGAGACGTTGGGCATGGCTATTGTGACTGTCGCAAATGGTCGGGCGACCGGCGCGCCTGCAGCCGAGGCAGCGTCCGAGGGGTCTGAGGCTGCGCCGGAGATTTCGCCCGTCGAGCGAATCGACGGAGGCAGCCAATGAGCGATGATCGACGGCGCACCCGTGGTCGCGCGGCGCTGACCGTGGTTGTGGCGGTGGTGGCCCTGGTGGCCGGGATTGTCGGCGGCGTCTGGTTCCAGACGCGTCGAGCCGGCGCCGAGACCGAGTCGGCAGCACCCAAGACCTGGTACACCTGCGGCATGCACCCTCAGGTGCGGCAGGATCATCCGGGCAATTGTCCCATCTGCCAAATGAAGCTCACCCCGGTTCGCGAACACGAGGGCGCTGAGCAAGCCAAAGGCCCACGAAAGGTCGTGTATTGGCGAGCGCCAATGAATCCGGCGGAGATCTACGATCATCCCGGCAAGAGCGCCATGGGAATGGACCTGGTGCCGGTGTACGAGGACGAACTGGCCGGCGGCGGCAAGATCAAGATTGACCCGGTCCTGCGTCAGAACATGGGAATTCGGACGGCTGAAGTGGTCCGTGGCCCGCTGCGCAAAATCGTTCGGGCGGTGGCGTACGTGGACTACGACGAAACCACCCTTGCCGAAGTAACGACGAAGGTCGGCGGGTGGGTGGAGAAGCTGTACGTCGATCAGACCGGACAGCAGGTCCACCGGGGCGATCCGTTGTTTCAGCTGTACTCACCCGAACTGTACGCGGCGCAGGAGGAGTACCTGGCCGCGCAGCGAGGGCTCGCGGTGATGCAGGACAGCACCTCGGCCTCGGCCAGACAGGACGCCCGCAGGCTGGTGGATGCAGCCCGAACCAAGCTTGAGTATTTTGACATATCAGAGGAACAAATAGCGCGGCTGGCCGACACGGGAGAAATCCAGAAGACGCTGCTGATTCGCTCACCGGCCACCGGCATCGTCAGCCGTAAGAACGTCGTTGAAGGCCAGCGGATACAGCCCGGCAGCGTGTGTTACGAGGTCGCCGACCTGAGCACGGTGTGGGTCAAGGCCAAGATCTACGAACAGGACCTGCCCTATGTGCGATTGGGCCAGGAAGTGCTGATGCAACTGGCCTACGAGCCGGGCGTGCGCTATACGGGGCGAATCACGTATGTCTATCCGTACCTTGAAACCGAGACACGCGAGATAGCCGTCCGGGCCGAGTTCCACAACCCGGGTTACGTGCTCAAGCCGGGCATGTACGCCACGCTTCAAATCGACAGTTCGCTCAAAGAGGACGCCATCCTGGTCCCGGATTCGGCCGTGATCCGAACCGGCACGCGACAACTCGCCTTCGTGGATCAGGGAGACGGGACCTTTCAGCCGAGGAACGTTTCAGTGGGTTTGCGGGGTGGAGACGATCGGTTCGAGGTACTGAGCGGCCTGGCCCCGGGTGAACGGGTCGTCGTCAGCGGCCAGTTCATGCTCGATTCGGAAAGCCGCCTGCGCGAAGCCACCATGAAGGCGGTCGAACCACATAAGCTCCCCGCCGAATCGGAGCTGGTCGAGCGGCACCCGTCGCAGCCGCAGGAGCAGGCCATCGCCACACAGCCAGCGCCTGGACGCACCTACTGGACATGCCCCATGCCCGAGCATGCGGGCGTTCTCTACGAGCAGCCCGGGCCATGCCCCATCTGCGGCATGGCAACGGTGCCCACGGCCCCGACGACCGGGCGGCTACCCGGACCGGTGAAATACTGGACCTGTCCCATGCCCGAGCACAGCTCGGTTCACGAGGACGCGCCCGGCAAGTGCCCCTTGTGCGGCATGACGCTGATCCCCGTCCGCCAGCCCCCCCAGCAGCCCGAGCCAGAGCCTGCTGAGCTGCCCGATTTGTATACCTGCCCCATGGAAGAAGACGTTGACGTAACCACCGATAAGCCAGGCCGCTGCCCCAAGTGCGGCATGCAGCTTGTGCCCATCGAGCAGGTCGGACACGCCGCCAAAGCCATTGAGGCCTACCGCAGCAAAACGTCGACCGACAACAAAGCAGCCCACCCGGACGTGAATCACGCCCACGAGCACCAGCACGACCACATGGGGGAAGGTCAATGAGTTCATCCGGCGACAGCGGCCGCGATGGCCTGATTGCCGCGGTCATCCGGTTCGTTCTAGCCAACCGTGGCTTTGCGTTTCTACTGATCGGTGCCATCATCGGCGCCGGTCTGTGGGCCGCCTACACGATCCCGGTCGACGCCATACCCGACCTGTCCGATGTGCAGGTCATCGTTCTTACCGAGTATCCGGGCCAGGCGCCGCGCATCGTCGAGGATCAGGTCACCTATCCGCTCACCACCAAGATGCTCGCCGTGCCCCACGCGAAGGTTGTGCGCGGCTATTCGTTCTTCAACTACTCGTTCGTGTACATCATTTTTGAGGACGGGACGGATATCTACTGGGCTCGCAGTCGGGTGCTGGAGTACCTCAGCCAGATGCAGGGCCAGCTTCCCGCCGGCGTGACACCGCAGTTGGGGCCTGACGCGACCGGTGTCGGCTGGGCGTTCATGTACTCGCTTCACAGCAAGACACGCACCCTCCAGGAGCTTCGCAGCAAGCAGGACTGGTTCCTCAAGTATGAGCTGATGGGCCTCGAGGACGTAGCCGAAGTCGCGAGCGTCGGGGGGTTCGTCAAGCAGTATCAGGTCGTGGTCGATCCAGAACAGCTACGGGCTTACGACCTGAGCCTGTCGCATGTCCGCATGGCGATCCAGCGCAGCAACGTCGAAGCCGGTGGCCGCGTGATGGAGATGGCCGAGACCGAGTATATGCTTCGCGCCTACGGATACCTGGGCACCCTCACCGACAGCGAGAAGGCCCAAGCCGCCCGCCAAGGGATCGCGCTCGACGTAGCCGTCACCGAAAAAGCAAAGAGCGAGCTGGAGCAGACAGCGGTGGGCGCCCGGCCCGACGGTACGCCCATCCGACTCGTCGATGTGGCCGTCGTGCAGGTCGGACCCGAGATGCGCCGCGGCATCGCCGAATGGAACGGTCAAGGCGAGACGGTCGGCGGCATCGTCGTCGTTCGCTACGGGGCCGATACGCGAAGCGTGATCGAGCGCGTCAAGCAGCGGCTGGACGAACTGGCGCCAGTCCTGGCCAAGGAGGACATTCACGTCGTCGTGGGCTACGACCGCAGCGCGCTTATCGAGCGGTCGATCGACACGCTACGGGTCACGTTGGCTGAGGAGATGGCCATTGTGGCCGTGGTGATTCTCATCTTCCTGGTGCACCTGCGCAGCAGCCTGGTGGTCGTGGTAACGCTGCCCCTGGCCGTTCTGTGCAGTTTGGTGGTCATGCGCATCCAGGGCGTCAACGCAAACATCATGAGCTTGGGCGGCATTGCCATTGCGATAGGAGCCATGGTCGACGCAGCCATCATTATGATCGAGAACGCCCACAAGCACCTCGAACGGGACGATGGCAGCAAGCCCCATTGGGACATCATTCGCGATGCGTCGATCGAAGTGGGTCCCACGCTGTTCTTTTCGCTGTTGGTAATCACGGTCAGCTTCATGCCGATTTTCACTCTCGAGCAGCAGGAGGGCCGGCTGTTCAAGCCTTTGGCGCTGACCAAGACCTATGCCATGGCGTTCGCGGCCATCCTGGCCGTCGTGATCACGCCGGTGATGATGGGTTATCTGGTCCGTCACCGCACCTTGCCCGAGTGGTGGTCGCGAGGGCGCCGATGGGTCTTGACGTTGACTCTTGTGCTGGCCCCCTCGCTGCTGCTGGCGGCGTGGGCGAACGTGCAATCGGGCGAGGCGTACACGGGCTGGGTCGGTTGGGTCCATACACACTGGTTGGCTGTCGCCATCGGCTGGGCCGTGCTGGCGGCAGTGGTGATTCTGCCCCAGCGGGTCTTCCCTGAGCAGCAAAACCCGATCGCACGGGCGTTGATCTGGGTCTACACCCCGTTCGTCTCGGGAGTGCTCAGCCGCCGATGGTTGTGCGTTGTTATCCTGCTGGTGGCGGTCGGATTGATCGTCATCACGTTCATGCCGCCGATACCGGGTTTGCCTCAATGGGCGGTCGGCCCGTACCACAAGCTCGGCAGCGAATTCATGCCACCGCTGTACGAAGGCGACCTGCTGTACATGCCCACCACCTTTCCCGGCATCAGCGTCACGAAGGCCCGCGAGCTGTTGCAGCAGACCGACGCCCTCATCAAAACGTTTCCCGAGGTGCATCACGCCTTCGGCAAGATCGGCCGCGCCGAGACCGCCACCGACCCCGCGCCCCTCAGCATGATCGAAACGACCATCACGCTCAAGCCGGAGAGCGAGTGGCGCACAAGGCAGGTGCAGCGTTGGTGGGCGGCGCTACCGTCATGGATGCAAAAGCCCTTCGACTGGGTGTGGCCGCTGGAGCGCCACATCACACCGGACGAACTGATTTACGGTTGGGACGAGCCCGACGGGGAGCACGTGCCGGGTCTCGACGATGCGTGCAAGTTTCCCGGGCTCACCAACGCCTGGACCATGCCGATCAAGACGCGAATCGACATGCTCTCGACCGGCATCAAGACCCCGATCGGCATCAAGATCGCCGGGCCGGACCTTTTGGTCCTGGAACGGCTGGGCGAAGAGGTCGAGGCAGCCGTGCGAGAGGTGCCCGGCACCGCCAGCGCCTACGCCGAACGCGTCATGGGCGGCAATTACGTGGTCTTCGACATCAACCGCGAGCAGATCGCCCGGTTCGGTCTGACGGTGCGCGACGTGCAGGAGGTGATCAGTTCGGCCGTGGGCGGGATGAACATCACCCAGACCGTCGAGGGCCTGGAGCGATATCCCGTGAACCTGCGGTACAGTCGGGAGTTGCGCGACAATCTCGACGCCCTCCGATCGGTGCTCGTGTCTACGCCGAGGAAGGAGCAGATTCCACTGGGACAACTGGCGAGCATTGAGATCAAGCAGGCGGCGCCGGCAATCAAGAGCGAAAACTCGAGACCCAACTGCTGGGTCTACGTCGACATCCGCGGCATCGACGTGGGCAGCTACGTCACCGCCGCAAAGGCGGCCGTGGCCCGACACGTCGAGCTTCCGCCCGGCTACAAGCTGGCCTGGTCGGGGCAATATGAGTACATGCAGCGCGCAAACAAGCGCCTGACGCTGGTCCTGCCTGTTACGGGCGTGATCATCATCCTGCTGCTGTTTCTCAACACGCGCAGTTGGATCCAGACGGCCATCGTGTTGCTGACCGTGCCGTTCTCGCTGGTGGGCAGCGTCTGGTTCATGTATTGGCTGGACTACAACCTCAGCATCGCCGTCTGGGTGGGCATCATCGCCTTGGCCGGCCTGGCGGCCGAGACCGGCGTGGTCATGCTGATGTACCTGGATCACGCTTGGCATGCTTGGCGCGAGCGAGGCGAGATGCAGAACGCCCAGCATCTGCGGGACTCGATCTTTGAAGGCGCCGTCCAGCGCATTCGCCCCAAAACGATGGCCGTTATGACCACCATGTTGGGCCTGGTGCCCATCCTCTGGAGCACTGGGACCGGCGCCGATGTGATGAAGCGAATGGCGGCGCCCATGGTGGGCGGTCTGATCACCAGCTTCGTGATGGAGTTAGTGGTCTACCCGATCATCTTCTACTTCTGGAAGCTCGCGTCCTTGCGCCGCACCGGATCGTGACGGACGCGAATCCGCCGTCCTTAAGCGCCCCCGGCCGTTAATCTGTTGTCTCCACGACACTTAAATCCGTCAGCGGTCTGCGGCACTTGGCGGGGCGACCGGTGAAAAACTTGACTATGTGCGAAGACGTGCATTGCGTCAGGCATCTAAACCGGGTGTCGGATCTACGATGCATGGCCATACAGGCGACGTGAAAACAAAGAATAAGGAGTCCACGATGTTCGTCAGATCCTTGTCTGTCCTGTCGATGAGTATCGCGCTCGGCATGTGGTCGCTGGCCTACGCGGCCCCGCAGGGCCACGACCAAAATCAGCACGCCCAACACGCCGGAAAACACCACAAAGCGGCCGACGAGGCGAAAGACAAGGCGCCCGCCCTGTGTCCCGTCAGCGGCGAGCCCGTCGACAAGAAGGTGTTCACCGAGAGCGATGCGGGACGGGTTTACTTCTGCTGCAAGGGCTGCATCGGCAAGTATAAAGCCGATCCCGACAAGTATGCTGCAAAGGTATTCCAGCAGCAGGGAATCATCGGGCCGCCTCGCGTCCAGGTTGCCTGCCCGGTCGACGGCAAGCCGGTCGATAAGGAGATATCCGTCGAGCATGGCGACCATGCAGTCCAGTTCTGCTCCGAGCCGTGCCGCGAGCGATTCACCAAAGCGCCCGATCAGTACATGAAGAATTTCTACCACGCGTTTACCACGCAGACGCGCTGCCCGGTCATGGACGACCCTATCAATCCCGCCATGTACGTGGACCTGGCGCCGCATCAGCGCGTCTATGTCTGCTGCAAGAAGTGCGTCGGCAAGTTCCAGAAGAACCCCGCCAAGTATGGCGCCAACCTTGATAGCTTCTACATCTGTCCGATGAAGCAGGACAAGGACATCGGGGCCCTCAAGGCCAGCGACTGCCCGAAGTGTGGCATGCATCGAAAGCAGATCGGCAAGGCCGCCGCGGCGGGCGACAGCAAGCACGCCCCCAAACACGACGAGGCTCCGCACGAGAGCGAGTCGCCACACCCGGCCCACCACGGCGGGGCCTAGTTAGACGGCATCTCGTAATTGAGCCGCCGGCCGGTCCGTCGCGACCACGAGACGGGGCCGGCCTGCGCGCGGGCCGGGCAACACCGCGTGACCGTTGGGCAACGCGCCGCAAGAGGCACACCGGCAGCACTGGCAGTTCTCATCGCCGCGATATGCGGTCGGCCCGCCAAGCCGCTTCACCGAATCGGGGTAGCGCTCGTTTTGCATATGTGACGCTATGGGGTATAATATCATGGGGAGTAAGGGGACGTGCGTAAGGGGCATGCAGAAAGGAGGTGACCCGACAACGTTACGGTCGTAGCAGGATGTCACTGGCCCGACTGAGGGCAGGTTGTTGCGGGTAAACGCCCGACAAGCGGCCGGCTCATTCGCGGAACCAAACCGCAATCATTCCTTTTTCCCTTTCACCGGCGCATGGGGCTAAACGCAACACAAGCCAAAGTCGGGGAACGTCTGTTCTCTCACAACGTTGTGCCAAGTTGCCTGGGAGAAGGTGCGCCATGTCTGCGCGAACGTAGCCGACTCAACGCTGTTGCGATTGGCGCAACGGCGCCGCCCCATGCTCGCCGGCATGGGACGAGGCCCGCTACGTCGCCCAAGCGGATGTGGCCACGACCGGACTGGTGCCCCGGTTGAACGTCGGCGCATGACCGGCGGCCGGGCCTGTCAACCCGGGTTCGCGAGTGGCCCGAAGCGCCAAGTACGGAATCGCGCGGCTGACACCGCACTCATGACACTCTTTCCGAATTCCGGCGCGGGGCCGCCACCCGGTTGACTGCACCAGGTGAGTGTTCGGTAAGGAGGTGTCGTCGTGCGAAAATACAAGGCCTTCACATTGATCGAACTGTTGGTGGTGGTGGCGATCATCACGCTGCTGATTTCCATCCTACTACCCTCCTTGGGTCGCGCGCGGGAATTGGCACGGCGCGTCAAGTGCGCCTCGAATCTGCACAGCATAGGCCAGTCCATGTACATCTACGCCAACGAAAACGGCGAGCGGTTCCCGGCCGCCGAGATCGACCCGAGCCTGGCGGGCCGCAATGCCCGTCCCGGCCGATACCGCTCCGTGGACGCACCCGATCCGCCCGGCGGCGGCGGCCAGCCCGGCGATCCACAGAAGCAACCGATTGACCCCGACAAGAAGGACGGCACCCCGTCGACGACGGCCGATCTGTGGCTGCTGGTACGGGCGACGCTGGCCACGCCGCAACTGTTTATCTGCCCGAGCACCAGCAAGGAGGCTGACGATTTCGGTGGGCGTGACCCAGCCGAGCTGTACGACTTTGCCGGCACGGGCGAGGGCCAGTTGGGCGTCAGTGCGCCGAATCTGAGCTACGGCTACCACTTCGGCCACGATGGGCTCTGCGAGGACAAAGACGACACGAGCGGCGTTGCCAATGGGACCAACATGGATCCCCGCTTCCCCGTCATGGCCGATGAGAACCCTTACTTCTACCCCGAGGAGAAGCTCACCCACGGCGGCCACGGCTACCCGACCAATCGCGGCAACGGCGAATCGCCCAACGGCAACAGTCTCAATCACCTGGAAGAAGGGCAGAACATCCTGTTCGCCGACTCCCACGTGAGCTTCGAGAAGGATCCGATGCAGGGCCTTGAAGGCGACAACATCTACACACGCGGCCAGAGCGGCACCGACGCCACCGCCTCCAACACATCCGGCCTGCCGGGGTTGCCGATCACCGGGCCGGCTCGCCCTTGTGCAGCCAACCTTGTGTCGATGACCGACTGCCTGATTCTGCCGTAAGGAAGCGGCCAACGCGCCGCTCGAGCCAAGGGGGTGGGTCGCAACGGCCCACCCCTCACCCTGCGCGGGCAGCGATGATCGATATGAGCGCCGGAGGAACCGACGACGTCCGCTCGACAAGTTCCACGTCGACCACCAGATGTTCGTTCGATACCTCCGGATCTTCGATTCGTCGCTGAAGCAGACGAACGGCCTGCTCGGCCATTTGCTCCGGATGCAGTTCGACCGACGTGAGCGACAGGCCGCCATGAGTCGACTGCTCGTTACCCATTCCGACGAAACTCATGGACTCAGGGACCCGTATGCCCGCGCGCCTCGCCGCCTCCATCGCAGCCATGGCCGATGAGTCGCCCACCGCGACCACCGCCGACGGTACTTCGCCGCGCTCGATGGCCCCGCGCATCGCGTGGGCAGCCCCCCGGTCACTCGTCTGTGTGTCCAGCAGCAGGTCCTCGGTCACGGCGATCTTCGCACGCTCCATGGCCCGGCGATAGCCCTCGTAGCGAGCCGCGTGTGCCGGGTCGAGCACGCCATCTTCACCCGGCTCGGTTTGGCCAAGAAAGGCGATCCTTTTGTGGCCGAGACGTATCAAATGTTCAGTCGCCAACAAGCCGGCTCGCAGATCGTCGCAAACCGCCGAATCAGCCGATCGGAATCGCCCGCCGGCATCAACCGCCACCACGGGCATCCGTCCGCCCAACGTCTCGACGGCCTCGGGCCTGAACACGCCCAGCAGCACCATCGCCTCAAACTCCTTGAGGCGGTACTCATGCTCTCGCCAGTCATACCGATACCCCGGCCGCCGAGGGTCGTGCGTCATCAGGGCAACATGCCAGCCGACGTTACGCCCAAGCGCATAGAGCCGCTGGATCAGCCGTCCGTAGAACGGCACGGTGAACATCAACTCGCCGCTGCTGAAGAACACCAGGCCGATACGCCCCTTCTTGGCGCCGCGCGGCGTCTTCGACACGACCATGGTGCCCTTGCCGTGTTTGCGCTCGATGAGCCCTTCCCGCTCGAGAATCGCGTAGGCCGCCCGCACGGTGTTACGAGACACCTTCAGCTGCGCGGCCAGCGCCGGCTCGGCGGGCAGCATATCGCCTACTGACCGACGCTCGGCGATCTCCTCGCGCAAAAGGCCGACGATCTGATCGCGAATCAGTGGCGCTCGAGTAATCAAACCCACGAGCCACACCCCATGAACGCCACACCTCCACTACCGATCATACTACAGTACACCGCCGGCGCAAGCTGGACATCTCCCGCAAGACCGCTGCAACGCGCGATGGTGACAATTCTATTACACCGTTGCGAGAAAGCATGGACAGAACCTGACTTTCCTACCGCCATCACCCCGCCCTCGCCATTTGTGCGCCAAGCCACTTTCCGT
The DNA here is from genome assembly GCA_965602375.1 of uncultured Phycisphaerae bacterium. Lineage (GTDB taxonomy): Bacteria > Planctomycetota > Phycisphaerae > UBA1845 > DATKUK01 > DATKUK01. The sequence continues at coordinate 17,936 of CBFCZG010000004.1, read as the reverse complement.
AGAAAGAGACCGCGGACACAGATCTGCTGATGAATGGGGCCGCGGCGGTCACGCCCGCTTGGAGCGTGACCGCCACGACCTGTCTGTCCGACTATCTCACCAGTCGCTGTTCGTCTGCCACGATCAGTTCGGGAACAGCGGTGACCGTGGTGCAAAGTACCACCCCGGCCTATACGTCAGGTTGTCCGCCACGGCGATGTTGGTATCCACGAAGTCAAATGCAGTCTGACCGTTGGTCAGGTACGTCACGTGCGTCAGCGCACAGCGGGCGATGTACCGGTAGCTGTCCGGGCTTTCATTTTCCGGGAAACTGGTCGGACCGATGTCGTCCGTGTACGCCAGTTCCACTTCGGCCCACGTCTGGAACGGCACCCCGTTGGGGCCTTTCCATGGCATGTGGAACGGCGCGCCGCGGTACCAGTTGGCCTGCGGATGCGTAAACCGGTCGATCAGCGATTGCGCCTGCCACTCGAAAATCGCCCGCGTGTCGAACTCACCGGCGTCGGCCAGGTGACCCATCACGATCAGCATGAAGTCTTCCATCCACGCCGAACAGAACCACGTGCAGGCTGGAGCCGGATCGAGCTCCGGATCGTACCGCGACACGTTGTCGTTGCCGCTGAAGGCCTTTACGGACGGCTGCGCCGGCGTGCCCACGACAAACTCGTCGTACCAGTGATCCAGATTGTTCTGGACCTTGTCGGTAAAGTAACTCTTTTCCAGCACGTGGGCATCCGGTGCGATCAAGCCCGCATCGGCCATGTTCCGAATCGCCCAGGCCTCACCGCGCGTGGCGTCGTTGATCAGGCCCGTTGCAAACTCGCGGTAGTAACCGTTCTGATCGGCAACGTGGTAACCCGCCCAGAAGTACAACTCCTCGACGTAGTACAGATCGCCCGTCACCAGGTACGGCACATAGCTGGGCGAGAACGCGTGCTGGCGGTCAACGTTCCACACCGTGTCGGTCGAACCCACCGGCGGCGGCAGCATGTCGTTCGGGTCCTGGTACGCATAGTCCCACCACGACAGCCAAACCGACGGCCGATCGTCCACCGTGACGAGGTGCCCGTATGAGGGACGCGACGCGTCCGACTCGCGGAAGTGCGCCGGGGCGCTGCCCGCCAGATCGGCCATGTTCAGCATCACCTCCAGCGTCCGGTTGTCGAACGTGTGGAGATACCGCGCCACCCACTCGGGATAGGGGCAAATCTCCTCACGCCCACCGGCTGCGTTCATGCCCGGCACGTAGTACGCAGACTCCATGATGTCGTGGGCCGACGTGTACCAGTGATCGTACGACTGTTGGATGTCGGCCTCGGTCACCTGGATCGACTGGTCGTAGCTCGGGATCACCCGCGTGTCCATCAGGTACGCGATGTCGTGGTGGATCTCCACCTCCGGCGGCTCGTTGCCCTGCCAAAGCACCTTACGCCACCTCGCACAGAAGTGATGCAACTGGTTGGTCTTGCTGAAGACCGACTGCGGACTCGAGTTGCCGAACTTCAGATCGAAGTCGTACGTCAGGTTGCCGCGATACTCACACCAGGTGTTCTCGGCGATCGTATCGATCCTGAACCCGCTCCAGCTCGGATACACGCGCACCAGGTACGTCACGTTGAGCTGGTTCTGAATGTTCTGACTGAAGTCGCGGATGATAAACTCCGAGCAGATCTCACCCTTCAGCCAGTACTCCGGATCGATCGACGGCAGCATCTGACGCGCCGAGATGGTGTGGTTGCCGCTCAGCGTTACGTCCATGCTGGCCTCGAAGTCGGTGGCCAACAGGCTGGCCTCACTCATCCAGGTGCTGTTGGCGTTGGTCCCGCCCTCGAGGATCTCGACCGTCACCGAGCCGTCGGCCGGCATCGTCGGCACCAGGAACGAGACCACCGCGTGCTTGACGCTGCCGTCCGACCAGGTGCGCTTCACGTCGGTCTGTGTAGCCAACTCCTGACCGGCCACCCGGGCCGTCACGTTCGACACCACGTCGCCGCGCTTGAACACCAGGCCGACCGTAATCGGGTAGTTGTTGGTCGTCACGCTGTCCTTCTCGTAGATCGTCAGCGTCTGAATGACCGTACCACCCGTGCCGCCGGAGTTGACCGTCACGGTCATCGTATCGCTGGCGGCCAGCTCGCCGTCGTCGGCCTCCAACTTCAGCACGTACACCCCGTCCGTGCCGAACGTGGCGGTCGTATCCACCGCGCCGGCGTCGCCGAACGTCACCGTGCCCGGACCCGACACCTTGCTCCAGGTCGTCGTCACCGCCGCCGGCGGATCCGGCAGGCCGTCGTCGCTCACCGTACCGTCCAGATTCACCGTGTCGGCCGGAAGCGTGATCGTCTGATTCGATCCGGCGTCGACCGTCGGAGCCACATTCGTCGGACCACCGCCGCCTCCGACAATGATCATGCCCGCCAGCGCGCCAGCGCCGACGACCGGCTTGGTCAACACAATGTCCTCACCGGACGACAGGGTCACCTGAGTCGTCGTCGCCCAGTCATCGGGGTACGTGCCGCCACCGCTGCCGGGGTTCTCGACCAGGTCGACGTCCACGCCGTTCATGACGATGTGCTCGTCGGCGGCGCCGAAGGTCGGGTCGCCGGTCAGGAACGTCACGTCATACGTGCCGGCCGCCAGCCCGCGGATCTCGACCGAGCCAGTGGTCGGGTAGATGAAGTCGCGCAGCAGATCGTCCATCGTCGGCTCGCCACTGGAACCGGCTCCGCGATCACGACCGTCGGCCTGGTTCCAGCCGGACGTACCGCCCGTCACGCCGTCGCCCAGACTCATCTCCGTGCCGTTGTCGAACCGATTCAACGAGTGGACTGTGGTCCATCCCGCTTGCGTCGGGCTTGAGTCGTTCTGGGCGAAGTCGATCTGATACTGCACACCCGGCGCGTCGTCGTTGGCGATCGTGTACGTGTGGACCGTGTTGGCGCCGAGCGTCGCGTTCGTCGGAGCCCCGAGTGTGACCTCGACCGTCTCGTCGCTCTCGACGTCCGTGTCATCCACGACCGTAAGGACGACGTCCTGTTGTGTCACGCCAACGTTGAACGTCAGCGGACCGGCTGCGATGGAGTAGTCGTCCGGATCGACAGCCGTCCCGCCCGTCACACTAAACGGCACCGTGACAATCTCGTCATACGACGCACTCAGCGAGACGCTCAGGTTCACCGTCGTAACAGCTTCATTGCCGCTCGACGATGCCAAGTCGAAGTCGACCGATGGATAACTGTCGTCATTATTGATCGTATACGTATGGACCGTGTTGGCCCCGAGCGTGGCATTGACCGGCAGGCTCAGCGTGACCTGGACGGTCTCATCCGCTTCGACAATGCCGTCATCGACGATCGTCAGGACGACGTTCTGCTGAGTCACACCGGCGTTAAACGTAAGCTGCGTCCCGGCAATCGAGTAGTCGTCGGGGTCGACAGCCGTTCCACCGGTAACCGCGTAGTCGACTGTCACCGTGCCGCTGTCGTAGGCATCGCTCAGCGAGACGCTCAGGTTGACGGGTGTGACAGCTTCATTGCCGCTACTGCTGGTCACATCGAACGCGACCGTCGGTAGCGGCTCGGGGTCGACCGTGACCGTCACCGTGTCGCTGGCCGTCAACTCGCCGTCGTCGGCCTCCAGCTTCAGCACGTACACGCCGTCGGTGCTGAACGTCGCCGTTGTGTCCACCGCGCCGGCGTCGCCGAACGTCACCGTGCCCGGACCGCTGACCTTCGTCCAGGTCGTGATCACCGCGCCCGGCGGATCGGGCAGCCCATCGTCGGTCACCGTCCCGTCCAGATTCACCGTGTCGATCGGAAGCGTGATCGTTTCATCCGACCCCGCATCCACCGTCGGCGCCGTATTCGGCGGAACCGACGAAACGAGATCCAAACCGTTGAAGGCACCGGTCGTCCCGTCGCCCTGGATCGTCACCGACAGGACCCCAGCCACGCTGACCGTCACCGACACCGTCGCCTGCTGCTCGCTCAACGTGTTGTCTACCGTCGTGGCAACGTCCGTGGTGCCGTCGTCGTCCTGATCCACCTCGAACAACGTCTTTTTATCCGGGAAGCTGTCGTCCCAACTGTACAGCGTCAGATCGTACATGCCGTCGGTCAGCCCGCGGATCTCCACCGTCTCCACCACACCCACGTTGAACTGGTAGAAATCCCGCAGTAACGCATCGGGCACACCCCGATCGCGGGCACCCGCCGACACGTAATCCAGCCACCCCGCCTCCACACCGCCTCCGACCGAGACCTGAGTGCTCTGGTCCCAACGGTTCTCGTACGTCAGACCTACATACCCCGACGCCGTCGTCCCGCCAGGCGCTTCGGCGTCCAGGTAGACGTCGGCCCACGTCGGCAGGGCCAACAACGCCACCGCCCCAATCGACAATAGCAGTACCGGCTTGAACACCGAATTCATGATCGTGTCCTCCTACTCGCCGTCAGCACTTAACGAGGTCTTGACCGCCCGCCGCATGACGGGCTCGCGGCGACCCTGACTCTTTGGGATTACAGGGCTCGCGACGCGGCCACCGGATGCCGACTGCATAGTCGCGCCCGCGCCACGAGCCAACGGGTTCTATTGACCCAGCGCCTGCTCCAGGATGTTCACGCCGCGAACGATCTCCTGGGCATGTCGGAACGACTCGTACCGTGGCGGTGTACTTTCGTGTTCGTAATGGCTGATGTCGAACCACCGGCCCCAAGAGTAGTAATCGTAGAACGCGTTGGCGTATCCGGTGTACATATGCTTCGTGTCGTGCGTCCGGCTTCGGATAAAGAAGCCCTGCTCCGACGGCCCCTCGTTCGGCACGCCCGACAGGTAGATGTCGTTGAGCCGCAGGATCATGACACCCATGCCGTACCGGTCCGGGTCGGTGCCCCACATGTTTTCGGCGTAGGGCCGCCCGAACGTGTCGTAGCCGGCCACGATGCCGACCTTGGTCAGCGCCGAGAACTGCAGCGTCGGAAGTTCCGCTTCCAGCACGTCGGCGAAGGCCGCCGCACTGCGCTGCGACCCGATCTGGTCAGGATGCTGCTCATAGTGCTGAGCGAAGAGCTGCCGGTGGTTGCCGCCGAACCCGCAGGTGTAGAGCAGCTCCAGCTGCGAACCGAAGCGGTCCTGGAACTCGTCCATGACGCACCGAGGCAGATCGCCCAGGTAATCACGGTTCACCGGGTGCCCCGTCCATTTGAAGATGATACCCTTCAACTGCTGTTCCGCGATGCTCTTGAAGACGATCATTTGCAGGTACACGTCGCACGGGCCGTCGAACTTGAGCTGGATCGACGAGAGCGGATCGGCCCCCACCCACGCGTCGAGGATGTTGCCCTGCCCGTCGTAGTCGATGTGGACTGGCAAGGTCGGGTTGTTGGCGGTGGAGTAGACCGCATTGCCATACGACGAGTGCGCGTGCGTCGGATCGGTCATCACACACCGATGGATGTTGTAGGTGTTGTCCATCGCGTAGTTGAGGAACGCCACCTCCACCGGTTCGGCGTTGCTGATCGCCTCCTGTAGCAGATGCGTCGGGAAGGTCTCCACGCCCTCCACCGACTGCATGTAGTTGTGTACGTGGGTGTGGTAGATCATGATGTGATCCTCGGGAATCCCGAACTGGGCCTGGATCTGGTCCCGATAGCTGTGAATGATATTCGTGAAGATCTTCAGCACGTCGCCTTGCAGCACGACAAACTTGTCCTGCCCGTCCATCGACTCGAAATAGGCACAGTGCATGAAGTAAATCGGGTTGTCTACATACGTGCCTGGAACGTGGTAGAACCAGCATCTGGCAAAACCGGCCTTGACCTGGCCCACGGCCGCGATCTTCTTGTAGAAGTCGATGTGCGGCAGTGAGGCCCCCGCATCGGTAAAGTCGAATCCGTCCAGCTTGCTGGTGACTCGTTCGAGCGTCGGGTAGCCGTTCCACAGCGCCGGGCGCGGAAACTTGTTGTTGTCGGCGTCGAACATGCTGTACGTCGCAGGCTCGGTGTTCACGCGAATACGGATCTTGCAGTCGTCGCCGTGATCGCCGTCGACCAGCCAATCGGCGCTCAAGCCCGTGCCGGGCTGCGTCGGCCCCGTGTGGCCGATCGCGTGAATCAGTCGCGGGTTCCACGTCGCGCCCCCGTCGGTGCTGAGTTCCAGCCAGACGAAGATGTCCGTGGCCGAACACGCGATGTCGTACGCGATCGTACCTTCATACACCGGGCCGCTGCCGTCGACGCGTCGGGTGATCTGACCGGTATTCACGTTGATGTTCGTGATATCGATCTGGCCGGTGACAGGAACCGCCGGATCATAAGGCCCGCCGCTGGGGTTGGCCGACAGCGAAAAGCCGTTGCTGATGCCATAGGCGATGTTCGTCTGCTCGGTGGTGGTGGCACTCACTACGTTGGACAGGCCCGAAGCGTTGGCGGGCAATCCGTCGTCGAGCGCCTTGACGGCGAACCAGTACTGCGTAACCGGCTGCAGACCGGCGACAACGCACGTCTCGGTCGAACCGGCCGGTTGCGGCAGGGGCTCGCCCGTGGCCTGTGTGGCCGCGGCAAAGTCCCCTTCATTATTGATCGCCGAAGTGGCGTACCGCACGTCGTACTGACTCGCCTGCCCCGTCGAACCGTCGTCGCCCGTGGCCGTCCAGGTCAGCGTCGCCTGGCTCGATCCGAAATCGGATACCGTTAGATCGGTAATCGCCGCCGGCGCCGTCGTGTCGGGCGCCTCGGTTGTGGCCGAGACCACGTTGGACACCGCCGACACGTTGCTGCTCGCGTCCGACGACTTCAAGGCAAAATAGTACTGCGTGCTCGACGACAAGCCGCCAACGATCATCGACTGGCTCTGACCCGGCGAAGATGGAACGGGTTCGTCGCTCGCCTGCGCGGCCGAGGCCCAGTTGCCCTCGTCAATCGGCGACGTCGAGTAGCGCACATCATACCAGGCCACCGACCCGCCGCTGCCTAGATCGTCAGCCGGCGCCGTCCACGCCAGACTCACCGACGACGTGGTGACGTTGGTCACGTTCAAGTCGGCAACCGCAGCCGGTGGGGTCGTATCGGGCGTGCCGCCCACCAGATCGAAACCGTTGAAAACACCCGTCGCCGCATCACCGGTCATCGTGATCGCCAGCACCCCCGCCGCCGAAACGTTGACCGAAACCGTTACCTGCTCCTCACTGTTGGTGGTATCCACCGCGGTCGATACGTCGGTCGTCCCGTCGTCGTCCTCATCGATCGCAAACGCCGTCTTTTTGTCCGCATACGCCGGATCAACCGCGTACAGCGTCAGATCGTACGCGCCGGCCGGCAGCCCACGGACCTCCATCGTCTCGGAGTCCCCGCTGCTGACTTGCAGGAAATCACGCTTCAACAGATCGGTATACGAGCTGCCGCGATCTCGCGAGCTGCCATCAAAGTAGTCGACCCACGCAGCCGCCGCGCCGCCGTCGAGCGGAATCTGCGTGCTCGTATCCCAGCGGTTCTCATAGGTCAATGACTCGTAGCCCGACGCCGTACTCGCGCCGGGCGGCTCCATATCCACGTGCGCGTCGACCAGCGCCGAACCGCCGTCATTGTCCACGATCGTATAGGTGTGAACCGCGTTCGACCCCAGCGCGGCGGCCGCCGGGTTGCTCAGCGTCACCTCGACCGTCTCGTCCGACTCGTCTTCGCTGTCGTCCACGACGGTCAAAACGATGTTCCGGCTGGTCACACCCGGATCGAACGTAAGCTGCGTACCCGAGATCGTATAGTCGTCCGCATTGACGGCCGTGCCACCGGTCACGGCGTAATCGACGGTGACCGTGCCGGTCGACGAGGCCGACAGCGACACCGCCAGATTCACCGTCGCTGCGCTCTCGTCGCCCGACGAACTGGTCGCGTCAAACTGAACCGTCGGCTGCGACTCGGGGTTGACCGTGACCGTCAGCGTATCGCCCGCCGTCAACTCCCCGTCATCGGCCTCCAACTTCAGCACGTACACGCCGTCGGTGCTGAACGTGGCCGTCGTGTCCACCGCGCCCGCGTCGCCGAACGTCACCGTGCCCGGACCCGACTCCTTGCTCCAAGTCGTCGTCACCGCACCCGGCGGGTCGGGCAATCCATCATCGCTCACCGTCCCGCCCAGGTTCACCGTGTCCGTCGGCAGCGTGATCGCCTGATCCGACCCTGCGTCCACCGTCGGCGCCTGGTTGCTCGGCCCGCCGCCGCCCACCAGATCGAGCCCGTTGAACGCCGCGTTATTGCCTGCGGTGCCTTGAATAGCGATCGACAGAATACCCGCGGCGCTCACGTCGACCGAAACCGTCCCCTGCTGCTGGCTGGCCGTCGTGTCCACGGTTACCGAGTGATCCACCACACTGTCGTTGTCCTCGTCGATCTCGAACAGCGTGGTCTTGTCCGGAAAGCTCTGGTCCCAGCTATAGACCGTAAGGTCGTACGTGCCGGCACTAAGCCCGCGGATCTCCACCGTCTCGACCACGCCCACGCTGAACTGGTAGAAATCCCGCAACAGCGCATCAGGCACGCCGCGATCGCGGGCACCCCCCGAGATATAGTCCAGCCAAGCGGCCTCAACACCCCCGCCGACCGAAACCTGAGTGCTTTCGTCCCAACGGTTCTCGTACGTCAGACTCACATACCCCGACGCCGTCGTCCCGCCAGGCGCCTCCGCGTCCAGGTACACGGTCACGGTCGGACCGGCCGCGTCGTTGTCCACAATCGTGTACGTATGAAGCGTGTTGGCACCGAGCGTCGCATTAGACGGATTGCTCAGCGTTACCTCGACCGTCTCGTCCGACTCCTGATCCATGTCGTCCACGACGGTCAAAACGATGTTCCGGCTGGTCACACCCGGATCGAACGTAAGCTGCGTACCCGAGATCGTATAGTCGTCCGCATTGACGGCCGTGCCACCGGTCACGGCGTAATCGACGGTGACCGTGCCGGTCGACGAGGCCGACAGCGACACCGCCAGATTCACCGTCGCTGCGCTCTCGTCGCCCGACGAACTGGTCGCGTCAAACTGAACCGTCGGCTGCGACTCGGGGTTGACCGTGACCGTCAGCGTATCGCCCGCCGTCAACTCCCCGTCATCGGCCTCCAACTTCAGCACGTACACGCCGTCGGTGCTGAACGTGGCCGTCGTGTCCACCGCGCCCGCGTCGCCGAACGTCACCGTGCCCGGACCCGACTCCTTGCTCCAAGTCGTCGTCACCGCACCCGGCGGGTCGGGCAATCCATCATCGCTCACCGTCCCGCCCAGGTTCACCGTGTCCGTCGGCAGCGTGATCGCCTGATCCGACCCTGCGTCCACCGTCGGCGCCTGGTTGCTCGGCCCGCCGCCGCCCACCAGATCGAGCCCGTTGAACGCCGCGTTATTGCCTGCGGTGCCTTGAATAGCGATCGACAGAATACCCGCGGCGCTCACGTCGACCGAAACCGTCCCCTGCTGCTGGCTGGCCGTCGTGTCCACGGTTACCGAGTGATCCACCACACTGTCGTTGTCCTCGTCGATCTCGAACAGCGTGGTCTTGTCCGGAAAGCTCTGGTCCCAGCTATAGACCGTAAGGTCGTACGTGCCGGCACTAAGCCCGCGGATCTCCACCGTCTCGACCACGCCCACGCTGAACTGGTAGAAATCCCGCAACAGCGCATCAGGCACGCCGCGATCGCGGGCACCCCCCGAGATATAGTCCAGCCAAGCGGCCTCAACACCCCCGCCGACCGAAACCTGAGTGCTTTCGTCCCAACGGTTCTCGTACGTCAGACTCACATACCCCGACGCCGTCGTCCCGCCAGGCGGCTCGGCGTCCAGATACACATCCGCCCACACGCTTGGGGCCATCCCCACGACTGTGACAGCCGTTAGCCACAACACCAACCAACGTGAAGTTCTCACAACATGTCCTCCGTTTACTCCGACCTCGTTCATCGGCGACAGATGACTGCGCATACCCAAGCGTCTGCGCCGCCCACCGGCGACGGCCGCACAGCGTGATTCGCAGGCAACACGCGCCGCGACCACGTCGGCGTGACACACACCCAAATCGGCGCGGACAGCCCCGCGCCAAACCACATCCACAACATGAACAACCGGAATCGAGTTCGGCCGACACCGCCCGTGCCGGCGTCACTGACGATCCGTACAACGAGGGCTCACCGGACGTGCAGCGAACAACCGGGCGCGACAGAGTCCACCAGAAGAAGGTGCATGATGGAAACCGCCACGCTAGCCGACCTCAGGAATCGCAACGAAGTGAGCCACCTGATAACCTTTTCGACCGCGCCGCCGAACCCGCCACCGCGCGCCAGCGTGCGCATGTCGTAAACATGCTAAAACGAGTACATCTTAAGTACAACTCAAATTCCAGAAAAGTATTATCGGCCCCTATCAGCCATAAGCTTCTTTGTTACAACCAATCAACACTGGCCGCCGCTCGCTCGCCCTTTTGAGTTGGCGTGCGCACGATCACTGATCGGCGCCAACCAGGCTGACAAACAAACTTCCCGGCAGTTGCCTGACCGCGCCCTTGAGTTGCAGCATGGTCAACGCGCTGGCGGCCTGGGCCGGGTCGACGCAAGCAAGTTCGCAGATCGCGTCGAGGCCGATCGCCTCGTCGCGAGCGAGCACGGCCAGCACCTTCCTCTCGGTGTCGCTCAGGTTCGGCGGCGGCGGGCGAAGCGGCGCTTCGGTGGCGTCGCGGACCTCCTTGCCGGCCAATATCTCCCCCGCCTCGCCCAACTCGTCGAGGATATCCTCCAACCCGACCACCAGCTTGGCCTGTCCGTCGCGGATCAGGGCATTGGCGCCCAGCGAGTTGGGCAAATCGACCCGACCCGGCAGAGCAAACACCTCGCGGTTGTACTCGGTGGCAAGCCGGGCCGTGATCAGGGCCCCGCTGTTCTTGGCGCCTTCGATCAGCACCACCCCCAGACCCATGCCTGCGATGATGCGATTTCGCCGCGGGAAGTGGCCCGCCTCGGGCGCGGTGGCCATCGGCAGTTCCGATACGACCGCTCCGCTGGCGGCGATCTGCTCGGCCAGTTCGGCGTGCTCTGGCGGGTAGATCGCCGACAGGCCATTGCCCAGCACGGCGACCGTGCGGCCGGCCACATCCAGCGCGCCGCGGTGAGCAGCCGAGTCGATACCTCGGGCCAACCCACTTACCACCGTAAGTCCTGCCTGGCCAAGTAATTGGCCGAACCGCCGGGCCTGCTCCAGCCCGTAATGCGACGCCCGGCGTGAGCCCACCACCGCCACGCTCACCGCATCGGCCCGATCGAGCGACCCCTTCACGTACAGGCAGATCGGCGGGTCGGCGATGTGTCGAAGCCCCAGCGGATACCCATCATCCTCGCGGCAGAGAAGCTGTACGCCGTGCTCGGCCGCCAGCGCCAGTTCCTCACCGGCCTCATCGCTGTCGCGGGCCCGGGCGATCGCCTCAGCCGTCTTGGTGCCGACTCCCTCGATTTCCCGCAGCGCCGCAGCCGGGGCGCCGAGGATTCGATCGACACTCCCGAAGTAGTCCATCATCTGGGTAAAGGTGATCGGCCCGACACCGTCAGCCAGATGGAGTCGCAAATGCTTGACTGCGTTTTCCGAAGTACTGTCGCTGCACACAATTACATCTCCCCTGTGTGCAGCGAACCCTAGCCTATCAGACGAGATTAGTCAACAACCTGCGACATATTCGCCGCCCGGGTGCGCGGGCGCCATGCCCTGCCTGAAGCGGCACGTGATACCGACGATGCCCGGGCCATCCAGGCCGGTCAGCCCGAGACACGCACCAATGCGGCCGGCCCGTTGTTGACCTCTACCGTGATCAGCGGCAACGGCCACACCACCAAGTTCGTTATGACCTCGCCCTCCATCCGATCCACGTTCTCGTTGACCGTACCCCGGAACCGCGACGAAGCCGCGGCCGACTCGAAGCGGATGGTCACCTCGTCGCCTTCCAGGTCCACTTCGAGCAGCCGGAATGTGCTCACCGTGACCGTCGCATCGCGACCGTCCAACTCGAACTCATACCGCACCTCGGTCAGCCGGCCGACAGCATCGAACTCGTAGAAAACGTCGAACTCGCTCGATCCATCGTCCTCGAGTTGCCAGGTGCCCGCCAGGACCGCCTCGGGTGGGGGACCCAGCATGATATTGCATCCCCCAAGCGCGGCCACGCAGGCCAGCACGGCGACCGAGGCGGGAGCGAAATTCCGACGTATCGGGGATGAAAGCATATCCTGTCCTCCTTCTGCCAAGGTTAGACGCATAAGATTGCGTCCCGCTGGCGGTGCAAAGTCAAGCCCGCTTGCCCTTCTTAATGTACCCATCACGGCAATTTCACAGGTTCTTTAATGTCTCGGCGTTGCCTCTGGCCGATAGTGGTGTATACTACTGTCCTAGAACGGCTGCCGGGTTTTGCGGTTCCGGTGGCTGAGATCAGACCCAACGGCCGAGGTGGGCGGTTACCGCCCGGGTGCCTATGTCAGGAAGTGTCAGGTCGGCGGCAAGCGTCGACCTGAAGCTTGGGACGACACGTTAGTCGTTCACCTCGCCTTCCCCCCGTTCAGACAAGTAAAGCTTGCCGTTCGAGGGCCTGCGGTTTGCCCCATGCGGAAGAAGGCACGGCCATTGGGCGGGGGAGGTGGAGGGCTGGAAAAGACGTAAGTGATTGCCATGAATGGTGTTGCAGAAAAGCTTGGAACGCTGTACGACTATCTGGTTCCATATCGCCGCCGACTGATCCAGGCGGTGGTGTTGGCCGTATTGGTCACCCTGATCGGCCTGCTGCCGCCGCTGGTGATCAAGGCCATCGTAGACCACCTGCTGGTGGGGGGGATGACGTGGCTGTTCTGGCCTCTAGTCATCGCCTTGGCGGCGGTGCCTGTGATCAACCAACTGGTGGGCAAGGCGTTCCGGCTGCTGACACAGAACACGGCCGCCAAGCTGACCTTCGACGTGAGATTCGGCCTGTATCGGCACGTCACCGGCCTGCCGCTGGGCTACTTCGACAAGCACTCGACCGGCATGGTGCTGGAGCGGTTGATGGGCGACGTCAACAAGTTCCAGCAATTGGTGACCGGGCAGGTGCTCACCCTGGCCACCGACGTGGTCAAGGCGGCGTTCTCAATCTACGTGATGCTGGCGATCAACTGGCACCTCGCTCTGGCGCTGCTGGGCGTCGTCCCCCTGTACGTGTTGAACCATCGGTTCTTCGTCCGTCGGATCCGCGCGAGCAACGAGAAGTTTCGCGCGAAGATGGATGACGTCAGCGGCCACCTCGAGGAACGACTGACGGGCACGGCCCTGGTGAAGAGCTACGGCATGGAGCGCGCCGAGACACGCAACTTCACCGTCGAGACGCACGCGGCGCTACAGCACTCCAGCCGGGCACGCGGGCTGATGGTGGCCTTCAGCAACACCGCCGAGCTCGTGCACTGGGCGGGTCATCGCGGCATTTTCCTGCTGGGCTGTTACCTGGTGATCGATGGCGGGATGAGCTACGGCGACGTCCTGGCATTCACCAGCTATGCCATGTTCCTGCTGGGCCCGGCCGTGCGGTTCAGCCAGTTGGTCAACCAGATCGAGCAGACCATGGTGTCGGTCCGCCGGGTGAAGGAGCTGCTGGGCGAGCAGCCTGAGCCCGACCGCGGGTGGGTGGTGAACCAGCCGGACGTCAGCTTCCGAGGCCGCGTGCAACTGGAGAACGTCTCGTTCGCCTACGAGCCCGACAACCCGGTGCTGAAGGAGGTCAGCCTGGACGTGCCGGCCGGCAAGACGGTGGCGCTGGTCGGGCGCACCGGCTGCGGCAAGACGACCCTGACGTCGCTGCTGTATCGGTTCTACACGCCCACGCAGGGGCGCATCCTGCTGGACGGACAAGACACGGCCGAGCTGGACCTGGGCACGCTGCGCAAGCAACTGGCGGTCGTACCTCAGGATGCCGTCCTGTTCGAGGGGACCGCTGCCGAGAACATCGCCTACGGCCACCCGCATGCGACGCGCGAGCAGATTATCGCAGCGGCCAAGCTGGCGGAGATCCACGAGGTATTGGAGAACCTCCCGAACGGCTACGACACGCCGCTCGGTCAGGCCGGCGCAAAGTTGTCGGGCGGGCAGAAGCAAAGGCTGGTGATCGCCCGCGCGGTGCTGGTGGATCCGGTGGCGCTGATCCTGGACGAGGCCACCAGCTCGCTGGACACCGAATCGGAGCGGCTGATCCAACGCGCCCTCAGGAAAGTCATGCGAAACCGCACGTGCTTTGTGATCGCGCACCGGCTGAGCACGATTCAGCACGCCGATCTGATCGTCGTGATGGACGAGGGACACATACTCGAAACCGGCACGCACGCCGAGTTGCTGGCCAGAACCGACAGCCACTACGCAAACATGTATCGACGTCAGTTCGCCAAGATCGGCCGCGAGCAGGAGCAGGCGGCGGCTGTCGCCTGACCGAAGGCAGAGGGCATGACGGCGTTACTGGAAATCTACAGGCGTTTCTTCCACATGTACCGCGGCCGGCTGCTGGTGGCGGCGGCGGTGTTGACCATCGTCTCGCTCGAGCCATACGCCTGGGGCGCGTTCACGCAGTATCTGGTGGACGACGTACTCCAGATCCGCGCCGAGACGATCGGGGCGGATGTCCCGGCGGCGTCTGTACAAGCGACGGCGCTAACGCACAGTCAGAAGGTTCACCGGTTACTGGCGGTGGCGGGCGCGGTGCTGGGGCTGCATCTGCTCTACATGCTGGGCAAGTGGTGGAGTTGGTATCGGGTGGCGATGATCAGCGAGCAAACCGTGTTCCGCATGCGTCGGCAGTTGTTCGAGCGCCTTCAGCGACTTCAGATGCTCTTTCATGACCAGCGGGAAACAGGGCGTCTGATGGCCCGCGTGATCGACGACGTGTCGGTCATGCAGTACCGGTTCTCGCCGACGCTCATGCAAACCGCGACGGCCGCGACCAGCATCGTAGTGGGTCTTTCTCTGGCGATGTGGATTCAGCCCGTGCTGGGGGCGATCGCCCTGCTGACGGTGCCCGCCTATGCGGCGCTGATGTTCCGTTATCTGCCGCTGCTGAAGCAGCAGGTGCGCGAGATCCGGAAGGAGAACTCGTCCCTGTACGGTCTGGTGCGCGACCGTCTGGCGGCTCCCCGCGTGGTCAAGTCGTTCCGGCAGGAGCGGCGCGAGCAGTTGCACGTGCATCGCCGTGCGTCAAGCATGCTCCGCAAGACGGTCCGACACAACGTTTCGAGTTCGTGGCTGTGGGCCCTGGCGGGGTTGATCGCGGCGGTGGGCACGGCCACAGCCATGGGGCTGGGCATCCGCATGGTCATGCAGGGCGAACTGACCCCCGGTCGCCTGCTGTTCTTCCACGCGACCGTTACGATGCTCTTCATGCCCGTGGTCACGCTGGCCGACATCGTCGGGCAGGTACAGTGGCTGACCGTCGTGTCGGAGCGGCTCTGTGACATCCTCAACGAGCCGATCACCATCCAGGATGAGGACGAGGCCTCCCTGATCGAGCATCCGCGAGGGGCGATCCGTTTCGAGAACGTCCAGCTGCGCTACGGCGAATCGCCTCGTCAGGCGCTGACTGACATCTCGATGAAGATCCCGGCAGGGGCAAAGGTCTGCATCATGGGCCACAGCGGGGCGGGCAAGACAAGTCTGGCGAGCCTGGTGCTTCGGCTGTACGACCCGACCGGCGGACGCCTTCGGATCGACGGCGTGCCGTTGACGCAGATCAAACGCACCCAGTTACGCAAGCTCGTCTCGTATGTGCCGCAGGAGGCGATCATCTTCGGCGGGACGCTGGCGGACAACATCGCCTACGGTGCCGTCGACGCCACCGAGGACCAGACCGTCGCGGCGGCGAAGGCAGCGGAGGTGCACGAGTTCATCGACTCGCTGCCGGCCAGGTACAACACCTTCGTGGGCGAACGGGGCCTGACGCTTTCGGGCGGCCAGAAGCAGCGCATCAGTCTGGCGCGTGCACTTCTGCACGATCCACGAATCCTGGTGTTGGACGACGTGACCAGCGCGCTCGACGCCCATACCGAGGCACGGATCCAACGGACCATTCAGTTTGCCCTTGCCGATCGCACGGCGCTGATCATCACACACCGCGTGAGCATGTCGGCCCGGGCCGACTGGACCGTCGTGCTGGACCATGGGCGGATCGTCGAGCAGGGGACGCACGAGGACCTGCTGGCGCTGAAGGGCCACTACTGGACGTTGGTGCGAGATCAGCTTTCCGAGAGCGATCGGGTCCGCTTGAGCTTCGACGCGTCGGCGCCGGGTTCGTAGCGGGCGGCCCCGTCGCTCGGTCGCCGTAAGGGGGAGCGCCGATCAACCGGCCGGCAGCTTGGCCAGCGCTTCGTCCGAACCGATCAGAATCAACACGTCGGAGGGCAGGATTTTCGTCTCGGCCGTGGGCACCGACAGGATCTCCGATTCGACCTGTTTGCCGTCCTGCTCGACGGTGACGGTGCGGCGGATGGCCACCAGATTGACCTGGTGCTTCTGTCGCAGGGCAAGCTGGCCGGGGGTCTTGTTGGCAAAGTCGTGCGGCGTGCGGACCTGGACCAGAGCATGGCCCTCGCCCAACTCGATGTACTCTCTCAGATGCGGCAGCATGAGTCGGTTGGACCATCGTATGGCCGACTCTCGCTCGGGAAAGACGATCGCGTCGGCCCCGATCTGGCGAAGGATTCTCCCGCGGCGCTCGCTGCCGGCCCGCGCGATGACCCGCGGCACGCCGATGGCCTTCAGTGTGGCGACGGTCAGGGCGTTGGCCTCAAAGTCGGTGCCGATGCCCACGATGGCGACATCGACCTTGTCGATGCCCTGGGCCAGCAGGGCGTCGCGATCGGTGGCGTCCATGCGCACGGCCAGGGCCACGTCGTCGCGAATGTCATCGATCAGGTCACGGTTGACGTCGACGGCGATGACTTCGGCGCCGGCCTGCGTGAGGGCCTGCGCCAGCTTCATGCCGAAGCGCCCCAATCCGATTACGGCGAACGTTCGTGTAGCCACCTGTCTATCCCATAATGACGTTTTCGGCTGGATAGTCGTATCGTGCGGCGTGCTCTCTTCCTGCCAGAGCGATCAGCAGGGTGAGCGGGCCTATCCTGCCGGCGAACATCAGCACGATGATGACGCACCGCCCCAACTCGGTCAAATGCCGGGTGATCCCCGTCGACAGCCCGACCGTGCCAAACGCCGAGACACCCTCGAACAGCACGTCGAGAAGGGGGGCCGATTCGCTGTAACACAGCAGCAGCACGCCGGCGCTCAGCAGGGCGAATCCAAGGGTGATGATCGCGGCAGCGCGGCGGACCAACTGGGGTGCGATGGTCCGCCCGAACGACTCGACGTTCTCGCGGCGCTTGAGCGTGGCCAGCACAGCCAGCACCATGACGGTGACGGTGACGGTTTTGACGCCGCCCGCCGTCGAGCCGGGCGATCCGCCGATAAACATCAGCAGGCACAAGAGAAAATGACTGCCGGGCGACAGGCTGCCGGGTTCGAGCAGAACGGTGTTGAACCCCGCCGTCCGCGCGCTAACCGACTGGAACACAGCCGCCAAGACGCGTGAGCCGGCGGTCATGGACGCCATCTGATCCCCGCGCCAAGCCTCGCCGGCCGACGACGCACGCACCGTCTCGCCCGCCCACAACAGCGCCGCACCGACCACCAGCAGCGCTGCCGAGCTGACCAATACGATGCGAGTATGAAGACTCAGCGCGCGGCGGTGCAGGGCCGCCGGACGCAGCCTTCCCGGATTGGCGGGTCGGAGCACGCGAACGCGCGAGGCGAATCGCTGCCCGAGATCGTACAGCACCGGGAAGCCCAGCCCGCCGAGCACGATCAGCGGCATGACCACGCCGTAGACCTGCCACACGCCGCGATAGCGAATCAGTGAATCCGAG
>CBFCZG010000003.1:0-39964 GCA_965602375.1 uncultured Phycisphaerae bacterium | reverse complement strand
GTGCCTCCCGGCTCCGACTGGGCCTGGGAAGCCGCCACAAAGGCCAGCATCGCCGTCGCCGGTGGCTGACGCGTCGCCCATGCCAGCGCCCCCGCCAGTAGCGGAGCCGTGCACGCAAACCCCAACACCGGGGCCAGCATCCCCTTGCCGAACGAGCCGGCCACCGTTTCGTTGCCCAAACGGGCGTCCAACTCGCTGGCCACCGTCGGGGCACGCAGCGTGTACACACCAAGCATGCTCAGCGCCAACACCATCACCACCGCGCCCACGCCGATCACCGCCGCCGGAAACTGAAGCAGGTTCTTGCCGCTGGCTGCCAGAAACCCCAGTAGCACGAACACCACCACGACGCCCACGCCGAAGGAGATGCCCAGCACCGCCGCCCGCCCGCTACGGTCTTGTGCTTGCTGCACGAAGCTGACCACCTTGATCGAGACGATGGGCAGCACGCAGGGCGTGGCGTTGATCGCCAGACCGTAGAGCGCACACGCGATCAGCAGGCCCGGCAGGCCCAGTCTTCGCAGAAACCCCAGGAAGCCCCCAGCCTGTTCGATGGCTTGCGGTTCCGCGGCGGCAGCACCCGCCATCGGTTCGCCAGGACGCACCGTGCCGAAAATCTCCGGATGCGCAGGGCTGACAACCGCCCCGGCCTCGGCTGCCTGGGCGGTAAGCTCGAAAGTCAGCCCTCTCCTGACTGGCTCGTCCGTCCCGGCCGGCACGGTGCGGAACGCCAGCACGCCCGAAATGCTCAGCGGCCCGGAGGGTAGCGAATCATCCGCGTCAACCGGCACACGTGCTGCCAGCCGCCAGCCGTCCTGGCCGGTCGACAACTCGTAGGTGACCTTCCCGAACGACAGCCCCTCGCTCTTGGCAGGAAACAGTTGGGCGCCCAGGTTCTCGGCCAACGCCGCCTTCGGCGACCCTTCGGCCACAACGGCCAGGAAAACCCGGTCGCCCGGCCGGACACGATCCACGCTCAAATACGCGTTGACCGTGATCAGCCCAGCTTGGCCGACTGGCGCTGGAATGGATTGCTTAGCCTTGCCGAACAGATCGACGTTAGTCGGCGCCGCCTTTGCCGGCTCGGAAGCCACGGGCAGCTTCAGCGCCAGCTTTTGGCTGCCCGGGATGCAGACGTCTTTGCAGGCCAACCACGTCAGCTCAGCTCCGATCTGCGCCGTCGCCAGGCTGATCGTATCGGGGGGTGTCACCTCGACCAGGAACGTCGCTTCATGCTCATACCCGAAGCTTTCGATGTCGGGAGGCGTCGTAAACCTTGTAGGCACAGGGTATTGCGCGGGCTCCGACGTAAAGCCTTCAGGCAGACTCAGGGCAATCTGCGTGGGCAGGCCGGGGCCGCCGGGATTGCTCCAGTAGATGTGCCAACCCCCTGCCAAATCGACACTTACGGCCAGGCGGAAAGGTCGACCGGGCACGATGGCCGTGGTGTCAGCGAGCAGTCTGGCCGCAACCGGCTCGTTTGCACGCGCCGGTGCGAGTGTGGGCGACAGCCCACCGAAGGGGGTTTGACCTCGAGCCTGCGTGGCCAGACCGCCCCCGAGTATTGCTGCTGAGGCGATTCCGGCCAAAGCCAGCCACAACAGCATCCGAACGCCTTTGCGTGGGTACCCGATGACGTCCCCTACGAACATGGCTGCACCTCTGGTCGGTGTGATAGGCCGCACGTGCCGCTCCGCGTCACGCCCGCGAGCGCCAACCCCTTATAGGGCAGGCAATTGTAGCCCGAAGGGGCCCGTCAGGCCAAGTGCCTGGCAACAATGGCCGGCCAGTTAACGATGCTATGGTGAACTAACCTACCTTGACAGCGTAAGTTACAGTGAGGCCCAAGACAGGCCGTGGAGCGGTGCTCGACGGGTTTGTTCTTGACGTGTGCAGGAATGGAATTATAGTAGGTTGGGCGTAGGTGTGGGTACCTGTGCCCTGTAGCAGCCGAAGTTTGCGATCCATGTGATTGGGGTCGCAACTGGAAGGAGCGTTAAGCGGTTTTGGCAGGCCCCATCCAAGTGGGGCGACGACACGTGTAGGTGCAGTGGTCTGTCGGCGTGCGTCGGTGTCTGTCGGTAGAGGTGAGCAGGCTTGGCATCGAGAGCGGCAGGCGCGCGGCAAGCCGATCTTGCTGTGAGACGGGCTGACATGGTGACCGGCGGTGTTGCGCACCGCGGGTCCCGCCCGGTGCGTAGTGTTAGGTCTTCGTAGACCGGGGAGTGCGGAGGTGCCACCAGTAGTATCGATAGGGTGGGAAAGTAAGCGTAAGGCTCATGTTGGAGCGTGTTTTACTTTGGCTGGCACCTGACAGCCGGTCCGATTGCGGCGTGAATTGACCCCTGGGGGCATCAGCGAGTCAGTCGCTTCCTCGCCAAGTTAGGGTCTGTCTCCAGATTAGGAATGGATCAGCAGGTGACGGTGCGATCCTTGCGCGCTCGGGTTATCGGTTTCTTCGGCGCAGGGTCAGCACAAAGTGGAAGCCTGAATGAAGCTCTATACATACGGACAAGGGACTAGCCATGGGACCGTTAACACTTGTGTCGACGGCCTCGTCGGACTGGGCTGTCTTGGGCCTGTTCGTGCTGGCGATCGTCGCCGCCATATGCGGCACCTTCGCTTTTCTGCACTACTTCGGCAAAGCCAAGCGGGCGGCGGCCGAACAGGAAATTCAGCGCATGTTGAGCGAGGCCAAGCGGGAGGCCGGACAACTCTTAAAGCAGGCTGAGCTGGACGCGAAGGCCGAGTACATCAAACGTACGGAGCAGTTTGAGCGGGAAACAGCGGAGACTCGGAACGAACTGAGAGACGCCGAAAGGAGACTGGGCAAACGAGAAGATAATCTGGAGGGCAAACTCGAGACGTTGGCGACCAAGGAGCGGGGGCTCGAACAGGCGCAGAAACAGGTCCGCGACCGTGAGAAGAAGGTAGAGGCGAGAGACCAGGAACTGCGCGAGGTGGTCGCG
Source organism: uncultured Phycisphaerae bacterium (assembly GCA_965602375.1). GTDB lineage: Bacteria > Planctomycetota > Phycisphaerae > UBA1845 > DATKUK01 > DATKUK01. The sequence goes on along the minus strand of CBFCZG010000003.1, from coordinate 36,995 downwards.
CAGCAGCGGTCGCAGCTTCTGAAGATCTCCGGCATGAGCGTGGACGAGGCACGCGAGGTGCTGCTGACCCGCTTGAGCGAGGAGTTGGAGAAAAAGGCGGCCGAGCTGATCGAGCGGACGATCACCGACGCGCGCGAGACGGCCGAGAAGAAGTCGCGCGAGATCGTCGTCACCGCGATTCAGCGCTATGCGGCCGAACATACCTGCGACAGCACGGTCAGCACCGTCGACATCCCCAACGATGACATGAAGGGACGTGTGATCGGGCGGGAGGGCCGTAACATCCGCGCCTTCGAGAAGGCAACCGGCGTCGATGTCATCGTCGACGACACGCCGGGCGTGGTGGTGGTCAGCGCGTTCGACCCGGTCCGCCGCGAGGTGGCCCGGCAGGCGTTGGAGCGTTTGGTGCAGGACGGGCGGATCCACCCGGCCAGGATCGAAGAGGTGGTCGAAGAGACCAAGCGTCAGGTCGAGAAGGACATCCTGGAGTTGGGTCGCAAGGCCGCCATGGACGCCAACGTGTCGGGCCTGCATCGCAAGCAGCTCGATCTGTTGGGACGGCTGCACTACCGCACCAGTTACGGGCAGAACGTCTTGCGGCACTCGGTGGAGGTGGCCTACCTCTGCCAGACGATGGCCGACGAACTCGGGCTGGATGGGTCGTTGGCGCGCCGCTGCGGGCTGCTGCACGACATCGGCAAGGCGGTCGATCACGAGGTGGAGGGCGGCCACCCCAGCATCGGGGCCGACATCTGCAAGCGCTTCGGCGAGCGGGCCGAGGTGCTCAATGCCATCGAAGGGCACCATAACGACATCCAGGCGGCGTCGCTGTACACGCCTTTGGTGGCGGCGGCCGACGCGATCAGTGCGGCGCGGCCGGGTGGGCGGCGCGAGTCGCTCGAACGCTACATAAAGCGTCTCCAGCAGTTGGAGGAACTGGCAACCGAGTTCAAGGGCGTCAAACAGGCGTATGCGATCCAGGCGGGCCGCGAGATCCGCGTGCTGGTCGACGCCGACTCGGTGGACGACGGGCTGTCGTACAAGATGGCCCGCGAGATCGCCAAGCGTATCGAATCGGAAATGACCTATCCCGGCGAGGTGAAGGTGACGCTGATTCGCGAGGTCCGCGCGGTCGATTACGCACGGTAGCCGGGGAGAATGGGTTCGGCGGCGGCCGAACATTGGCTGCTACGGTGATGTCTCGGTACAGGGAGGGCGGATCGTGCTGCGGGCGTCCGCCCGAGCGTCGACGTGGCGCGAGATTGGTCGGTCATACCACGGCGTATGGAAAGCCCGATCTGAATGCAGATCAACCTGCTGTGCGTGGGCGATGTTGTGGGTAGGCCGGGCAGGCTGGTCCTGTCGGAACTGCTGCCGCAACTGGTGCGCGACGAGCAGATTGACTGCGTCATAGCCAATGTCGAGAACGCGGCCCAGGGCTCGGGCCTGACGCCGGCGCTGTACGAGAAGCTGTTGGAGCACGGCGTCGACGTGATGACGATGGGGGACCACATCTACAAGCGGCGCGAGTTGGTGGGCGTGCTGGAGCAATCGGATCGGATCATGCGCCCGGTGAACCTGCCGAACGCCGCGGTCGGCAAGGAGCTGGCGATTTTCCAGACGCGTCGCGGCCCGCGGGTGGCGGTGCTATCGGCGTTGGGGCAGTTGTACATGCGTCCGTCGGCCGATTCGCCGTTTCGAGCGGTCGATCGCGTCCTCGAGCAGGTGCCGCGCGACGTGCACATCGTGGTGCTGGATTTTCACGCCGAGGCCACGAGCGAGAAAGTAGCCATGGGCTGGCACCTGGATGGACGCGTGAGCTTGGTGGTGGGTACGCACACGCACGTGCCGACCGGCGACGAGACGGTGTTGCCGCACGGCACGGGGTATATCACCGACCTGGGCATGACCGGGCCTTACGAGTCGGTGCTGGGGCGAAGGAAGGATCGGGTGCTGCAACACCTGCTGACGGGCATGCCGACGCGTTTCGAGGTGGCCGACGGCGACGCGCGACTTTCGGGCATTCTGGCCCAGATCGACTCGGAAACCGGCAAGACGCTGAAGATCCGGCGAATCATGCTGCGGGCGTCGCCGGAGGGTGAGCAGGCGCAGCCGTCGGATTCATGACGAGGGGGACGGGTGTCGGCCGATGGCTCGCAAGCCGTTTGATCCCGATTTAGTCGAAGTTCCTCAACAGGAGTTGCCCTTCACGTCGGCGGGGGCGGCGCGCGTTCTCCGTGTGGCCGAACTGACGCGGCTGATTCAAACGGTGCTTGCCGGCGGGCTGCCGCGGACGCTTCACGTAGTGGGCGAGCTGAGCAATGTCGCCCGACCGGCCAGCGGACATCTCTATTTCACGCTGAAGGACAGCGAGAGCGAGGTCCGCTGTGTGATGTGGCGGTCGGCTGCGGTGGGCCTGCGTTTTCGCCCCGAGGACGGAATGGAGCTGGTCGCCACCGGCTACGTCGACGTGTACCCGCCTCGCGGGCAATATCAGCTTTACGTGCGCAGGCTCGAGCCGCGAGGGGTGGGGGCGTTGGAGTTGGCCTTCCGTCAGCTCTGCGAGAAGCTCGCCAAGGAGGGACTGTTCGACCCGGCACACAAAAAGGCTTTGCCGCGTTACCCCGCGACGGTTGCGGTGGTAACCAGCCCGACCGGAGCGGCGATACGCGACATCATCCGAACAGTGCAGCGGCGTTTTCCTTGCGTGCGGTTGCTGCTTGCGCCGGTGCGGGTGCAGGGCGAGGGGGCAGCCGGCGAGATCGCGACAGCCATCGGACGGCTCGATCGCCAGCGGCAGCGCCTGGGCGGGGTCGACGTAATGATTGTCGGTCGCGGCGGCGGCAGTTTGGAGGACTTGTGGGCCTTCAATGAGGAGGTGGTGGCTCGGGCGATCCATGCATGCTCGATTCCGGTGATCAGCGCGGTGGGTCACGAGGTCGACACGACGGTGGCCGACCTGGTGGCCGACGTGCGAGCGGCCACACCGACGGCGGCGGCTGAGTTGGTCGTGCCGGTGCTGGCCGATCTGGTCGAAGACCTTGTCCAACACGGCGGCAGGCTGACGCGGGCGGTGCGGTCGGCTGTGCAGGTAGCTGATGGGCGTGTGAAGGCGGCGGGGCGGTGCGAGTTTCTGCGCGATCCGCTCGCCCGAATCCGGCAGCGCGACCAGCAGGTTGACGAAGTCGTGGGGCGGCTTCGGTTGGCGGTGGCGCATCGGATGGAGGGGGTCCGACGGCGGCTGCACGAGTGTGCGATGAGCGTGGCGCGGATTCAGCCGCAGGCCTACGTGGCGGGTAAGGGTCGGGCGCTGGCCGAGGCCGAGCATCGGCTGTACCGGGCGCAGTGGGCGCGGCAGGTGGCTGCGTCGCGGCAGGTTGAAGCGGCTATGGCGGCGCTGGTGCGGGCGTGGCCGATGAAGGTGGTCGCACGGCATGAGGCGATGCTGGAGCATATCGGTCCGCGGTTGGCGCGGGGGGTCGACGTTCGCATGCACCGAGCGGGTGAAGGGGTGACCGGGTTTGCCAAGCGTCTGGAGGCCGGCAGCCACAAGAGCGTTTTGAATCGCGGTTTTTCGATCACGCGGCGCGCGGACGATGGGGCGATTGTGACAGACCCGGGCCATGTGGCCGCCGGGACGCGCATTCGCACCGACACGCGTGGGGGCACGATCGAAAGTGACGTGGTCGAGGGTGAGTCCGCGGGGGCGGATTGATGACGATCACGCTTTCCTGACCGTCCACAGACTGCATGGTTTCGGGGTCTCTATCCAGTCGGCGTAACAGCGTTTGCCAGCGTTGACGATGCCTGTGGGCGATTCGTGGGCCCTCGTTACTCAAGGCGCCTGGCTTTGGGGGCGATAAGTCAGGCGAGTGGCGACCAGCCCGGTTGGCTGTGGGCAGGTGGGGTGCTTGACGGCCGGGCCGTCGGCGGGGTAAAGTTGCACGTCGCGCAGCCGATGTAGCTCAATGGTAGAGCACAGCTTTCGTAAAGCTGAGGTTGAGGGTTCGAGTCCCTCCGTCGGCTTTTTTCATTTCCGGGCGGCGATTCAGGTAGTCTAGGTTGAGCGGCCTGCCGTGACGTCAGCATTGTCTGTGCGCCGTAACAACAGTTCCTAAGGCGACTTGCGCGATCGAGTCTCAGGCGAGGGACGGTTTTGCCAGGACATCCTTGCATGCGGATGGCCTGCGTAGTAGACTCTATGTGTCGGTGGGGCTGTAAGCGAGCCGGCTGAGCGACATTCTGACTGGGGCGAGAGAGAGCCGCGTGCTCTCTTTTTTCGTGGCCGCAGGGGGCACCCAAGGGGAAACCTACGCGGCCACGGAGGGTCTAAGATGTCGGCCTCCCAACGAACGACCGTCGCGATAACGGGGGTGTTCGCTCTGAGTAGCCTGTTTCTAGCGCCTCTCGCATCGGGCGTTGGCACGGAACGACTCCTTGTGGGCGACACTTTCGGTGACAGTATCCACGAGTTCGACCTGGACTCAGGCCAGTACGTTCGGACGCTTGTGCCACCCGGGTACGGCGGACTCGACGAGCCGGCGGATATGGCGATCGGCCCAGACGGCGCGCTGTACGTAGCGAACGTTTGGGGAGGCAACATCCTGAAATATGACCTGAACTCCGGCGAGTTCCTGGGGGTCTTTGCATCCGGCTTCGATATACCAACGGGTATTACCTATGCCGACGACCAGTTCTATGTACCCGCTCGGGCCGATATGGCCATATATCGGCTCGATGCCGACACAGGGGCGGTGACTGGCCAGACGGAGCCGTACCCCGATGGGGCATCGGTGTGGTGGCCGGTGGATGCGGAGGTCAACGCTGACGGCAAGCTTCTTATGAGCAACTACGAACGACACAATATCCTCGCATTCGACGCCGTATCCTTGGCGTTCGACGGGGTGTTCGCCGAAAGCTATGATGCCAGTCGGATTGGGAACATGGAGATCGGACCCGACGGAGACATTCATCTTGTGGGCAATGACTCTTGGGTCTATCGCTTCGACGGACTGAGCGGGGCAACGAAGGGGCGCATACCCGTGCCGGATATAGACGAGACAGCTGGCCTCGCAGTTGCCGCCGATGGGACCCTGTATATTACGGGCCATCGCGAGCCAGGGATCGTTCATCTTGACGCGGACACCGGTGAATTGCTGAGAGTACTTGATCCGGCGGGCGCCCACACGTCCGGATCGTGGTGTATGTTGATCGTTCCTGAGCCTGCCTCGCTCTGCCTGCTGGCCCTCGGCGGCTTGGCGGCGTTGTGGCGAAAGCGGTAGGGAGCGCTGTCTCTGCCGTAAGACAATCGGTCGAGGGAGATGAGAGAGACGTCAGAACGCGTGCTCTCTTTTCGTTTGGGGTCGCATGGGGCGGCGTCTGGAAGGGGCACGTCGATGGGCTTCTGAGAACGGAGGTGACGGCATGCGCCCTTCAGATGCTCGTATGGTATTGATCACACTCTCGCTTGGTGCTCTGGTGTCCTGCGTCTCTGGCGTGCAGGCAGAAGTCGTCATGGAATGGGTCAACGTCGGCGATGCGGGGAATGCTCCCGATACGGAGATCATGATCGACGGTACTACCGGCTACGGCAGTGTCAGCTACACGTACCAGATTGGGAAGTTCGAGGTCACGAACGCGCAGTATATCGAGTTTCTCAACGCGGTGGCCAGGGTGGAAGATTCATACGGTCTGTACAACAGCACGGAAACTGGATATGGAATTGAGCGTTTTGGCATGCCGGGTAACTGCCACTATGGTCCTAAGGGTGGGGATCTCGGCTGGCTGAACAAGCCAGTGAACTACGTGAGTTGGTATGACTCCATCCGATTCGCGAATTGGCTCCACAATGGCCAGCCGACGGGCTTGCAGGATGCCTCCACCACCGAGGATGGTGCGTACGACCTTTCGCTGGGCGCCGACGCCGTTCGCAAGCCCGGCGCAAAGGTCTTTCTGCCTGGCGAGAACGAGTGGTACAAGGCAGCCTACTACAAGGGGGGTAGTACAGACGCGGGATACTGGGACTATGCGACGCAGAGCGACGTCGCACCGGATAACAACCCTCCGTCAGCCGACACCGGCAATTCAACTAACCATTTCGACGAAGCTGCGGGATACCCGGAGGGATTCGCTGTCGGGCCGCCATACCTCGCGACTGACGTGGGGGCCTACGCAATGTCGGTGAGTGGGTACGGTACGTACGACCAGAACGGCAACATGTGGGAGTGGCTTGAAGTCAGATTTGTGGACGTCTACGGTCGGCTCTATGCGCGTACTCGGGGCGGCGGTTGGTCGGACGAGGACGGCCAAGTAGCGGCATGCCGCAGTGGGGGTGCTTTCCCAACCTGGGAGAGCCCGTACGCCGGCATTCGACTTGCAGCAGTGCCGGAACCATCTACGTTGTCGCTGCTGGCCCTCGGGGTCCTAGCGGCGATCAGACGGAGGCGGTAGGCGACAGGGAGACGGGGAAAAAGGCGGGGGGAACCCGTCCTAGCCGTTTCCAAGCTTAACGGCCCGGCCGCGCCGGACCGTGCCACCCCCGCCGCAGGTTGTGGCATGCGTGGGGCGACTGCGATGCACTGATTGTGCTTTGGCGAGCCGCTGGTTGCCCTTCACGTAGACTATAGCCTGAAAGCCTCAGGGGCGGTCTCGTCACGTTTTGCCCAACTCGGCCGCCAGCGCAGCCAGATAGTCATTCGTGTTCATGCCATGAGCGGCTGCCAGTTTGGTCAGCGCCTTGACGGTTGCCCTGGTCCGGCCTTGCTCGATTCGACGCACCGTTCGATCGGCCAGACCGCCAACGTCAGACTGCCGAAGCCCCGCCCTTTCTCGCACACGCCGAATGGCCTGGCCGTACCTCTTATTGAAGGCATCTGACCGCTGCTGTGCTCGCAGCCTGGCCTGGGGGGCAACCGCCTGCTCGAACTGAGACCACCCCATGTGAACATCCTGCGCGGGCCAGTAGACGTACTCGCCGTATGAGTCGATCTCAAACCCTTGGCGCTCGTCGTCCGAAGCGTCGCGGATTTTGGGGATATCACCGGCTGGTACTCTCAATCGCTCGAACGTCGGCGAGAGCACGATGAACGTATCGTCTTCCCACCACGCATCGGCAATGGTCGGCTCGGTCGACATTCGCGCCAACGCAGCCACAAAGCGACGCACGAGCGATTTGATATCTGTTTGCTCTTCTGGCATGTGAATGCGATTGAGCGACCGGATTCTCAGCTTGAGAAGGATTTCAGGAAGCGACGGCTGGGGCGATTCGTCGGGCAGGACAAGAAACCTTTTCTGTCCCCTGACTCGGGCCTGTCGAGCGCTGCTCACCTCCGTCTCATCAAGGAACGCACGCTGAAACGCGACAACGTAGAGGTCGCCGGTGTTTCGAGTCTTGACGTCACGCCAATCGCGGAGAAGACGCGGATATGCCCCTTGCCGGCCAAGCCGGCGCGATAGCTGCGGGCGGGCAAGACGCCAGAGTCCGGCATCTCGAAAGATGACCGCACAACGTGATACTAGAGTTGGCGCTGCGCCCACCATGGTTCCTCCTCATGCCCTGCTAGCCTTGGCATGCCTGCCACTGCTCGATCAGGGCTTGTCGGTTCTGTTCAGCTCCAGTCACTATGGCTCTTCGGACGTTGGGTCGAATCTGTGCCCGCGCGGGCCTGATGTCCCGAATCATCCGGCCAGCCGGCTCGAGGAAAAACACTCGCACCCGCCAGTGGCCGGGCCGCCTGGCGTGAAAATGCGGCGGCTCGTGGTCTCCCGAAGGTATCCACATTTCAATGCCCGGCACGTCGAAGCATACGACTCTTGCCATAGGAAGCTTAACTCACGGATCGGACATTTTCAAGAAGTACTTGGGAAAAACTGTCTGTCCCCCGTCGACCTCAGATGTAAAAGCCTGTTATCCAGTTACTTAAGACGCCGCCGGCAGTCAGGCGGCTGCCTCCGTTGCCCCAAAGACACTCGGCTGATCCTCTCAGCGGCGGATCAGCCCATTTACAGGACACTGCGCGACAGCATTCGTATGCGCCATATCGTGTCGTGTCAAGACAACGCCCTGATTGACAGACGGTTGGCCGGCTGGTTTCCAGGCCTGGGGGCGGGCTTGAACCGGCAGGGCCCACTCAGTAGACTAAAAGAGTCGGTGGGGCTGTGAGGGGCCCGGCTGAGTGACGTTCTGCCTGGGGTGACGGAGAGTTGCGGGAAGAGGCGCGATCCCAAACGTGGTGGGAGCAGCGAGGGGAAGGCCGAAGATGTCGCAGGCCCGGCGGGTGTCGGCACGGACTCGTGTTCCGACGGCAGGGGTCGAAGCGTCGACGCTGCCGTTGGTGGTCGGTATCTTGGGTGCAATTCAGAGGTGGAGAGGATGAGAACCAGTGCGATGTGCAGCGTGTTGGTGGTTGCCCTGGCCGGTGTGGCGCGGGCCCAGTTGCCGCCGGGGTACGGGGGCGGGCTGATCGGCGGAATTACGGTGGCCGACGTGCCCGTGAGTTTGGCGCCGGGTGGAGCGGGAAGCGCGTTGACCTTTGCCGCCCACCCCAGCCAGGTGGCCGTGCAGTATGCAGACTCGTCGATCGACACGTTCTGGGGCGAGTTCGATTGGTCGATGGTGCTGACCAACGACTGGTCGAGCGGCCAGATGGCGGACGGCTACTTCCAGAACGGCTCTTTTGCCCTGGCCTATGGCGGCGACGACCTGTTGGCCTGCGACGTCGACTGGTACCGTGCGGCTGAGGACACGTCAGGCGAGTTGGTGGGCATCGGCTCGCTGAGCAACGCGGCTGGGCTGCTGGTGGACGCGCACGACTGGCCCGGGGCGAGCTTCACCAACAGTCAGATCACGTTCACGCTGGATCTGGATTTGGACGATTTTGGCAGTCCCTTCTCGGCCACTGCGACGGTGGAACTGACCCCGGACGACCGATACGTTCCCGAGCCGGCTGCGTTGTCGCTGCTGATTCTCGGCGCGGCGGCGGGTCTGAGGCGAAGGCGATAGTACTGGAGTTGGCGAAAGCAGGCCAACGGGTCAGGCGGTATCCGTTTCAGTCGAGACTGACGCCGCGCTGTTGCAGCCAGTCCTTCAGGTCGCCCAGTTCGGTGTCGAATATTTCGTTGTCGTAGTCGCTCTCGAGCTTCTGGACAAGCTCGGCCAACTCGTCTTTCTTCTTTACCACTTCGTTGAGCTTGCGTTCGAACGCGTCGCTGACGTTTCGCAGCTCGTCGAGCGTGACGTGTAGGCCCAGGGTGCCCGCGAGCTTGCGGGCGACGGCTTCGATGCACCGTGGATTTCGTCCCTGCACGTAGGCGGGGATTTCGGCGACCAGCGTGGCCATCGGCACGTCGCGCTCGGCGGCCATCTTCAGCAGCAGCGTGACGAAGCTGGCCGGACCTTGATAATTCGAAAAGCGAATGCCGTATTGCCGCAACTCGTCCTTGAGGCGCGCATCCGAGATCGAGCTGAACACCCGCGGGTCGCGCGTGTGGGGCACGGTGCCCGCGACACTGCCGACGAAGTAGATCATTTTTACATCGAACATCGACGCGACGGCGAAGACGCACTCGGCGTAAGCGTCCCACCCGAAGTTGGGCTCCTTGCCCTCGAAGAGGATCAGATTGCCGGCCTCGCTACAGTAGAACGTGTTGCGCGGGGGCACATAGGCGGTGATCAGGCCGTCCTCGATCTTCGTGTACGGCCGAAACAGGGCCGATACCTCCATCGAGCCGGGGAAGTTGTAGATATAAAACGGCTCGGGATCAAGGTCGGCCATCGCCTTGGCGCCGAACTCGCGGACGAGCCATTCGATCGTTCCAGTCGAGACGTCGCCGCCGTCCATCCAGCCCGACAGGCCTATCAGCAGGCGCGTGTCGGTGAGTTTTGGCTGGGTGAATACGCGAAGGGCGTCGAGTTCCATGATGGCATCATCCTACCCGGTCGGTCGGCCTATCGGAATCAAGTAAAGCACATTCTGATTCTGCGGCAAGTGCAAAAGCTCGCCGACGCGCTTGTCCTCGAACGCGCCGACGGGCACGGCGCCCAGTCCCAAAGCCACCGCCTGAAGCAGTACGTTCTGAGCGGCGTGGCCGGCCTCGAGCAGGCAGTAGCGCCCCGCGCGATCGCCGTACTTGGCGGCTGTTCGCTGCACGACGGCGGTGATGACCATGGTGGCCGGCGCGCCGGCTATCCAGGCCTGTTCCAGCGCAGCGCGATACAGGGGCGTGCGCAGGTCCTTGGCGTCGAGCCGTTCGAGCTTGTGGCCGGTGGGCTTGTAGTGGAACAGTCCGTCGGGCGTGACCAGATAGATCTCCAGCGGATAGAGCGCGCCGGCTGACGGCGCTGCGCGAAAGCCCTGTCGCGCGTCGGTAATGCCCTGGGCCGCCCAGCACAATTGGCCCAGTTGCTCGTGTGTGAGCGAGTCCTTGGCGAACTCGCGGACCGACCTGCGCTGGCTGATGGCCTGTTCGAGCGACATCTCGCCGGTGAGCTTTGGCTTGGGCAGGTTGATCGTGGTGGGATTGTCGGCCCCCGAACCGGCCAGCGAGCCGGCCATCGCCCCGGCTGCGATCCATCGCACGAGTCTTGCCAGTTCGAGCATGGCGGGCACCTCCTATAGCGTCGGTGCGTTGGCTTCCGGTCTGTTAGCACCCTATGCGGTCGGGCGGTGTTTTGCCAGCGGTAATCCTCAGTAGGAACAGGCCGGGCCGGCCGAAAGGTCTGGCGTTGGGGAGCTGAGGGTAGGTGAGGGTAGTGCACGGGCCGGTATAGCACTGATTTGAAAGGGTGGCCGGTCGTGAGGGACGGAAGCCAACTAACGGAGTGCATCCATACTGGGTAGAGCAACCTGGGCAGCTTCATCTCTCAGCCAGGAGTCTCCTTCAACTCTATACTCACTATTCTGAATTGCTCTTCCCCATCTACCAGAAAGAACTTGCACTGCTTTGGGAGGACAAGCGCCCTATAGAAGACGCCGTCCTGAAGTGTTTCAAAGGTCAGAAAGGACAGGACAGATTCGGAGAAATCGCCTTCCAGGATCTCATCGACTGCGTATCCGAACCTGATTACATCATGGGTGACGCCCCGGCTTCGCAGCCGAACGATCGTCTCTCGCTGCTGTTGGCTGGCTGTGAGGATGATACTGGCGGCCCGACTGTCCTGGTACCATGGGACGCCAAAGCCCCGGACAAAGCAGTTGGTCGAACCAAGAATCGAGTTGGGTAAAAACACTTCAACATCGTTCTTGCCGTACTTCGGTCCACTGCGTCGCTGCCCTCGCTGATCGCAAGATGGACCGGTGAGCAGCAGCGCAGCAGATGTGATGGAGACGAGCACCCTCATTCTTCCCATATCACGCCCTTTGACGCCACAGATGACCGGCCCGGGAAACGCGTCGTTGCAGCCTAGGCCCACGGCTTGGGTCTAGGTCGTCTTCTTTCTGACGCCGTTGCGGCCAAAAGGTTCCGGGATGGCGTAGACCTGCCCCCGATTGACGTTGACGGACGATCACCCATGGGGTGGCAAACATGCCCGCACCGCGCGGCGGCGCCTCAGCTCGCGTTGCTCGCCCAGCGCAGGCGTGAGTCCCACCACACGCGGCATCTCAAACACTGCTCGAGAGCAGTGCCACACTTGGGCACACCGCCCGAGAGTCCGTCTTCCACTTCGGCATGAGGCGCGGCACGCGCTAGCGCGTGTCGCCTGGCGCTATGGACTGGGGACTCTGTTTCTTGCCGGCCAGCCAGGCGTCGACTCCCTGAGCTCTGATAGCCCTGATGTTTCTTGCCTGTTCGCTGTCCTCGTCGAACTGCCGAAGGTACAAGTCGCAGGAAAAATCCTGGCACTCGGCACAAGTGGCGAACCCGCTTGAACTGACACACCGCCGTATCCTGCACGTCAAGGACGCAGACCATGGGTGATGAATCGTACCCCAACATCCCTCGCAGCCAACCTGATCCAGAGAGACAACCGTATCTGTTTTTTTCTTGATGGCAGCGGCAACGTTTATGAGAAGGGCGCCGTCATGGCGGACAAGGGCCAGGTAGTGCAGGCATCCTGCGCAGTAGCTGCCGCACGGCGCGACGTCGGTTCTTCGGTCTGCCATGGGATTCCGCCTTTCCGTCGGCTCAAGCCGGCGACATGTCCCCGTGTGCCCCACGTTCGGCAGCAGCCCCATTTCGCCTGGAGCCAACACACCACAAAGAACACACACGCAACAAGCAGAACAACAACGGCAATGACGTCGCATACTGCGGACGAGGACCGGAACCTATCAGGTACCGGACTGCCGGCAAAGCCGACACGCCCGCCGGCGGACGAACAGACCGCCCCATGAACTCAAGGATATTATACGTGTGAATGTCTGCAAGGGCAAGAAAAAAATGTCCGAAAATGCCGGCAGGCGGACCCGGGCGATTGGCACGGTCATTCCCGGCTTGCCCGGAAGCCACTCTGGCCGTGGGCGGATTGCGCAGTTCGGGCTTCAGGCCAGTCGAACGCCCCGGCGCCCGCGGTTCCTGCTGTGCGGCGAGGTCTCCTGGCGGGTAGCAGGCATGTCGGGCGGTGGCGGGTAGGTTGCCGGTGGTGATTGCGCGCAAGCATGCACTGGCGGGTACGTCAAAGCCGCCAGTGCATGCGGTAAGGCGCGTCTCCGTTATTCGGTGGCCTCGTCGCCGGGCTCGGCCGCTGGTTCTTCGGCCGGCTGCTCGGCCTTGGGCTGAGCGGCTGGTCGGGCGGTCGGGCGGCGAGGTGGGGGGCGGCGGGCCGGCTGCGTAGCTGGCGGGACGATCTCCAGGAGTTCAATCTCGAAGATGAGCGTCGCGTTGGGGCCGATGTTGTTTCTCGAGCCGCGCGGGCCATAGGCCAGATCGGGCGGGATGAAGAATCTGTACTTGCTGCCTACGTTCATGAGCTGGAGCCCCTCGGTCCAGCCCTTAATCACGCCGCGGACGCCGAACGTGCTCGGTTCATCCCGTTTATACGAACTGTCGAACTCGGTGCCGTCGATGAAGGTGCCGCGATAGTGCACCTTGACGCGGTCCCTTGCGGTCGCCTTCGGCCCGTCACCTTCTTTCAGCACCATGTATTGCAGACCGCTATCGGTGGTCTGGACGCCTTCCTTCTCCTTGTTGGCGGCGAGGAATTCGTCGCCCTCCTTCTTGTTCTTGTCGGCCAGCTCACGCTGCTTACGGGCTCGCTCGGCCTGGAGGCGGGTAAAGAAATCCTGCTGAATCTTGCTGGCCTGCTCGCTGGTGACCAGGACGTCCTCGTCGGCGTATTTGTCGCGCAGGCCGCGGCAGAACAGATCCAGGTCGATGTCGGTTTCCAGACTCTTGAGCCGGTTGGCGATGTCCATCCCCAGCACGTAGCTGACCTTTGCCAGTTCGGTCTCAAGTTCGGGCGAGATGCCCGGCTCGGCTGCGGGCTCCTCCGCTGGTTCCTCGGCGATAGGCTCCTCTGCCGGGGCCTCGGCGGTGGGCTCGTCGGCAGGAGGTTCGGACGTTTCCTCGGCGGCGGGCTGTTCGGCCTCGGTCTGGGCAGCAGATTCGGCGGGTTCCTCAGCCGGGTCCTGCTCGGTGACAGGTTGGGCCTTGGGTAGATCGGTCTCGGCCTCGGGCTGCGGCGCGGGTTGGTTGTGGCTGGCGGCGGCCGTCGAATCGGCCTTCTGCTGCGACACGGCCGGGGTGGTCTCCTCGGGGGTGCACGCGGTCAAAAAGACGGCAAGGGCGAATAGCGTGGTCACAGCAGCAACAACTCTCATGCTCAACTCCTCGTCTTGAGACTTCCGGTTTCCACCGACTAAAGAATTCCTGCTACACGACGGTAGCCCGCAGACAGCAAAAGCCCGTGTGGTTGGCCACCACTCTATGCGGACTGGCTGCCCGATGCAACCGCCCGGCCACACGGGATAGCAGGCTGGCAAAGGCTGCGGCCGCCGATATGCTTGAGTCGATCACGGGTGTGCCCGGACTTGGCAGCGTGTCCGGCGGTCCCCGCGAGGGAAGGTACGAATATGACTGAACCGACGACGCACGAACGTATGACACGGATGTACGGGCACAAGCAGGCCGATCGGGTGCCGATCACCGATACGCCGTGGGCTGCCACGATCGAGCGGTGGCAGAGCGAGGGTTTACCCGAAGGCGTGCCGTTCCAGGTCTACTTCGGGCTCGACAGGTTCGTCTCCATCAAGGCCGACAACAGCCCGCAATATCCGGAGAAGGTGCTCGAAAAAACCGACGAGTACACCATCTGGACGACCAAGTGGGGGGCAACGCTGAAGAACTGGCGTCACGCCGGCGGCGTGCCGGAGTTTCTCGACTTCAGGATCACCGGGCCGGACAAGTGGGCTCAAGCCAAAGCGCGGATGAAACCCTCGCGCGACCGGATCGACTGGGGTTCGCTCAGGCAGAACTACAAGAGATGGCGCGAGCAGGGGTCGTGGATCTCGGCCGATTTCTGGTTCGGCTTTGACGTGACGCACTCCTGGACGGTGGGCACCGAACGTCTGCTGATGGCGATGGCGACCGACCCGGACTGGGTTGTGGACATGTTCAACACGTTTCTGGACGTCGACATCGCCCTGTTCGAGATGGTCTGGCAGGAGGGGTACCATTTCGACGAGATCCATTGGCCGGACGACATGGGGTACAAGCAGTCGCAGTTCTTCTCGCAAGCGATGTACCGCGAGCTGCTCAAGCCGGTGCACAAGCGGGCCGCCGACTGGGCGCACGCCAAGGGCGTCAAGGTGCAGTTGCACTCGTGTGGGTACGTGGAGCCCTTGATACCCGACCTGCTGGAGGTGGGGATCGACATGCTGAATCCGCTGGAGGTCAAGGCCGGGATGAATCCTCCGGTCTTAAAAGCAAAGTACGGCGACAGGATGGCGTTTCACGGCGGCCTGAACGCGGTGCTGTTCGATGACATGGATAAGATGGCCGAACAGATGCGTGCGGTGGTCCCTGTGATGAAGCAAGACGGGGGCTATTGCATCAGCTCGGATCACTCGGTGCCTCAGTCGGTCGGTTTGGAGGATTTCCGTCGGTTCGTCGAGCTGGCCAAGGAGTTGGGTTCGTACGAGTAGGGCCTCACGCCGCCGTACCGTGGCGGGGCGAGCGAAAAAGGTATGACCATGAGCACAAGACAGTATGGGTTTGCGGTGGCGGTCATGGCGGTGGCGGGCTTGGTGGGGGGCGGCTTGACGAGCCTTCTGTGGACGCCGCGTCGGGTCATGGCCCAGGGGACGGTCCGTCCAGCCAGGGTCCGCACAGCGAGCGAGTTCCGAGTGGTCGACGCCCAGGGAAAGATGCGAGGCGTGTTTGGGCTGTCGGCTGCCGGCAATCCCTCGGTGAACCTCTTCGACCAGGAGGGAAGGGTGCGCACCGGTCTGGGCTTGATGCCCGACGGTGGGGCCGCGCTCGCGTTCGTCGACAAAGACGGCACGACGCGCCTGACCCTGCGCGCGTCCGATACCGGGATCTGCAGCGTGGAACTGCTCGACGCAGCCGCCAAGGCGCGGGCGATGCTGGCGATTATGCCTGACGGCTCGCCGCGCCTGGGATTCTTCGAGCCGGACGGTAAGAATCGGCTGAGCTTGAGTCTGCCGGCCGACGGGGTCTCGGGGTTGATGGTGCAGGACAAACAAGCGAGGCCACGCGTTGCGGTGGGTGTGGACGCACAGGGGAAGGCGATTTTCTACGCAGCCGAGGGCGAGGGCAAGGTGGTCTGGTCGGCTCCGTAGAAACGCGGCGCGCCGGGCGATGCTACGCCCAGGGATCGATCGCCATCTTGACGTGCCGGTCGCGGGCCGATTCGAACAGGTCGAGCGCTGCGGGCAGTTCCGACAGCGGCATGAGGTCGGTGACGATGTTCTCGTGGTCGATCATACCGGCCTGGACCATCTGTGAGGCCCGCTGGAGGCTGTAGGGGGGCATCTTCGAGCCGACGATGCGCATCTCTTTCTGATAGATTTGATGGGGGTTGATCGCGACGGCGGCTTCGGGCGGGCAGATACCGAAGACGACAAAGGTGCCGCTCTTGCCCACCAGGTCGATGCCCTGGGCGACGGCGGCCGGGTCGCCCGAGGCGTCGATGATGCAGTCGATCCCTTCGGGCGCGACGTTCAGCACCTTTTGCGGCAAGTCTTCGTTGGCCGGGTCGACGACCAGATCCGGTCCGAGCCGCGCTGCCCGGTCGCGGCGGAAGGCCACCGGCTCGGAGACGATCAACAGGCTGACAGGGCTTCGCCGCAGCAGTTGCGTCCAAAGCAGTCCGACCGTGCCGGCGCCCAGGACCATGGCCGTCTGCCCCGGTTGCAGCGAGAGCTTATCGTACCCGTTGAGCACGCAGGCGAGGGTCTCGACGAGGATGGCGGCCGTCGCCGGCGTGTCGCCAGCGAGGGGGTAGACATTGGCGGCCGGCGCGGCGGTGAACTGGGCGAACCCGCCGTTGCGGACGTACCCGATAGTGGCCAGGTTGGGGCAGAGATTGGGTCGGGCCATGCGGCAGTAGCGACAACATCCACAGGAGACGACCGGGTCGACGCAGACGTTCTGGCCCTTCCGAAAATGGGTCACCTCGGAGCCGACCGACTCGATCGCGCCGGCGATCTCGTGACCGGGGACGACGGGTGGCTGGACCTCGTGTTGGAGGTGACCGTGATAGATGTGCACGTCGGTGCCGCAGACGCCGCAGGCGGCTACCTTAACGAGCACTTCTTCAGGCCCCGGTGCGGGCTTGGGCAGGTCCCGGACTTCGATCCGGTGGTCCTCGACAAAGACGGCTGCTTGCATGGCGAGATTCCCGATCGGACGTTGGAGGGCGGGCCCTCTCAACGTCGATGAACCACGGAGTTTGCAGGTATAACCGAGGCGATTATACTAGTGGTTCGATCGCCGGGCGAGCGAAGAGATCGATGTTTGAAGCGGTGCGGAACTATCTGGGGCGGCTGGCAAGTCCCGCATACAACCCGATCCACGTGGCTGTGGAACTGATACTGATCGGGTTGGTGGTGTACCTGTGCCTTCGCTTCCTTCGGGGTACGCGCGGTGAACGGCTGTTCTCCGGCGTGGTGATCGTACTGGTGGTGACGACGCTTCTGGTAAGGGTGTTGGCCAAGCAGTTCATGCTCGAGCGAATCGAGGTGTTGTACACGCCGTTTGTGGCGGGGATGTTCCTGGTGGCGCTGGTGGTTTTTCAGCCGGAGCTGCGCCGGGGATTGATGCGGCTGGGTGAGGCCAGGTGGCTGCGGCCCTGGTCGCGCGAGGTGAGCGACGTAGTGGATCACCTTGTTGAGGCGGTCGAGTACCTGTCGAAGAACAAGATCGGGGCGATCATTGCCATCGAGCGCGAAGTGGGGCTGGGCTCGCTCATCGAGTCGGGAACGCGGCTGGATGCGGACCTGTCGGCCGATCTGCTCAAGACGCTTTTCTGGCCGGGTTCGGCGCTACACGATCTGGGTGTGATCATTCAGCGCGGGCGCGTGGCGGCGGCGGGGTGTCAGTTCCCGTTGGCCGAGAGTGGCGAGCTGGATCGGTCGCTGGGTGGGCGGCATCGGGCTGCGGTGGGCCTGTCCAGCGATTCGGATGCGGTGGTGATTGTGGTGAGTGAGGAGTCGGGCAGCCTGTCGGTGGCCGAGCGTGGCCGCCTTCGTCAGGGGCTTGATCTGAATGAACTGCGGATCACGCTGATGGGTTCGCTCGTCGAGAAGACGTAGGCAACTTGTCAGGTGCTTTCGGCGGGCAAGCGGCGCCGCCGGATTAGAGGAAGGCCCATGCTGGACAGGATCAAGACGGCGGCAACGGTGGTGGTGCTGACCTGTCTGATCTGGTTTGTGGCTGACCAGTACAACCAAGGGGAGTTGCGGCGTACGCTCAAGGTTCGCATTGCACCGCGGGCCGGCAGCGACCGGATTGTCTCGGGCGTGCCGGAGGACCTCGACGTGACGGCCATCCTGGGCGGCCCGAACCGCCTGATCGGCGAGCTGGAGGCCGAGCTGACATCCGGCATGAGCCCGATCGAGTACTGGATCGGCGACGAAGTGCCGACCGGCTCGCACACGGTCTTGCTTCGCGAGGCCCTATTGGCCGATCCGCGGCTGAAGGGCGTGATCGTGCGAGGTGTATCGCCCGCGCGTGTCAAACTTCAGGTGGATCGGCTGCTGTGGCGCGAGGTACCGGTGAAGCTGGAGACGGGCCGGTACGGCGTGACCGACACGGATCTGCTGATCGAGCCCGCTCGGGTCAGGGTGCGGCTGCCGGAGTCGGTGTTGACGACGCTGCAACCGCAGAGACTTCAGGTGACGGCCGATCTGCGCGAGCTGCTGCAAGGGCAGCCGGCCGACAAGGTGGTGGAGCTAAACGGCGTGCCGGTGACTGCGGACCGCGCGATGAAGGCCGTCGCTGTGGATCCCGACCGGGTGACGGTTCGCTTGAGAATCAGCCTCAAAAGAAAGAAGCTTACCGGCGTGGTGGTGTTTTTCAGTGCCAGCCAAAGCCTTATGGGCAAGTACGTGCCCCAGACAGCCAACGATGTGGTGGACGTGGCGGTGGTCGGTCCGCATCACCTCATCGATGATCTGGAGCCCCAGGACGTCGACGCGCGGGTAACGGTGTCGGTGGACGACTACCGGCCGGACGGAACGTCGGTCACCCGTCCCGTGGCGTTTACGTTCCCACCCGGCGTGAAGCTGGACCAGGATCCGCCGACGATCGAGTTCCGACTTGTAGAGAGGTCCGTGTCGCTGCGGCCGGGATAGAATCGTAGCCGCCTGCGATGCGGTGAAGAGCGTGAGTTATGGTCGTTGCAGAGCAGCTGGTTGATGACTTGCACTCCTATATCGAGCGCCTGGCGCGCGGCGCGCGGCAGGCGTCGTACGTAGTGGCGAGGTTGAACGGACAGCGTCGGAACGACGTGCTGCGGGCCGTCGCGGCGAGGTTGCGGGCCGAGTCGTCGACGATCGCGGCTGCGAACGAAGGAGATATGCGACAGGCCCGCGAATCGGGCATAGGCGATGCGATGGCGGACCGGCTGCGGCTCGACGCCTCACGGATCGAGAAGATGGCCGAGGCCGTGGAAGAGGTGGCCGCCCAGCCCGACCCGATCGGCGAGACGCTCTCGGCACACGTTCGCCCGGACGGCTTGCGGATCGAGAAGCGCCGGGTTCCGCTCGGGGTCGTGGCGGTGATCTACGAGGCGAGGCCCAATGTAACGGCCGATGCGGCTGCGCTGTGCCTCAAGAGCGGCAACGCGTGCATCCTTCGCGGCGGGCGCGAGTCCTTCCACAGCAACACGGCGATCGGCCGGGTCATTGGTGATGCGCTCGAATGCAGCGACGTCGTCCGCGAGGCGGTGCAGATCGTCGGCACGACCGATCGGGCGTTGGTGCCTCTGCTGCTGAAGCAGAACCAATACATCGACCTGGTCGTGCCTCGCGGCGGGGAGGGGCTGATCCGCACCGTCGTGGAGCAATCCACCATTCCAGTCATCAAGCACTATGCCGGCAACTGCCACGTCTACATTCACGAAAAGTGTCCGTATGACCGCGCCGAGGCGATTGTGCTCAACGCCAAGCTACAGCGGCCGGCTGTCTGCAACGCAGCCGAGACGATTCTGCTGGACGCGAGCATCGCGGACCGTTTCCTGCCTTCGATTGCTCGCAAGCTCGGCGAGGCCGGCTGCGAGATCCGCGGCTGTGACAGGACGGTCAAGCTGCTTGAGAGGGTCAAGCAGGCCACGGAGCAGGATTGGTATACTGAATATCTCGATCTGATTGTAGCGGTGAGAATCGTGGACGGGCTGGATGAGGCCGTCGCGCATATCAACAAGTACGGGTCGGGACATACCGACGCGATTCTCACCGACAGCGTCGCGGCGGCCCAGCGCTTCGTGGAAGGCGTGGACTCGGCCAATACGATGGTGAACTGTTCGACCCGACTCAGCGACGGAGGCGTCTACGGTTTGGGGGCGGAGATCGGCATCAGCACCGACAAGTTGCATGCCCGGGGGCCCATGGGGGCGTCCGACCTGACAACATACAAGTACGTTGTGACCGGTGACGGACATACTCGGTAGCGGGCTGGCTGGAGGTCTCAGTCGGGCGGGCGATACCGCGCGATGACGGTTTCGGCGGCCCTGAGACCGTCGATGGCCGCCGAGACGATGCCGCCTGCGTAGCCCGCTCCCTCGCCGACGGGGTAAAGGCACACCACGGCGGGCGACTGCATCGAGTGCGGGTCGCGCGGAATGCGAACCGGTCCACTCGCCCGGCTCTCCGGGCCGAAGAGTATAGCCTCCGGACCGGCAAACCCGGGCATGGCGGCATCGAAGGTGCCTAGTGCGGCGGCGATTGCCCTGTCGATTTCGGCCGGCAGGAGTTGGTGTAGATCGGCCCAGACGGTGCCCAGGGGATAGGTGTTGTTCATCGTCCCTTTGGACAGCCGGCCTGCGACAAAGTCGGCCGCACGCTGGATTGCAGCACGGTAGTGGCCGCCGCCCAGGTCGAAGGCGGCGCGTTCCAGGCGCTGTTGCAGGGCGACCCCTTGCAGCGGGTCGTTCCCGAAGTGCGCGGTGTCGAGCGTTGCGACCAGGCCGCTGTTGGCAAAGCCGCTGTCGCGCCGGGAGTTGCTGGCTCCGTTTACCGACAGGGCTTCGGGGGCTTCGTGTGCCGGCAGAACCATGCCGCCCGGACACATACAGAAGCTGTATACATCGCCGCCATCCGCCACGCCCTTGGCGACTAATCGGTAATACGCCGGCGGGAGGCGGGGATGATCGAAGTGTCGTCCGTACTGCCAACGGTCGACCTGCTCCTGCGCATGTTCGACGCGCAGCCCAAACTGGAACGGCTTGGCCGCCAGCGGCACGCCCGCGTCGCGCAGCGCGCGGTACGTGTCCCGGGCACTATGTCCGATCGCCAGGATGGTCGGACCGACGTCGATGGGTGGACGTCCCGCCACTGACAGCCCGACCAGACGGCTATCGTGGATAGTCAGCCCGACGACGTGATGACCGAAGAGCACACGCCCGCCGAACTCCTCAATCCGCCTGCGGATGCGGCGGCAGATGCTTGGCAGTCGGTCGCTGCCGATGTGGGGGTGACTGTCGATGAGGGTTTGAGGTCTGGCGCCGTGTCGCACGAGAGTCTCGAGCACCTGCTGGCCACGCAGGTCGCCGACGCGAGTGTAGAGCTTGCCGTCGCTGTACGTGCCCGCGCCGCCCTCACCAAAGAGCAGGTTGCTCTCCGGATGAAACTGTCCACGGCGGTAGTAGTCGCTGACGATGTCGTGCGTGCGGGTGGCCACGTCGGGGCCGCGCTCCAGCACGGTGGGTCGGTAGCCGGCCTCGGCCAGCGCCAGTGCCGAAAACATACCGGCGGGCCCGAACCCGACCACGACGGGGGCGTGCGGCAACGGTTCGGTGCCTGGCTCGACGGGGGGCGGGCCTTGACGCCGCAGGACGGTCACATCGGCTCGGCCGAGGCGCTGGACAAGAGCCTGCTCGTATTCCGGGCCGTCGAGTAGGCTCAATTCGATGCTGTAGGCGAAACGGACACGGCCTCGGCGAGCGTCGATGGCGCGACGAGCGACCCCGTATACGCCGACGTGCTCTTGCGGAACGTGGAGACGGGAAACGGCTTGTTGCAGAAGCTCATCTTCAGGTTCATCCAGGTCCAGTGCGAGATTGCGCAACAGCAGCGGCATGCGACGCTCGTCGGATAGCGGATCGCACCCAGGCAGTCGTCGGGCCTGGCGCGGTAGTGTCCACAGTCGCAGCGAAAGTAACCGAACGCCCGCCCGGACTCAACGCGGCGGTGACGATCCGACGTCTAGCTGCCGCCCCACCACCTCCGCTTCTTGCGTTGCTCGGACGACTGCGCCTGGGCTTCGGCCTGAATCTGGGCGAGTAGCTCTTCGTCCGACTTCTTCCCGTTGGTCAAACGGCGAAGTGTGCGGAGCTTGTCAGCCACCTCGGGTTCGAGGTCCATCGAGAACGTGGGATTCAGAGTGGTGCGTGGGGTCTCCGGCCGATCTGCCGGCGCTTCGGCTCCAGGTTTTTCATCGGGCGTGGCGTCAGCGGACTCGCCTTGGTCTTCCGCATGGGCGTCGGCGACATCCCGGTCATCGGAAGCGTCAGCAGATGCCTCCGGTTCGGGCTCGGCGGCGTCTTGCGGTTGGTCGCCGCTCTGTTGGTCAGGGGTGCTCTCGGAGTCGGAGGCGGGTGCGTCCTCAGGCCGCGGCTGCTGATCGGCGGGCGGCTCGACGACGGGCTCGGCCTCGCTGGCCTGTGGACTGTCTGCACTCTCCTGGGCAGCCGCGGCGTTCTCCATTAACGCCTGCATCGTGGATATACGCTGAGTGAGCGACTGCTGGAACGCGTCGTTCGCCTGATTGATGGCCTGCTGGAACTGACTGAACACCGCCTGCTCAGCCTGGACAACCTTCTCGGTTTGCTCGATGGCGGCGGCTTGCTCCTGTACTTCCTGCTCTCGTTGCTGCAACTCGGATTCTCGCTGTTGGAGCTCGGCGGCTCGCGCCTCGACCTCCTTCTCTTTCGACTCCAATTGCTCGCCTCGTTCATGGAGCTGATGACGCTCGTCCTCGATCTGCTTCTCTTTCGACTCGAACTGCTCGCCCCGTTCATGGAGCTGATGATGTTCGTCCTCGACCTCCTTCTGTTTCGATTCTAACTGTTCGCCCTGTTCATGGAGCTGACGACGCTCGTCCTCGATCTTGGCCTGCGCGTCTTCGAGTTCGCCGCGGGCCTGTTGCAGTTCCTTCTGACTGGCATCCAACTGCCCGCGCAGGTCCTCGAGCTCGGCTTTCTGCTGCTCGAATTGGGCCTGCTGGGCTTCGAGCTGGCCGTGGCGCTCCTCGATCTGCTGCTCGCGGGCGTCGAGCTCTTTCCTTGTGTCGTCGAGCTTTTGCTGCGTGGCGTCCAGTTCCTGCTTCTGAACATGCACGTTTTGCTGCCGGGCGTCGAGCTCCTGCTGGGTGTTTTCAAGCTGTTGCTTCTGTTGCTCGACGTGTTGCTGTTCGGCCTGAAGGGCCTGCTCGCGTTCGGCGACCTGCTGGTCGCGCTGCTCCAAATGGGCGGACCGTTTCTGAAGCTGGTGGGTATTCTGCTCGAGTCGGTTCTGCCAATCGGTGAGCTGGTCCCACCAGTTGAGGATGTTCTCCTGTAGTCCGACGATCTTGGTCTGAAGATCCGAGAGCGAGTCGGCGGCGTGGCCGCGGTCGGGCCTCGGCGGCCGCTGAGGCCGCGGCTCGCTCGCTACGATGTCCACTATTTCTGCCGGGGCTTCTTCCTGGCCCTCGGGCGATCCATTGGCCGGTTGGGTTTCCGCCTCCTGTGCGGGCTCATCAGCACCCGCGCCGGTGTCCTGCTGGTTTTTCGGGTCGGCTTGATCCTCACCGGGCTCGTCGGCCTGTGGGGGCGTCTCGGCGGCCGAGTCGTCTCCCGCCGGCACGTCCTGGGAGTCCGACGGGGTCGGGTCATCCTGCGACGCCTTGTCCGCGGCGTCCGGCGCCTCCGACCCGCCGTCGCCTTCGGTCTGTGCGGCGTCGGATTGGGTCGGCTCGTCGGTTTCCTGCTCGGCCTCCTCGCCGAGGGGCGACCCCTCAACGGTGAACTCGGTGTCGTCGATTCGCACCACGTCACCGTGCCCGATATGTGCAATGGAGACCTGCTGCCCGTTTATGAAGGTTCCGTTGCGGCTGCCGAGATCGTACAGGATCGGTTTCCCATTGATGTGGAAGATGGCTGCATGCGCCAGCGAGACTTCGTCGCTGTCAATGGGCACGTCGCAGTTGCCTCGCCGACCGATGACCGCGATGCTGCGCTCGATCGGGTGTTTTCGCCCCTGAGGATCGACCAGGACAAGGGTCGTGGGCAGCTTCGTCGGGTCCGAATACTGATAGCCTGTCTCGGTGTCTTCGTTGCCCTCGGCTGAGGCCTGAATGGCTACCTGGATCGTGGTCGGCCCGACGCGAATGACCGAGCCATCTCGTAGGGGCTCGAGTTCCACGGGACGTTGGTCACAGAACGTGCCGCTACGGCTTGCCAGATCGCGGAGCAGGACGTCCGTGCCTGTATTGACGATCAGGCAGTGAGCCTTGGATACTTCCGGGTTGCTCAGGTGTACCAGAGCGGTTCGTCGGCTGCCTACCATGGCCACCGGCCGGCGGAGGCTCCACGTCTTTTGCGACGCCGAGCCGACACCCGCCGTTATACGGACCCTGGGTGCCCCTTCCGGCAAGCTCACGCGACGAGCCTGATGCGCTGCCGGTATGGTGGTGGCTTGATTGCTCACGGCTTTTCCCCTTTCGCGATCGATACGTCCGTACGGCGTTTCGCCGAGCAACGGCGAGATACAACACGGCACTAGAGAAAAGTAAGATAGGTAAGCGCCGCAGGCAAATGAGATTGAGCGGATAACTCTCGCAGACCGTCCGGTAACCGGCAAGAACCGCACTGCGCCCGCGGAAATCTTTGCCCAGCTACCCATCGAATTGTACATTCTTTCTAGCTGTCAGCGTGTGGCAGAAGGAAAGGCAGCTAGGGAGGGCGAGATGATAATGCGTGCAATACGACATGTGGTCGAGGGCGCGACTCGCTTCCTTCGCGATGAAGCCGGGCCTAGCGCGGTAGAGTACGGGGTTATGCTCGCGCTGATCATCCTGGTGTGCGTTGGCACAGTACAGTATATCGGTCAAAGAGCGTGGTGGGTGTCCAACGTGATCATCGACGCGGTGGATAGCGCAGGATAGCTCGACCTGCCCTGCGTCTAACGCGCCACCTGTATCAGCCCCGCCATTTCACCCCGCCAGCGTGCACTGCCAGAGGTAGCACGTGCGGCGGGGATTGTCTGTTTCGCCGACGAACAACGTATCATCGACAAGCTTCAGGTCGTGCGGCCGAAAGCATGCACCTCGCTGCGGGTCGTGTACGGGTCCGAGAACGGTGAACGCGCCGGTGCTCCGATCGTAGGCGAACAAGGTTGTCCGATCGTCGTCGCCGCCCACGCCGTAGATGACCCCGCCGGGGCCCAGCGCCAATCCCGGCAGGCGGTTCGCGGGCACGGGCCGGCCGAGATACGTCACCTCTCCCGTCGCGGGGTCCAGCTTGAACAGCTCGCCCTTCTCGCCCCCTATATACATGAACCCGTCCTGCCCGTTGATCATGCAATCGATCGGTCCGGCGCCTTTGTACATGAGGCTGTCGCATCCAGTGGGCAGGCCGTGCGCGAGGAAATCGACCTCGTTGCTGGCAGAGTCGTAACGGAACAGCTTGTGGCCGTGCCCCCACGTGCCCCAGTAACCGCCCTCGTCGTCGACGGCCCCGATGTGTGTGATGCTGCCCATGTACCGGCTGTACACCACTTCGTTCTTGTCGATCGAGTAGGCAAAGAACTCGAACACCGGGTAGTTCATCCCGTAGATCATCCGCCGCTTGCTGTCCAACGTAATGGTCTGGATATAGTCGTGCTCCTTGGGGATGCACAGCAGCTCGAACCTGCGCCGGTCGGGGTCGAAGCGGAAGACCTTGCCTCCAGGCCCACGGTGTCTCTCGTCGACGTCGTGCAGACAACTGGTGGCCCCGTATACCATGCCGTCGTCGCCCAAATCCAACGCGCGATGGATTTTGATTTCGTAAGTTTCGCCGAAGTCCTGATAGCGCATGCACTCAAAACGGCCGGTTGCCGGATCGAAGGCTTGAAGCAGATCGTTGCCGAAGTTCGTCGTGCCGCAGAACAGCAGCTTGCGATTGGCGTCGTAGACCATGCACGTGAAGGCATGGAATTTGCCGCGGAACTCCGGGTCCTTGCGGATGGCGCGGGCCGCATCGTCGATGACGGTGGATGTCGATCGCTGGTATTCCACGAGGCAGTGGGCTTTTACCGACTTCAATTTCATGGTTCAGGTCCTGCGCAACACAAACCCTGCATGTACGGCGTTCGGAACGTCGCCCGACAGTATGGCCGACTTGGGTGGCGAAGTCCACAACCGGCCGTGCCATCCGCGGTGACGGCCATGGGGTGGATTGCCGTGCCTCACTCGAGGCCCTAGCATGATAGTGAGGCTTGGCAGGAGATCGGTGGGAATGCGAGTCAAGATATGTGGCATCACCAGCCCCCAAGACGCTGCCCTGGCGGTCCACGCCGGGGCCGATGCGATCGGTATGTTGTTTGCCCCAAGCCCGCGCAAGATCGATCGAGACGCGGCCGAGCAGATCATCTCGGTCCTGCCCCCTTTCGTGGCTGCGGTGGGGGTCTTCGTCGACGCCCCCCTCGACTGGGTGCGCGAAATGGCGACGGGGTTGCACCTGGGAGCGGTGCAGCTCAGCGGCGACGAGCCGTTGGAGTATGTCGCCGCGTTGTCGCCGCTGCGCGTCGTCAAGGCCGTACGTGTCGTCGGGCCGGACTCACTTGAAGCGCCGTCATCCTGGGCGCGCGGAGAGCGTCCGGCCAATCTGGCGGCCGTGCTGCTGGACACGGCCGTGGCAGGCCAACACGGAGGAACGGGGCGGAGCTTCGACTGGTCGCTGGCGGCCGACCTTCAGCGTTCGAGTGGCGCGGCACTGCCGGTGATCCTGGCGGGTGGTCTGCGCCCAGACAATGTCGCCGAGGCCGTTCGAGTCGTCAGGCCCTATGCGGTGGATGTATCGAGTGGGGTGGAGGCCGAACCGGGCCGAAAGGATACGGAAAAGGTCAAGCGGTTTGTGGTTGAGGTGCGACGCGCGCTCGACCCATGAGGTTGGCGTTGAGGTCCTTGCGTACGCAGCGTACACGCACCTGCTGCCCGACTGAGCCCGTCGCTGGAGCGCTTGCAATCAGCGATGTGTGTGAGATAATGAAGTTTGCCTGACACTCAGGGCTGGTTGTCCGACGACTGAATTTCGTCTTGTGATGCGAACGAAGGAGTGACGATCGATGGCAACAGCGGTGCATGATTACAAGATCAAGGACATTTCGCTGGCCGATTGGGGCCGGAAAGAAATGGAAATCGCCCAGTCGGAAATGCCCGGCTTGATGGCGATTCGCCGGAAGTATGCGGCCGGCAAGCCGCTGGCCGGCGCGAAGATCACCGGCTCTCTACACATGACGATCCAGACGGCCATGTTGATCGAGACACTGGTGGAGCTGGGCGCCGACGTGCGCTGGGCGAGTTGCAACATCTTCTCGACGCAGGACCATGCGGCCGCGGCCGTCGCGGCCAGCGGCACGCCGGTTTTCGCCTGGAAGGGCGAAACGCTGGAGGAGTATTGGGACTGCACGTTGCGGGCGCTCACGTTTCCCGAAGCGGACGGCCCGACGGGCGTTGTGGACGATGGCGGCGATGCGACCCTCCTGGTCCACCGTGGCTACGCGCTGGAGGCCGAATATGCCAAGACGGGCAAGGTGCCGCCGGTCTGCAAGGATAACAAGGAAATCGAGGTCGTCGATCGATTGCTGCGCGCGCAGCTCGAGCGCGACGCGCAGTTCTGGCATCGAATGGCACCGCGGATCGTGGGCGTCAGCGAGGAGACGACCACCGGTGTGAACCGACTGTACCAGATGCAGCGTGAAGGAGAGCTGCTCTTCCCGGCGATGAACGTCAACGATTCGGTCACCAAGAGCAAGTTCGACAACCTGTACGGGTGCCGCGAGAGCCTGATGGACGGGATCAAGCGTGCGACCGACGTGATGATCGCCGGTAAGAAATGCGTGGTGTGCGGCTACGGCGATGTGGGCAAGGGTTGTGCCCAGGCCTTTCGGGGACTGGGCGCAACGGTGTTCGTCACCGAGATCGATCCCATCTGTGCACTGCAAGCGGCCATGGAAGGCTACCAGGTCGTGTCGCTGGACGAGGCGTGCGCGTACGGCGACATCTTCGTGACGGCCACCGGGAACGTCGATGTGATCACGCGCCGGCACATGGACCGCATGCGGAACGAGGCGATCGTGTGCAACATCGGGCACTTCGACAGCGAGATTGACGT
Source organism: uncultured Phycisphaerae bacterium (assembly GCA_965602375.1). Classification (GTDB taxonomy): domain Bacteria; phylum Planctomycetota; class Phycisphaerae; order UBA1845; family DATKUK01; genus DATKUK01. The sequence goes on along the minus strand of CBFCZG010000003.1, from coordinate 9,022 downwards.
GGACGGCCTGGCGGGTCTGCAATGGGAAGAGATCAAGCCGCAGGTCGATCACGTGATCTGGCCCGACGGCAAGCGAATCATCATGCTGGCGAAAGGACGCCTGGTGAACCTCGGCTGCGCGACCGGCCATCCCAGCTTCGTGATGAGCAACAGCTTCACCAATCAGGTGCTGGCCCAGATCGACTTCTGGCAGAACCGCGATGCCGGCAAGTATGACAAGAAGGTGTACGTGTTGCCAAAGGAGTTGGACGAAGAGGTGGCCCGACTGCATCTGGATATGCTTGGTGTGAAAATGACTCAACTTACCCAGAAGCAGGCGCAGTATATCGGCGTGCCGGTAGAAGGACCGTTCAAGCCGGATCACTACCGCTATTGACCCCTCCTGCTTGTGGATGAGGCAGCTCATGACCGAACGACTCGCAACCGAAGTTGACAGTGCCATTGCGCCGCTAACGGGTATCCGGTACGACGCGCAACGCTTCGGACAGGATGTATCGAGGGTGATTGCGCCGCCGTACGACGTGCTCGACAGCGCCGACAAAGAAGCCCTGCTCACGCAGGATTCCTGCAACGTCGTGGCGATCGATCTGCCGCACGTGCCGCCAAAGCAGGCCGGACCCGATGCCGTATACCAGCGGGCCGCGAACACGTTTGAGGCGTGGCTCGCCGACGGCGTGCTGATGCGCGATCCCGAGCCCGGGCTGTACCTCTACCAGCAGCGCTACACCCATCGGGGGAGAGATTTCACGCGCACGGCCCTGTTCGCGCGGCTGCGGCTGAGTCCGCTGGGCGAGGGGCGCGTCGTGCCTCACGAGCAGACATTCGGTGGGCCGAAGGAGGATCGGCTGAAGCTGATGCAGGCGACGCGCTGCAACCTGTCGGCTGTCTTCGGCTTGTACAGCGATCCGGATGGCGGGGTGCTCGCCGCGATGGGGTCGGCGGGGCGTGATCCCGACGCCGTCGCCGTACTGAACGGCGTGGATGCCCGGTTGTGGTATGTCGCCGACTCCTCTGTCGTCGCGCGAGTGCGTCAGACGTTGGCGGGCAAGCCGATCTACATCGCCGATGGGCACCACCGGTATGAGACGGCGTTGATGTATCGTGACTGGCTTGCCGCGCGGGAGGGCGAGCTGCCCGACAATCACCCCGCTCACTACGTGTTGGTGGGGCTGTGCGCCATGGAGGATCCCGGCCTGCTGATGCTGCCGTACCATCGAACGGTCGAGCACGTGCCGCTGGAGCTGTCGGAACTTGTGTCGCGGTGTGAGCCCGTTTTTACCCCGACCGACGCCCCGGTGGCGGATCCCGAGCAACTGGCGGATGCGGCGGCACGGTGTGCACCGGGCTCGGTTGCCGTGGTCCAGCCGTCGACCGGCGCCAGCACCATCCTTGTCTTGCAAAGGCCCGACGTGCTGGACGACCTCGAGCCGCAGCACGGCGAGGCCTGGCGGAGACTGCCGGCGGCGATCCTGCATCGGTTCCTGATCGACCGGATGATCGCCCCCACTCTAAGCCGCGAGCCCGTCATCCATTACACGAGTGTGGCGGACCACGCGGTGGCGGTTGCGGCCGAGACCGACGGGCTGGCCCTGCTGGTGCAGCCGACCCAGATGGCTCAGATGCGGGCGGTCTGCCAAACCGGCGAGCTCATGCCGCAGAAGAGTACCTTCTTCTATCCGAAATTGGCGACGGGTCTGGTGATCAACCCCCTTTACTGAACCCGTTCCTCGGGGGGGTGGCAAACGGCCCGATTTTCGGTCGTGCACTTGGCCCGGGAGACGGCTGGGCATAACATGTCGTTGACCCGTGTTCGCTCGGCAGTAGACTGACCTGTCCGGATGGCGGGTGCCTTGAAGGAGGCGTGCATGCGACGCGCAACGATGTGCTGGGCTTTGCTGTTGGGGTTGGCCCCACTTGCGGGCTGCATGGATCCGCGTGAGGACTTCGGAAAGACGTACTACATCGACGGTGCGGGCAACTGGGGCTTCGGGGTGGCGGAGGTGGCGCAAGGCCTTCAGGCTGCCGGCTATCGCGGGCACGTCGAGGCCTATCTGTGGACGACGTCATTCAACCCAGCCATCGATCAGGTCAACCGCCCGGCGGCCCATCTGCGAGCCGCCATCCTCACGCAGAAGATTCAGGACTACCTGAGAAACCACCCGGGCAACGAAGTGAACATCATCGCCCTGTCGGCCGGTACGGGCATCGCCGTCTGGGCCGTTGAGGCGTTGGAGGCCCCCTACAGAGTGAATAATCTCGTGCTGTTGGGCTCGAGTCTCTCCAGCGATTACGACATGCGCAGGGCGGTGACGAGGATCAAAGGGCACGTGTACGTCTACTACTCACGCTACGACACCGTTCTCGATGGGCCGGTCCGCGTGCTCGGTACCATCGACGGAAAGATGGATGTGGACGCAGCCGGGCTGGTCGGGCTGCATCCACGTGGCGGAGGCCAGGGCAAGATTGTCAATATAGGTTGGGCACCGCAGTACCAGCGGTACGGGTGGACGGGGGCTCACACCGATTGCACCAGCGAACCCTTCGTGCGGCGCTACATCGCCGCTCATGTGATGTCGGGGGCCGGTGCAGGCCCGTCCCCAGGAGCCAGGGCGGCCGCTGGATCAGTCCCCGCCGTTTCGTGGGGGCAGCTGTCCAGCCAGGCGGACCCATTCATCCGCCGCCAGCGTTTCCGGTCGGCGTCCCAGGTCAATTGAGCTGGCTGATTCCAGTGCCTCCGTCGCGACCTGCGGGTAGTGGATTCGCAGGTTATGGCGCAGCGTTTTGCGCCGATGTCCGAACAGGTTCTTCACCGTCACAGCGAGATGGGACACGTCGCCGGCTGCGGCACGTTTGCCGGGTGAGTGCGTCAGTTGCAGCATGACGGCGTCGACGTTGGGCTGTGGCCAGAAGACTTGGCGGGGAACGTTCGCCAGGCGTACAGCATCGGTCAGTGCCTGAACGAACACGCTGAGTGTTCCGTACGCACGCTGGCCGGGGCGGGCGAGGATTCGCAAGCCGACCTCCTTCTGAACCGTGAATAGCAGCGGATCGATCGTCGGGTGGTCGAGCACCAGATTGATCAGCAGCGGCGAAGCCACGTCGAAGGGCAGGTTCGCCACCAGCATGGCGCGTCCCGCCAGGGAGGCCTGCTGTCGTGCGAGGGCGGCCAGCACCTCCGGCTGGATTCTGTGCTTGGCTGCAAGAATGTCGCCGTGGATCAGGTTTACGTTGCCGACATCCCGGGCTCGCAACTGTTGGGCGGCGATGTCGAGCAGTGCCCGGTCGGCCTCCACGGCCACGACGGCGCCGGCCCTGGCGGCCAGCAGCGACGTGAGGCTCGCCGTGCCCGGCCCGACCTCGAGGACCATGTCCTCGGGTCCGATGCGGGCACTGTCGACGAGCCGATCCATAAGGTTGCGGTCGATCAGGAAGTGCTGGCCGTAGCGCTTCTGCGGCTTCAGGTCGGCTGCTTCAAGAAGGCCTTCGATCTGTGTCTTGGTCTGGAACATGACTGCCGCTACCGCTGTGGCCCGGCCACAAGTGCGAGCCCGACGACCATTATCACGGCGCTCAGCAGGCGCATCCAGCCGCGGCGTTCGCGGAGCAGCCGCCAGCCGAGGATGACCCCGATGACCGCGCTGAACTGGCGAAGCGCAACGACGTAGCTGACGCCCGCGTCCGGCATGGCCAGCGCGAACAGCACGAGCAGATAAGTGACAGGCTGGAGCACCCCGATTGCGGCGCTTGAGATCAGTTCCGTACGGATGGCCAGCGACCTCCACGGATGCGACCGGGCGATCAGCACGGTCAGTCCCGCCCACATGCCGACAAACTCCAAGTGCAGATAAGCCGTGCGGCCCAGCCCGCCCGAGACGTGGAGCATGGCCGCCCGGTCGGCCACGCTGTAGACGCTGGTGCATAGAGCAGTCAGAACCGCCCACCCTATGGTGCGTGCCACGGCGGCGTGGCGTGGCCGTCGGCCTGAGGGCAGCGACAGCAGAACCGCTCCGGCCACGACCGTGACAATGCCCATTCCGCCGGCCGTGTCGATGGGTTCACCCAGCCACACCAGGGCCCATAGGGCGACAAACAACGGTGCGCTGCGCGCGATTGGGTAGGCCAGCGAGAGATCGCCAGAGCGGTAGGCTCGGCCCAGGGCGTACGCGTACAGTGCCTGGCTGATGCTGCTTATCAGCAGGCAGTACCAGACTTGCTCGGGCCAGTCGCCCGCCGCGCTCAGCAGGAACGTCAGCGAGAACGGAGTAAGCAACACGACAGATAGCAGCAGCGCCCGCCAGAGTGCCGCCACCGGGTCGGGGCATCGCTTGGCGAGCAGATTCCACGCCGCGTGGCCGAAGCATGACAGCAGTACCAGGAATATCGCCAGAATCGGCATCGAGGGCCGCTGCGCTATGGGGCAGATACCGCTGCGGCCGCGGCCATCTTGAAGCGGGCCAGACGACACGCCAGCAGGATCGCCGACTTCATGCTGCCCGGATCGGCGGCGTTGGTCCCTACAATGTCAAACGCCGTACCGTGGTCGGGGCTGGTGCGGACTATGGGCAGGCCCAGTGACACGTTGACCGCGCGACGGAAAGCCAGCAGCTTGATCGGAATCAGTCCCTGATCGTGATACATCGCCACGACCCCGTCGTACTTGCCGGCCAAAGCATTGCCAAACACCGTATCGGCGGGCAGGGGGCCTTCCACGCGGCAGCCGTTCTCGCGGGCCATCGTAATGGCCGGCTCGATGATGCGCGTCTCCTCGTCACCGAATCGGCCGCCTTCTCCAGCGTGCGGGTTCAGCGCACAGACCGCCAGGCGCGGTAACTCGATGCCAAACCACTCGCGCAGCGCTCGATCGAGCAGATCGATCGGCTGATAGACCAGGCCGATGGTGAACCGGTTTCGCAACTCGAACAGGCCCAGGTGGGTGCTGGCCAGGGCGACGCGCAGCCGACCCGCCTCGAACATCATCGTCACCCGGCGCGTACGAAACTGTTCGGCCAGCCACTCGGTGTGACCGGGCCAGCGCTTGTACCCCGCCATGTGCCAACTGGTCTTACTGATCGGCCCGGTGACCAGGGCGTGTGCTCGACCCGCCTTGAGCGACGCGACCGCTTCCTCCAGGAACCGCATCGACGCAAGGCCGCCCTGCGCCGTGGGCTGGGCGTTTCGCGGGCCCGGCAGCCCGAACTCGTCGAAGTCGGCTACCACCACACCGCTTTCAATCTTCCGCACCGCCTCGTGAGGCTGCCGCCACCAGTAAGGCGAGATCTCGGCCGAATCGGCGGCGTAGCTTATCAGCTCGTTCAGTCCATAGATGATGAAACGGCCGCTCTCGCGCACCTGCGGATCGGCCAGGGCCTTGACCACCACCTCGGCGCCGATGCCCCCCGGATCGCCCATCGTCACCGCGATGACGGGCTTGGGCGCCAACTCGGCGGCATCGGTCGGTGCGGGCTCAATGTTGGTGTCCTGATCTTTTTCCACATCGTCACCGATCACACAAAACCAGCCTGCTCGAGTGCCTGGATGGACAATCCCTGGTTCGGCCCGTCAATCAATGATAGTTGGTGCACTACGGCTCGCACCAGAATATCCGTCTCCACATTCACTTTGTCGCCGCTTTGAAGGCGGCCAAAGGTCGTTCGCTGCAACGTCGTCGGGATGACCGCCACGCTGAAGCGCTCCGACTGGACGTCAGCCAGCGTCAGCGAGACCCCGTCGAGAGCTATCGACCCCTTGGGTACCAGGTAACGCGCCAGCTGCTGCGGCTGGTCGAGCGTAAACCACACCGTCCACTGCCCGGCGTCCGTTTCGACTCGCTCGACCGTAGCCGTTCCGTCGATGTGGCCCTGAACGAAGTGGCCGTCGATCGCGTCACCCAGAGTCAGGGAACTCTCCAGATTGACGGCGTCTTGCACTTGCAGTCGCCCGAGATTGCTGCGAGCGCAGGTCTCGGCCACGACATCAAACTCGGCGGCTTTCGACCCGATCGCCGCGACCGTCAGGCACGCCCCGTTCACCGATAGACTCGCGCCGATTTCAGGTTGGCGCGTCAGCGCGGCCACGTCCACCACCAGCCTGATTCCACCCTGGCCGGGACGGATGGCCACGACTTTGCCAATAGCCTCGACGATACCTGTAAACATCGCGTGCCCAAAAAGTTACGGGCTCTCCTATCGACCTTTTCACAGGCCGATGCTAGCCCTGCCGCCTGGTGGTGTCAACCGGATGGGCACGCGACGGCACCACGCGCCTGGCCCCAATGGCCAGACGCTTCGGTCGGCGCCGTGTGTCGGCTGGGATTCTGGCGACCGCTATTCGAGCAAGGCAAGGATTTCGGACGGATCCATGTTCTCGAACATGTCGCGGAGCGCGTCGAGATCTTCCTGATCGACGGGGATCTCGCCCTGCTCGGCCTGCTCGATGAACGCCTCGATGTCGCTGGGCGAGTTGACGTCGTACTCGTCCAGGAGGTCGGCGATGGTTTCAGCCTGCTCGTCGGTAAGCGACGCGCCGGCCAATCGTTCGGCCACCGCCTGGATCTCCTCGCCTGTCAGGTCCGACATGTTTCCGGACGCGAGCTTGGCCAGGCCCGTAACCTCGGGAGAGGGTGGTGCGCATGCGGGGCAGGCCGCCAGTACGAGGCAAACGGTTACGGTGAACGTCGTCGACAGGTGCAATCTGGACATGCTTGAACTCCTGCTCGATAGTAGGGCGTTGTCCTGGGCAGGTGGTTGCATCGGCCGGGCGAAGATCAATCCTTAGAGGCAAACCGGGAACACAAACCAGATTCAGCCAACCGACTCAGAGCGTGCGAATACCGGACGTTTTGACTCGACCGCATGCGATATGCGGACTTGTATGCCCAGGTTGGTCGATCTCTCCTGGTCAGCGCGATGCGTAGGGTGCAAGCGGCTTGTGGCGGTTGTCCGCATCGACGGAGTCGCGTACCATCGCGGTGGTAGCCCGATGGAGACCTCGCAATGAAAACGTGCTGCTGCACAATCGCCTGCAAGAGCGGAGAGTGGACGGCTGAGCAAGCTATCGATCTGGCGGCCGGGCTGGGGTTCGACGGTGTGGAGTTATGGGGCGGCTTCCTCGAGAAGGCAGACGCCAACCGTCTCACCCAGATACGTGCGGCCTGCGACCAGGCCGGACTCACCGTGCCGTTGATCTCCCCTTACATGGGCTTCTTCGATCTGGGCAAATCGAACTATCAGGACATGGTCGAGCAGTGCGCCCGGTTCATCGAGATTGCTCGCGTGATGCGCGTCAGACAGCTTCGCAGCTTTGCAGGGTTCGTGTGCGAAATCAGTTCGGCCACGTGTGACGACGCGAACTGGGGCTATGCGATCAACGGATTCCTCGAGTACGCCGCCATGGCCGAGCAGGCCGACATCGACATTCTGATCGAGACCCACATGGAGTCGCTGGTGGACTCGGTGCAGGGCATCGAGAAACTGCTCCAGGCCGTGCCGTCACGTCGGATGCTCCTCAATCTTCAGCTTGACGACATGGTTGCCCTCTCGAACATGGAGCCCGAGGCGATCTGGCAGCGCCTCAAGGATCGTGTTGCGCACTTCCACTACCGCTGGTGGGCCGACCCGGTCAAGAACGAGCAGACCAAGAGATGGCTGGCGTGCATGAAGCGCGACGGGTGGGACGGCTTTGCATCCATCGAGTACGTCGATGGCGAGCAGACGGCCGACCGCATTGCCGCCGTGGGGATCGATCGGCTTAGGGAGGACTGGGCCTCGGTATAGATCGCCTCAAACAGTTGCCGGCACGCTACCGTTCAAGCATGCCGGGTCAGCAGCACGCGATTCAGAACTCAGGTCGACCCGTGCGACGGAAACTGTGCATCGACCCAAGACACTGGTCGGCGTAGCTGCGGGCCATCGGCCTGTTGTTGCGGCGGGTCGACACGCTGATGACGATGTACTTCTGGTGCTCGTAGAGCAGGTAGAACCACCGGCGGATGGCCCACTCGCGCGTCCGTTCGGGGCGGCGACCGTATCCCTCCCAAAACGCCGGCGTTGTCAGGCCGCAGTATTCGGCCACGGCAAACTCATTCTCCACATCGCCGTAGCACGCGCGGTCGAAGTCGAACAGCGCGCCAAACCGGCCCTGGTGAACCAGCACGTTGGCCACCCACAGGTCCATGTGACAGGGAACGCACGGGCACTGCGGATCGAACGCACCGCAATAGTCGCGCCACAGCTTCATCCCCATCGCCTTGTCCTGATCTGTGTAGATGCCACAGGCGGCACAGTCGTCCAGCATCTTCTCCCACATGACCGCGAACGCGTCGTCCCACCGCGCCTCCGGCTCCATCGGGCGGTGTGGCCCGCGATACCCGTAGCGTCGCAGCCGGATCGAATGAAGCTGGGCTACCTCGCGCCCGACCTCGAACAGAATACGTTCGATCTGCTCGGCACTCAGGCGGCCGCGTACCTCGCTCAGGGGCGTTCCCGGCAGACGATTCATCACCAGGTAGTCGCGGGCGATGTGTTTGCGCGTGAAATCGTGTGCCAGAATCGATGGAATTCGCATCTGAGTGTGCTTCTGGATGAGTCGATGCAGACCCGGCTCCTGTCGCATCATGCGATACTCGTAAAAGAGCTGGAGCAGGTTGTCCGGCGGGGCGATCCGCAGTACGTACTCGGTGGTGTCGGCCTCGATGAGAAACGTCTGACTGAACTTGCCCCCGCCAAGCGGCGAGGCCGTCACGTCCATCTCTTGCGGCAGACGTAAGGCGCCTCGCGCCAGTTCGGCGGCGCGGATAGCGTCGACGCTGTGCGGCTCGTCGCTGTCCAGGCGGGTGAGCGCTGCCATGGCCGCTAGATTCCAAGCTCACACGTGCCGATGCCGCTTTGCAGGAAGTTGAATCGCACGTTGGGATGCAGCGCCAGCAGCGACATGGGCACGGCGCTGTCGGCGATTTTCTTCGAGATCATCAGCGTCGTCAGGCGCATCCCGAACGGATCGTCGTGCACCCCCGGGTGCCAGATCG
>CBFCZG010000002.1:0-44027 GCA_965602375.1 uncultured Phycisphaerae bacterium | reverse complement strand
GAGTGCACATCGTTCCGCTGAAGGTCCTGGCGGCAGTCTGGGCTATCCTGCTCGTTCTTACGTGTCTGACGGTGGCAGCCACGTGGATCGATCTGGGCGGCGGCAATCTGTGGCTGGCGATGGTCATCGCCACCGTGAAGGCCTCGCTGGTCGCGCTATATTTCATGCATCTGCGATACGATCAGCCGTTCTACGCCGTCGTCCTGCTGACCGCGCTGCTGTTCATCCTGCTTTTCGTGGGCCTGGTGCTTGTGGATACGACGCACTACCAACATCAACTCATCACGTCGACGGAGCCGCCAGGTTGACCCAACCGCTGCCGGACAGCGAGCGATTTGCCGCCGACGCGCCGGTGCAGCCGGACGGCCGATCGGCTGCCAGCACCGGTACATTCGGCATGGCGTTGTTTCTTGTGTCGCTTTCGGCGCTGTTCGCCGCGTCTATCGTCGGGTATCTGGTGGTTCGCTCGCGCGCCGAGGCGTGGCCCCCGCCGGGCATGCCCGCGCTTCCCGCCGGGCTGTGGGCCAGCACGGTGATCCTTCTGCTCAGCAGCGTGACCATGCATTGGGCGCTGCGCAGCGCGAGGTTGGATCGCCAGGCGGCGCTGCGGGCAGGCATGGTGGCCACCCTCGTGCTGGGGATGGCCTTCCTGGTCAGCCAGATCGCCAACTGGTCGACGCTGCTGGCGGCTCACGTGACCGTGTCGTCGAGCCTGTACGCCTTTACCTTCTACACGTTGACGGGTCTGCACGCCGCACACGTGCTCGGCGGGATCGTCCTGTTGAGCGTTGTTACCGCCAACGCGTTCCGTCGGCGCTACTCGCGCGAGGATCACGCGGGTGTGCTTTACGGCACGATGTACTGGCACTTCCTCGACGCGGTGTGGGTGGTGATGTTTACGTTGATCTTTCTGATCCCCTGAATCGCTACGCGCCCGGACCACGTGGGGCGATTTCTATAGCCAGACATAGAATGTGTTGGGCTCGCCTTGTTGCGGACGGGTGTTGTCGGTCATGGTCGCACCGGCAGTATCCGGGATGCGCGAATCCAACGGGCTGCGGTCTACCATCATCAAGCCCAGAAGCAACGGCAGATACACCACGCTCGCCACGAACACGCGGCGCGCATAACGGGCATTCCGGAAAACGTAGAGTTGCAGTCCCAGCGCCAACAGCCCCGTCCCCAGGACTGCCGACCCCACCGCGAAAGCCAACCCCGCCATACCACAGAGCGTTGCCGTCAGCCCCACGGGCAGCAAGGCCAAACTGTACAGGATGATGGCTATGCAGGTTGCACGCCCCGAGCGGTCGAGCACCGGGAGGATGCGGATACCCGCTCGCGCATAGTCGCGCCGGTGCACCCATCCTAAAGCCAGAAAATGCGGCACTTGCCATACGAACAGCACAGCCGCCAAGACCCACGCGCCGGCATCGAGCCTGCCCGCCGATGCCGCCCAGCCGATCATCGGCCCAGCCGCTCCGCAAACCGCGCCAGCCAACGTGCATAGAGATGTTCGTGTCTTCAGCGGCGTGTACACACACAAGTACACGGCTTCAGCCGTTACCGTGAGAGCCGTCGCAAGCGGATTTACATGTGATGCAAGCACCGCCGGTCCGGCAACAGCCAGAAGCAGTGACCAGGCCAGCGCGTCCCGCGGGCGCAGACGCCCACTCGGCAGCGGCCGCCCGTGCGTCCGCGCCATGTGTCGGTCGGTCCGTCGCTCCATGAATTGATTCAGCCCGTTGGCGCCGGCCGCCGACAGACCGGCGCCCAGTAAGGTCCACATCAGGACGAGCCAGTCGATTTGCTCAGCGCTGGCCAGCACGAAACCGGTCAGTACGGTCAGCAGCACCAGTGCTGTCAGACTCGCTTTAGCAAGCTCGGCCAGCGCCCGCAGGCGCTTACCCAGCCGCGCGAGGCTCTCAGGGACCGCCCGATCGTGAATCCGTGACTGCGTCTGCATTCTCTCACCAGCCGAAGGCCTTCTCATTTTAGCCCGTCTGTCCGATGGCTACTACCACGACCGTCAGCCGCGCCTCGCTGTGCCACACTGACACACCTTCTGGATCGTTGGGAACTGCGGGCATATGATGCGCCCATGGCCGGGCGCGCCAAACGACCCGATGCCGGTTCTGCAATCACTGGAGCATGCATGGACGAGTTGGCCGAAACTCAACGCATGGGGCGAGCCGATCTGCTGGCCATAGGATTCGGCACGACGGTGGCGATGTGGGGCATCGGCTACTTCAGTCGTATGTCGCCGGTGGTGGTGTCAAGTCGTGTGCTGCTGGTCGTTATGCTGGCCTGTCTTGTGGGCGGGGGCTTTGTGGCCGGACGCTACGCGGGCCGTGGTTGGCTTGGCGGTCTTCGAACAGGGGCGCTGGCCGGACTGCTCAACCTGCTGGTGCTCGGTAGTGTGCTGGGTGGCGACCAGCCGAATCAGATCGGTCCATCGGCCTTCTGGTGGATTCCCGGCTCCATCCTCGTGGCCGCACTTGCCGGGGCCGTGGGTGCTGCTGTGGGCACTTGCTGGAAGGCAGACCGGCAAGATCCGGTCAATTGGACTTCTGCTTTTGCCGGTGTGGCCGCTGCCGCCACGCTGATCCTGCTGACAGTCGGCGCGATGGTCACCAGCAAACAGGCCGGTCTGTCGGTGCCCGACTGGCCCAACACGTTCGGCTACAACATGTTTCTCTACCCGCTTTCGCGGATGACGGGCGGCATCTACTACGAGCACGGGCATCGACTATTTGGGACACTGGTTGGTCTGACGACGGTGGTGCTGGCGATCCATCTGTGGGTGACCGACCGGCGCCGCTCGATCAAGACCGCGGCCGCTGTCGCCGTCGTGGCGGTTATCGCTCAGGGCATCCTGGGGGGGCTTCGAGTGACCGGCCACTTCACGCTCAGCACCTCGCATGCCGACATGGCGCCGAACATCACGATCGCCATGGTTCATGGGGCGCTCGGGCAGCTTTTCTTCGCGCTGTTGGTGGCTCTGACGGTGGCTACCTCCGCTACCTGGGTGGCTGGGCGTCGTCCCGCTGCTGTTTCGGCAGCTGCGACCGATCGTTCACTTACTGTGCTGCTCGTGGTTCTACTGGTCGTGCAACTCGTCCTGGGCGTGATTCTGCGTCATAGGTACGGCGCTATGGTCATCCACATCAGTATGGCGGTCTTCGTGACGGTAGTCGCTGTGGCTGCGGGCCTGCGGTCTTGGGGCCTCTACGACGAACGGATCGTTCAACGACTCGGTCTGACGCTGATCTTTCTGACGGGTCTGCAAGTATTGCTGGGCGTGGGCGCTTTTATTGCAACCGGGGCGACCGCCTTCGTCAGGCCGCCACCCGCTCCCGAGGTCGTGCTGGCCACCGCTCATCAGGTGGCCGGGGCGGTACTTCTCGGGTGGGCGGTCATGCTGCTGTTGTGGCACCGACGCCTGTTCGTTGGCAAGCTGTAGCCGACCATAGGAATTGGAGAAATTCGTATGGCTAATGAATCCGCACCGTTCCGCAGTCATCTTCGGTACAGCCGAAACGGCATGATCGCTGCCGCCCATCCGCTGGCGTCCCGGACCGGGCTGGACGTGCTCATGGCAGGCGGCAACGCGGCGGATGCAGCCGTGGCCACCGCAGCCGTCCTCAATGTGGTTTTGCCGGCCGCCTGCGGCATCGGCGGCGATGCCTTCGTGCTCTATTACGATGCTGTCACCAGGAAAGTCACCGGCGTGAACGGAAGCGGCATCGTGCCGTACGCTGCCACCGTCGAGCACTATCGCAAGCTCGGCATGACCCACCTGCCGCCCGACGGCATTCATTCGGTCTCCGTTCCCGGCGCGATCGACGCCTACGCGACTGTGCTCGAACGATTCGGCACCATGCCTCTGGCGCAACTCTTCCAACCGGCGATCCGATATGCCGACGAGGGCTTTGCCATGTCGGCCGACCAGCGACGTGCTATCGCCGGCGATACGCTGCTGCGGAAGTATCCCAGCAGTGCGCAGATCTTCTGCGCTGACGGTGTCCTCTCCGACCGCGTCGGCCTGCTGGTCAACCGCGACCTGGCCGACAGCCTGCGCAAGATCGCCGAGGGCGGGCGCGACGTGTTCTACCGCGGTGACATCGCTCGCGCCGTCGTCGCCTGCTCCGAGAAGAACGGCGGCCTGTTCACCATGCGAGAATTCGAGCAGCACGCATCGGACGTGTACGACCCCATCCACACTGACTACCGCGGGTGTACCGTCTACGAAACCGCGTTGCCCTCCCAGGGACACATCGTCCTGGAGGAGTTGAACATCATCGAGGGGTTCCATCTGGCCGATATGGGCTTCGGCTCGGCCGAAGTGATCCACCACATGGTGGAGGCCAAGAAGCTCGCCTTTGCCGACCGACTGGCCTATTCCGGTGATCCTGCATTCGTCGATGTCCGGATAGCGACCATGCTGTCCAAAGGCTTTGCCGACCGGCGTCGCCGACAGATCGACCCGCACCGCGCTGCCGCCAAGGCCGCGGCCGGCGACATCCACCATGCCGGTGACACGACGTCTTTTGTCGTTGTTGACGCACAGGGCAACGCGGCTTCGTTCATCATCAGCTTGTCCAGCGGTTTCGGTTCCGGATTGGTGGCTGACGGGACGGGGATCCTGCTGAATAATCGGCCGGGGTTCACACAGGGCTTCGTCTTTGACGAGGGACATCCCGACCGCCTCGAGCCCGGCAAGCGGACCGTCCACACGCTCAACACCTATTTGATCTGCCGCGGCGATGAACTGCTGCTCGTGGGCAACACTCCGGGCGGCGACAACCAGCCTCAGTGGAATTTCCAGGCCATCGTCAACTTCATCGACTTCGGTATGAATCCCCAGCAGGTCGCCGAAGCACCTCGTTGGAGCAGCTTCCCCGGCGCCTCCCCGCCGGGAATCGGCAAGCCCTACGAACTGCGACTGGAGGACCGCTTCGGCGAGGCCACTCTTAAGGCTTTGGCGGACAGGGGACACAACGTCAAGACCGTCGGAGATTGGGGAATTGGCGGCGCGGTGCAGATGATCGTGCGCGATCCCGGCAGCGGGGTTCTGCTGGGCGGCTCCGATCCACGAGCGGAAGGTGTCGCGCTGGGATACTAGGCTCGGCCGATGGATCGACGCAGTCGCAGGTGTCGATCGAACCCTACTCCGGTTCGAATTCGTCCTTGCCCACCCCGCAATCAGGACACTCCCAGTCCTCGGGCAGATCCTCAAACGCCGTGCCCGGTTCGATGTCGGACTCGGGGTCGCCCACTTGTGGGTCATAGACGTAATCGCACGCCAGACACTTCCACCTTGTCATCCGATCGCTCCTTGCTGCGCCCGAACGACAACTCTCCCGCCCATTGCCTGCCGGTATGCGACACCTGGCCCTACGCCTCACAGCTCTGCCGCAACCGTGCCGCGACAGCCGACCCGAGTGACCGACACGCCGATAGAGCGTCTTCGTTCGGGACGTACTTGCAGCGGACCGGTTCGGCGACCCGTTCCACCTTCATCGCCCCAAGCAGCTCGTCGATCTGTCTAACCGCCTCACCGCCCCAGCCATAGGAACCGAAGGCTGCACCGATCAGATTCCGCGGCTTCAGTCCCTTCAGATACGTCATTACGTCGGCCACCGTGGGGAAGATGTTGTTGTTGATCGTCGGCGAGCCGACCAGCAGCGCCCCCGCCTCGAGCACCTCCGTGGCTACGTCGCTGCGGTTCGATCCGGCCAGCGGCATGACCTTGGCGTTGCTGCCGCCGGCGATCAGGCCCTCAGCGATGGCGCCGGCCATCTTTGCCGTGCTGCCCCACATGGTGTCGTACACCACGACGGCCTTGTCCGTGGGTTTCTGCTCGGTCCATTCTGCGTACCGCCCGATCATCGCCTCCGGATCCTTCCGCCAGATCGGTCCGTGATCGGTCGCCACGATCTCGGGGCCGGGCTGCAACTGACGCACTCGCTCTATGAGTTTGGCTACCTGGCGAGAGAACGGCATCAAGATGTTGGCGAAGTATTTGGTCGTCTCGTACCAGACGAGGTCTTCGTCAAGCTCGTCGGCGAATCGCTGGCCGCTGGCAAGGTGCATCCCGAACCCGTCCTGTGAGAACAGCACCCGATCGGTCGGCAGATAGGTCACCATGCTCTCCGGCCAATGGACCATCGGCGTCATGGCGAACTCCAACTCTGCCTCGCCCAGAGTCACGCGGTCGCCGTCCTTGACCGCCTCGATGTCTCCGTCGAGGCGCAGGTGCTGTCTCAGGGCGTCCACCCCTTTGGCCGACGCCAGAACCCTTGCCGGCCTGGCCAGCTCGACCATGTGCGGCAGGCAAGCGGAGTGATCCATCTCTGCATGGTTCGACACAATCACGTCGATCCGCTCCGGATCCACGACCGACCGAATCCGCGCGATCATCTCGTCACGGAAAGGGGCACGCACCGTGTCGATCAGTGCGATCTTGTCCGCCACAACAAGATAAGCGTTGTACGACGTCCCCCGAGCCGTCGAGTACCCGTGAAAGTCCCGCAGCGCCCAGTCGATCGCCCCTACCCAGTACACGTGTTTGCTGACCTTGACAGCCTCAAACACACCTGCCATCAGTCACTACCTCCCGAACGCTCTGTCGCGTCCTGGCTGCCCGTCATCCGTCGTACGTCCAGCACTTCGTTGAGTTTTGCTTCCGACATGAGCTTCGCCTCCAACGCCAGGTCGCGAACCAGCGCATCGCGCTTCAGCGATTCCATCGCCAACTCGGCCGCTCGATGATAGCCCACGTGCGGGCTCAACGCCGTCGCCAGCGCCGGGCTTCGCTCGGCGTAGCGACGGCACGCCGCCTCATCGGCCTCGATACCCGTCACACAGCGCGTGGTGAAGGCCTCCATCCCGCCGGTAAGAATGTCGATCTCCTGCAACAGGTTGTATGCCACCACCGGCATCATCACGTTTAGTTCCAGTTGGCCGAACTGCGCCGCGCCCGCAATGGCGGCGTCGCAGCCCAGTGCGTGGAAGCACACCATGCTTAGCATCTCCGCCATCACGGGATTGATCTTGCCCGGCATGATGGACGAGCCCGGCTGAACGGCCGGCAACCGCAACTCGCCCAGGCCCGCACGCGGTCCTGAGCTCAGCAGAATCAGGTCGGCGGCGATCTTCCGCAAACTCACCGTCACCACCCGCAGCGCGCCGGCCACCTCGACCACGGCATCGAGGTTCTGCATCGCCTCGAACAGATCTGCAGCGCTGCGGAACGGCTCGCCCGTGGCCTCGTTGATATACTTGATCACATTGCTGCGGTAGCCGGGCGGAGCGTTCAGCCCTGTTCCCACAGCCGTTCCGCCGATGCACAACGACCGCAGACTATCCGTGGCCTGCTCAATACGCCGGCGCCCAAGGCGCAACATGCTCGCATATGCCCCGAATTCCTGGCCCAGCCGCAGCGGAACGGCGTCCTGCATGTGGGTTCGCCCGCATTTGACCACCTCCTCGAATGCCTCAGCCTTGTGCGCCAACGCCCGTTCGAGGCGGGCCATGGCCGGCAGCAGCCGATCGCGGACCTCCATCACCGCCGCGACGTGAATGGCCGTGTGGATCGTATCGTTGGTCGACTGACTCATGTTCGCGTGGTCGTTGGGATGTACGCGAGTGGCCTCACCCAGTCTGCCGCCCAGAATCTCGTGGGCCCGGTTGGCCAGGACCTCGTTCATGTTCATGTTCTGCGAGGTGCCCGCTCCAGCCTGGAAGACGTCCACCACGAATTCATCGCGCAGTCTGCCCGCGATCAGCTCTTCTGCGGCCTTGACCAGCGCCTCACCGATCGTTCTGTCCAACGCGCCTGCATCCATGTTGGCCTTGGCGGCTGCCCATTTGATCGTGGCCTGGGCCCGCACGAACGCTGACTGAAGTCGCAGGTTGCTCACCGGGAAGTTCTCGACGGCGCGCTGCGTCTGCGCGCCGAAGTAGCGATCCCGTGGCACCTTCACCTCCCCCAGCGTGTCCTTCTCCGTTCGATATTCCATTGCGGCTGCTCCCGCTGGTTCGGCGGCTCCAGGTCTCGCCCCGGTCGCCTACAACGTCAGCGACGTTTCAGGCCGTTCAGGCACGAATTTCCGCTTCGGCGCACCGCACTTCGGGCAGACCCACTCTTGCGGCAGGCTTTCGAACGAGGTGCCGGGCGGGACGTCGTTGTCGGCAACGCCGAACTCGGGGTCGTACACGTATCCGCACATGCTGCAAACGTATCGTTTCACCGGCCGCACCTCGCCGCTGGGTCGTGCGGTCAAGTCACTTTGCTGACGGCCTCGAGGACTTGATCGTAATCGGGCTCTTCGGTCAACTCTCTGACCAACTGCTGGTATCGCAGCACGCCCTCCCGATCCACCACAAACACCGCTCTGGCCAGCAGTCGAAGCTCTGCGATCAGAACGCCGTACGCTTTGCCGAACGATGCCTCGCGATAGTCGGACAACGTCATCACGCGATCGACGCCGGCCGCGCCGCACCAGCGCTTCTGAGCGAACGGCAGGTCCATGCTGACCGTGACCACCAGCACGTCGTCAGCCAAGACTGCGGCTTCTTTGTTGAAGCGTCGTACCTCTACGTCGCACACGCTCGTGTCCAACGACGGCACCGACACGAACACACATACCTTGCCGCGGAACGACGGTGACGCGACCGTCTCCAGGTCGTTGTCAACGGCAACAAACTCAGGCGCCATGCCCCCGGTCTGCACACCTCCGTCGACCCCATCGTCGGTCTGCACCCAACCGCCCACGAGGGTTAGCGGCTTGCCCTTCATCGTGACTAGACCCGGTCGCAACGGCCTGCCGTCGACCGTGCCGCCGCGTACCCGCACCCTCCTGACCTTCCAGCTGCCCATGGCCAAACCCTTTCCTGCAAGAGCCGCGCTCGGTATCTCGTGCCCGATCCAGCCCGCACGCCGGGCATCGTCCAGCACTACTCATCTTAGGCGCGTGCGATGCGCCGGCACGATTGGGACAGCCGCTACCGAACCCATGCCCAGAACCCATTGCCTCCGCGCCGTCGGCCCGACGTACCCCAGTGGACGGGCTTGTACCAGCCACACGTCGAGTATAGTCGCCTGCCCGCACGCACCGCAACGCCGAGGCGACGCTTGCACCACAGGCCACATTGCCGCGTCGACAGGTCCCCCGTAGCGCGGTAGGCTGGACGGCATGGGCAGGCGACGACAGCGACGTGAGGCCGAGCAGGAAACCCTCTGGGAGACCGTCATCGCCTGCAATCGCACGTCGCCGCCGATCGAGTTCGCCTTGGAGCAGTTGCGTAACGCGTCGCTTGAACGGGGCCGCACGCTGCACCTCGAAACCGGGCCTGATGTAACTAGGATCGACGCCGACGTCCGTCTGGAGATTCACGACCAGGCGACGCTCGAGCCCGACGGGTTCGAGTGCGAGCGCCGGGGCGCCTCCTTACATATCACCGCCTGCGATGAGCGCGGGGCCATGTACGCCCTTATGGAGCTGACCGAGCACGTCCAGATGGGGCGGCGCTTCGAGCAGACGCCGCCTGGCCGCCAGGAACCCACGTTTCCGTTGCGGGTCTTCGCTGCCGAAGTGCCCGTCGGGCGAAATGGCGGCCTCGATCCGACCGCGCGAAACGATGAGAGGTCCCGCTCTTTGGCCCTGTGGCGCGAGTTGATCGATGCGCTGGCTCGGCTACGCTTCAATGCACTGGCGTTGGTGGGCGTGAATCTGTTTACCGTGATGCTGCGTCTTCAGCGCTGGCCCGACGCGCACCGGGGAACCGATGCGCAGTTCGATGCCCGGCGGAAGTTCTGGCGCGAGCTGTTCGATCACTGTCTTGCAAGAGGAATCGATCCTTACGTCGTCACCAGCACGTGGCATGTGTCCCGGGCTGTTGCTGCCGCGCTCACCGGGTCGGGTCCGCAACCCGCCCCCGGCGACGTGCACGGCAGGTCTGGCCGGCCGCCGCAAGAGCTCGTTAGCGAGTATTTCGGCGAGTGTGTGCGGGCGCTGCTGACCGACTTTCCGCAGGTTCGAGGTGTCGGGTTTCTGCCCGCTGCTCGCGAGGCTGTCGACCATGCCTCGGCCGAGCAGGCTCTTGCCCGGGTGTGCGCCGATGCCGTAAGCGGTCTGTCTATCGCGCCGCACTTCATCCGTTATGTCGAACACACCGACCACGCTCATAGCGTGGTTGAGCACTTTGCCCCGCAGTTGCACGGTCGAGTTATGCTGGCGCCTACCCACAGGCAAGCCCGTCTGCTCTCGGAGCCTACCGCGGCGGTGGAGGAGATTGCCCGGCTCGCCTCGTGTGCCCGCGAAGCCGGCCTGAAGACGGTGTACGCCTTGCGCCAGGACGATGTGTACGGTCTGCCCTGGGCCGATCCCGCGTTCGTTCGGCAGGCCGTCCAGGCCGCGCACCGCGCCGGCGCCGATGGCCTGCAGCTCGCGTTCACTTCCTGTTTTTCGAGCCTCGACCCCGTCGTTGCACGTTCGCGCGAAAGCCATGGGTGGGATTTTCAACGGCACCATTCGCAAGTGTTCTTGTGGGGGCGCAGCGCCTACGACAGCGAACTTCCCGACACCCTTTTTGTCGACTTGTACCGACGACGCTTTGCCGACCCGGTGGGCGAGCAGTTGGCCTCAGTGTTGCTGCGAGCCTCGCAGATCGTCCCAGCGGTCAACCGGCTGCTTGGCACCCCGGGTCTGCGTTGGAACGCTGAGTCGTGCCTGACGCAACACGGTCTGCGCACCGTGGTCGACTTCATGCGCGCCAGGCCCGCGTTCGGCTGCGACACCATCGGCATAGGCGACTACGTCGATGCCGATCCGGGCCAGCTTCCTGCAGACGCCGAAACGCCCCAGACGGTCATCGATCTGCTGCAC
The DNA here is from genome assembly GCA_965602375.1 of uncultured Phycisphaerae bacterium. Taxonomy (GTDB): domain Bacteria; phylum Planctomycetota; class Phycisphaerae; order UBA1845; family DATKUK01; genus DATKUK01. The sequence goes on along the minus strand of CBFCZG010000002.1, from coordinate 33,138 downwards.
GACGCCGCCACGAACGTCATGGCCGTCGTCCAGTCGCTCGACCATCTCAGCCTCGCTGACCCAACGCTCCGCGAGTCGCTCCGCGACCTTGAATGCCTTGCCTGTCTGGCTCGTTACTATGCGTTCAAGATTGCCGCGGCCGTGGAACTGGCGCGGTATCAGCTTGCGCTCGCGCCTGCCGCGCGTGTCCAGGCCGGCCAGTTACTGGCGGCAGCCGGCGGCTGGTGGAACCGCCTGGCCGACAACGGCAGAGGGCGGTACAAAACCTCCAGAATCAGTTCGCTTGGGTTGCCCTTCGGCTGGTGGCTCTATACGCAGGATGTCGAGCGAGACGCACTGTCAGCCGAGCACTTCGACCCGGACGCTGATCGGTGGTCGCCGATCGTATAGGGTAGACGGGCACCCTCGTGGCGCGTGTCCGTTTCGCCACCGATCATGGAACGATCGCTGGTCGCTGCCCCGTTATTCCTTCTCGAAGTCGCCCAGTGTTATGCGGAGTTTGGCGACGTCTTCGCCACGGAGAAGGAAGACTTTCGGCTCGCCGGCCACCATGGCATAGCGTTGCGGTCCGTCGTCCGGCCCGCGGGCGGATACCCCCAAAGATATCGACTTGCCATCGCTCAGGGCCAAGTCGACCTGTATTGCCGGCTGGCTGAGCCCGTACCGGCCTGGGTCGGTTGCCTCAAGATCGACGAACCGAAGGGCCTCAAGCTGCCGCAGGTCCTGCACCCGCCGCTGCACCTTCTCGTCGTCGAGTTGGAAGAACTCGTCCGCCGGATAGGCCCATGCGTCATCCACGCGGGTCAATACCAGCTTTCGCGCCACCTCGCCGCCGTTGATTTCCAGTCGTTCGACCTGGTCCGGGGAAAAGCGGAGCACCTTGCGATCGTGCAACTCCGCGGACAGGTGTTCGTACACGGCCGGATCAAGCTGGTACACCAGGTCGCTGCCATCCATCACGGCGTACACCCGATCGTCCTGCTTGCTGACCAGTAGTTGATGTCGTTCGGGCTGCTGCTCAACCGGCTGTGTTGCGGACGGTGAGGTGGTGGGGGGCGTCGGCGGGCTGACCTCGGCCACCACCTCGATATCGGGTTGGTCCAGCCCGAAGGTTTCGAACTGCCCGCGCGCCACGATCTCTCGCGCACGCAGCGACGCGACGTCGCTGAGGATCCTGGCCACACCCGTTTCGTCGGCCGGTGCTTCATACGGCTCATAGATCCGCCATCGCGCCGTTTTCTTCGCCAGCACCGTCCGCGTCTGGTCGCGCGTAATCTCAATCTGCCGGATTTGCACCATAGGCACCGACAGTATGCGGCGCGGCCCGAACGACACGGGCGAAACCAGCAGCTTCTCCGCATCGTCCGTTTTCACCACCGAGATCGATTCCTCGCCGCCTCGCTGGATGTACAGCATCCGTCCGCTCGGGCTCCGGCTGCCCACGCGAATGACCTCGGGCTCGACCTGTCCGGTCACATACAGCTTCAACTCGACGCGCGGCTCGTCCAGACCAAAGGGACCCAGGTCATCGGGGTTGTCCACAAAGCTGACCGCCTGAAGCCCGCGGATCGTCCGTATCACCTCGTCCACCTTTCCCTTGTCTGCCTCGGCGGCCTCAGGCGCGGTCATGCGCCACGCGTTACCCTCCTTCTCCAGCGTCACGCTTTCGCTGGGATCGACGACCACGAGCTTGTTGACCTTGAACGTGTTGGCCGGCGTAATCCGCTTATCTCGCACCTCCAGCAGGTTGGGCAACAGCTTGTTGGCCGACCGCGCATCCACGGCGACCACAGCCGTCGAGTCGCTCAGCCTGGCGTGTCGACGCTCTTCCTGAAGGCCCACATACGACCCGATCAGGATCGTCCATTCCTTCGTCTCGTATTGCGGTTGGGTTGCCGGCTGAGTCGCTGTCTCATCCTCTTGGTCGGCGGAGTCTTCCGGCTTGATCTCGCTCCGCGTGGTAAGCGTCACCCGGGCAAACGGCTCATCCAGGCCGTACCGGCCGAGATCTTCCGGTGCGTCGTCGATGAACTCCTCGGCCTTCAGTTCGTTGAGTACCGTAATCAGATCGCTCGCCCCCTCTCGCGACGCACGCGCCTTCATCGGCGAATCCATCACCCATTCACGATCGTCCTTCTTGGTCAGCTTCAGCGTCCGCGCGGGCTCACGACTGACGATCTCCAGCGCCACCGCGTCGCCGAACTTGAACGACAACAGATCCTTCTCGCGGAAGTCCTTCAGCGTCTTGTCGAATGTCGGTTGGAGGTTGCTCTTGGCGACGTACACCTCGGGCTTGCCGGCCAGCCGAACGTAGGTGTTGTCCTTCAGCAGTTCCTTCTTGCCGACCTCGAGGGTAGCCACTCCGTTCTCGTATTCGATGGTGACCTTCGCCTTCGGGTCCGACAGGCCCGTCTCTGCGTCCGACGGCGCATCGGCCTGGCCCGGCTCGAACTTCCGTGTGTAGCGCAGCCCGGTCACTGTTCGTGCGAGCCCATCCACCTCCCACTTCAGCGCCGGGGCCTTGATGGGCTCGACGATCTCCCATTGATCGTCGGTCTTGGCGAAGGTGGCCGCCAGACCCTCCGATTCGATCGTGAGGCGCGTCACCTCCGCCGGATGGTCCTCGAAGACGTCCTTCGATTCCGGTTCGGCCTGAAGCGGCTGGGCGAACTGGTTCTCCGGTTTCTCTTCAGCCTCCTGGCCGAACCAGCCCTGATCCAGACCTACCACCACAAGGCAGCCAACCGCCACCAACACCAGTAGTACGATCGTCGTCTTCGTGCTCATGGTTGGTATGCATTCTCTCAGCGGCCCGACGCGACCTCCCGCAGACGCACCGATCCGCTTGGTTTGAACCTTTTACCTACGCCCTTCGAAACAGAAATACCACGCCGCCGGCGAGCAGACACGCCAGCGGAAGGCCCGCAATGGCGACCGCACGCCACGACCACATCGCCGAATCACTCATCGTGCCGATCCGCGCCACCTGTAGCGCTTCCGGCGGGACAGCGATCATCTGTTCGTTGTCGTTCAGCCAATACATCGCGTTGAAAAACAGCAGGGCGTTCCCTGGAAACTGAAAACCTCCCAGCCCAAGAAATCCGCCTCGAGCCATGGTGATCTGATCCGTCGCCCACATATAGTCGCCGACCACGACCACCTTCGAGTCGTCCTTCTCGCCGGCCATCGCGATCGCGAAGCCGCCCGGAAGGTCGTCTTCGTCCTTAACCCACGCGCCTCCCATCGAGCCGGCCATGTGAGCTTTCTCGCCCCAATAGTCCCCCTCGTCCGGCACACGCGCCAGGACCGAAGCCGCGGCGCCCTGCTCATCGTCCGTCGGCTCGAGCATCACCACCCGCCGGAACAGCGATCGGTAGGCGCCTAGAGGCTCCACGATCGGATGGTCCCCGTACTCCCGCACGAAGACGTAATCCACCGGCCGAACGCCGCCGTCCATCGTCGGCATGCCCCAGATCGCCACCACCTCCGGGCTAACCTTGATCCCGTATTCCGCCAGCTTGGGAATCAGCGGGCTGGGCGGCCCCATGATGGCGCTGGACGGCGTCATCATCAGCATCGCTCGTCCGCCGCTGTTGAGGAAATGCTCGATCTTGTCCCTCTGCTTATTCGTGATCTGAGGCGGCCGGCCGAACGGCATCTCCGGCGTCGCTGGAGGGGGTTGAGGCGGCAGGATTACCCAGATGGCCCGGGACATGTTCTCGACCATCGGCGGCTCTTCCTGCGCCTGAATGTCCCAGGCCTCCACGTCGAAGTTCTTGTCGCGCAACTCCTGAGCCAAAGCGCTGAATTGGCCGCGAAAACCCAGCGGCGGCGGACCGCCCCAGTGTACGAAAAACACTGCCGCCTTCTCTTCCTGCGTCAGCGCGAGAACGGCCGAGCTGACGGCCTTCTCACCGGCAAACACCAGGCGAGTCTCCTCTCGAGGCCCGCCGGGACCACGTAGCGGCTCCCAAATCTGACCGAAGCTCAGCACCTTCACACCGTCGGTGGTCTCCACAATTATCGGGTTGGGCTGCTGGAGGTCGAACTGGAGCGTCTCGCTTTCCAGCGATTTGAGCTCGTCTACCTGCTTGGTAAGTTCACGGCATCGCGCCAGCGCCGGGCCGAGTCGTTTCCTCCCGTCCACAAAGAACGTTCGCGTCGGCTCGTCCAACTCCGAGACTTTTTCCTGGATCTCGCGATAGGCCTTGATCGCCGAGTCCAGCAGCCGCTCCGTGTTCTGACAATAGGTGCGAATCGCGTTCGTGCCGTTTGTGTAAACGGGAATCTCGGATTCGAGCACCGCTTGGAGCGAGCGGTCCGTCTTATCGAGCTGTTCGACCCCGCTGCCAAAGGCCGAAATGATCTGGTCGAAGAGGTTTTTTACCGTACCATCCGTGGCGGCTTCGCCCAGCGGCTCGGCCTGATCGTGCTCTTGCTGAAAGGCCTCGCGCAGCGCAGGCACGTCCTCGTTCCTGAACTGCTCGACCAATTCGATGTGAGCTTTCGCTTCGGGGGCCTGAATCGATTTCAGCCTGGTCAGAAGCTCGCGAACCTTGTCTTTGTCCTTGATCGGATTGACGTGCGCTACTTCAATCTGGGGGTTGATCCGCTGATACTCGTCGAACAGTTCCTTAACCTTCTCCAAACGCTCCTTGAGCTGCGCGCTCTCCGGGACGTCCTCCAATATGGTGTACAGACTTGTCAGCCGAATAGGCTCGTCCAGGTTCTTGACCAGTTGGACGGTCATGGGCGAGAGTCCGCGGCCCGTGCCGGCCCGCCAGTCGGCCCGGACGTACTTCTCGCGGCCGGCGTAGTTGGCCATAACAACGACCGCCAGCACCAGCAGCACGGCGGCCTCGATCCGGCCGCCGTACCGCAGACGCCTGGCCACGTGCGCGTTGCCCGACTCGATCTGGCGTATCAGGGCTGCAAGCAGGGCGAACGCCAAGCCCGTTCCTGCCGCTGCGCCTACCGCTCGGGTCAATCGAATCGACAGCTCTTCGCCTACCATGAACGCGGCTATCGCATACACCGCGCAGATCGCCGCCGCAATCAGGTACAACCATGCTGTCACGAATGTTGCTCTGGGCCGACCCTGGTAGACGCCTATCGCCAGCACAACCGCCGCCAAGGCCGCAAGCCCCAGCGCCACGGTCGAGTACGGCAGAACGGTCGACCCCTCGGGCGCCTCGCCCGCGCTTAACGCCAGCCACAGCGCCAACAGGCCGTTGGCCGCAGCAAGCACCACCAGGAATGTGCCATTCAGCGCCGAGTAGGGCTTGTATCGAAGCATTTCACTTCCATTCGTCATGGCCACTCATCCGTCCAAGTCGGTCCGTATGATCGCCAACCCGCTACCACCACTTCCGCGATTCCACCACCTTCACCGAGAGGAACAGAAAGAACAGCGTGCCGCTCAGGAAATACACGATGTGGCTCGTATCCAGCACTCCTCGCGCGAAATCGCGGTAGTGGCCTTCAATACTCAAGTTCTGCAGGAACACCCGTAACGGCCCGCTCGTCTCCATGGACGCCTGGCCGATGATGTACGCAAACAGGAACAGCACCACGATCGAGGCGACGGCCGCCACGATCTGGTAACGCGAGAGCGCCGAAAAGAACGTGCCCACCGAGATGTACAGAGCCCCGATAAGCAGCAGTCCCAGATATCCCGCCAGAATCGGCCCGTAGTCGGGATCGGCGTACAACTCGAGGATGAACAGGTAAGCCACCGTCGGCACCAGCAACGCAACGTAGTACAGCAACGCGCCGAGGAACTTGCCCAGCACCACTTCCACGTCGGTTATCGGCGCGGTCATGAGCATCTCAATCGTGCCGCTGCGATACTCCTCCGACAACAGGCGCATCGTCAACGGCGGCACGAGCAAAGTCAGCACGATCACCATGAACGCAAACAACGGCGCCAGCGTCGCCTCCATGCCCGCCTCGAGGCGGGGCCCGTAAAAGACGAAGAACACCCCCGTGAAGATCAGAAAGAAAAACGCCACCAGGTACGCGATCGGGCTGAAGAAGTAATTGCCCAACTCTCGACGTGCCAGCGTCCAAATGTTGCCCATGGCGCGATCCTCGTTACCTATGCCGAACGGCCCGACAGGCCGCCCGTCGGTAGAGCTAGCTCTACCTGCGAAGGTTCTGTTCAGCCGTGATTTGAACGAAGAAATCTTCCAGGCTGGCCACCTCGCGTCGCAACTCCCGAAGCGCCCACCCGTTATGGGTTACCACCTTGGCGATCTCGGGTCGAACGTCCTGTCCCTTCACCACCTCTATCGTCAGGCGGTTCCATCCGTCCGATGACTGACTGCCCACCTTGCTTACCCCGGTCATCTGCTCCACGGCACCAACCACCTGATCCCTCGGGCCCTGAACCTCGGCGATGAGCCGGGAGCCTGCCGTGATCCGTTCAGTCAGCTCCGCCGGACTGCCCGAGGCCACGATCCGACCGGCCGCGATGATAATGATGCGCTCGCAGATCGCCTCCACCTCCGGGAGGATGTGGCTGCTGAACATGATGGTATGGGTCTCGGCCAACCGTTTGATAAGCGTGCGTACGTCGCGAATCTGCGCCGGATCCAACCCGATCGTCGGTTCGTCCAGGACCAGCACCGGCGGGTTATGCATCAGCGCCTCAGCCAGCCCCACCCGCTGACGCATGCCTTTGGACAGTTGCCCGATCGGACGGTTGATGAATGCGTCCACTCCGCACAGGTCGGCCGCACGACCGACGGCCGACTTCCGATCGGTGCGCGGGAGCTTGCGCAGGCGGCCCCGGAATTCGAGGTACTCGCGCACCCGCATCTCGCTGTAGAGCGGGACTGACTCGGGCAGGTAGCCAATCTGCTGACGCACCGCCAGGGAATCGCTGAAGCAGTCGAACCCCGCCACACTCGCGCTGCCGCTGCTGGCAGGCATGTAGCAGGTCAGCATGCGTATCGTGGTGGTCTTGCCCGCCCCATTCGGTCCGAGAAATCCGACGATCTGGCCCTTTTCGATGTGAAACGAGATGTGATCCACTGCCAGCGTCGGACCGTACCACTTGGTCAGATTCTTCGCCTGAATCATACAACGCCTCGCTTGGCCGCTAACGCTTTGCGCCTGGCTCTCGGCCGTTACCGATCCTGTTGTCGCGCCGGCCTGCGATGCCGTTGACTGGCACCACGGCCGGGTGCCAACTATGCCCCCAGCCGAAAACGCCCTGATAGCGAAACGCCGTACGGCTGTCAATCCCCCTGTGTCGGGTTGTCGCGGGCCTCGCCAGACAACTTTCTCGGTTCTTGCTACGTCCCATGGCCTCGATGGTTCGCGGCACCTGTTTTGCCCACTTCTCGGCCCCACTCTCACCCGCACCCCTCGACGGGCTTGCCGCTTACTATTGCTCGCCACAGCAGTTACGAGTAGGTCCCGCGGGAAGGCTTGACACCCCGGGGACACATTTCTATACTTGCGAGACTCAGGCGGCCGTTGACTCTTAATTTACAAGGACTTGCGCGGACGAGCGGCCGATAAGCGCTGGATGTCTGACTGAAGGATCTAGTACGTGGCAAAGCGGCGAACCCAATCCAGTTCCGGTGTTCCAGCCGATTCGCCAGCCGCAACCGATGCCGATTCCCGCGGCAGGGCCGGCAAGACCCGCAAAGCGTCGAAGGCGAAGAAGGCGCGATCCAGTCGTGCCAAAGGCAAAGCAACTGGCCCCCGCAAGACCGGCAAGAGCGCAAAGCCGGCCTCCGGCAAGCCGGCGACGGTCAGCGTCAAAGTCCGGCGCTTGTCGGACAAGGATCTCCAGATGTACCGTCGGCTGCTGCTGGAGAAGCGGGCGGAAATCGTGGGAGATGTCAACGGCATGCAGGATGAGGTGCTCCGAAAGAACCGTCAGGCGGCCGCCGGCGACCTTTCCAGCATGCCCATCCATATGGCTGATCTCGGAACCGACAACTATGAGCAGGAGTTTACCCTCGGGCTCCTGGCCGGTGAGAAACAGTTGCTGCGGGACATCGACGAGGCCCTGGAGCGCATCGATAGCCGAACCTACGGGATGTGTCTGGGGACCGGCAGGCCGATCACCAAGACCCGCCTGAAGGCCAAACCGTGGGCCCGGTACTGCATTGAATACGCGCGCCTGCTCGAAAAAGGCCAGGTTCGCCCTCCCAACGATCACTAGCGCGCCTCGCGAGCCATCATGACCACCTCCGATACCTGTGGGGCCGGTAACCAACCTCTGGACTCCAGCCACCCACGGCGTCACTCCGCGTTTCACAGCCTGCCGAGCCACCTGTGCCTGTGGATGACCGCCTCACTTGGCGTGGCGGCGGATCTGCTCACCAAGGAACTGGCGTTCAGACACCTCGAATGGGCCAGGCCCACCGTGCTCGTGCCGAGCGTTCTCAGGCTGGAACTCTCGTTGAATCCCGGTGCTCTCTTCGGTTTCGGAGCGAGCGCGGGCACGGTTTTCATCGTGGCATCGATCCTGGCCTTGCCGTTCGTCGTGTACATCTTCGCTCATAGCCATCGGCACCAGCTGTTGCTGCACGTGGCGCTGGGAATGATCCTCGGCGGTGCTATGGGCAATCTCTACGATCGGGCGTTTGTCAAAGCCGACATCATCAGCACGCGTGGAGGTCAGGTACTCGCCATCGGGCGCGTGCTGCCTCCGCCGAGCGACCAGGCCGACCCGCCGCGGGGCATACGAGTCAAGCCGTTTGGCGCGGGGACCCGCACGCTGACCTGTCCTCCCGACTGTGAGGTCCGGTCTCAAGGTGTAGTCCGTGACTTCATCAAGATTGAGACCACCATCGCAGGCCGAGAACTCTGGCGCTGGGTTTTCAACGTTGCCGACACCTTGCTGGTAGTGGGGGTCATCCTACTGATCCTCAATTCGATGCTCGAGCGTCGGGCGCAACGTTCGCCGCGCGGTCCCGCTTCGGCCGTAAAAGAGAACAAGGGGTCGGCGTAGCACCGACCCCTTGATCGTACATCCACCGAATTGCAGCACCTTACGGCTTGAGCGGGGCCCGCTGGCCCATGTGGCTCTTCACCACACTATAGTCGGCTGTGGTCACGCGCTCGCTGCCGTTGAGGTCGTAGCGATTATCGTTTCGTTCGCCCATGTGAGCCTTGACGGTCGAGTAGTCGGCCGTGGTGACGCGGCTGCTGTTGTTTGCGTCACCTCGCACGGTCACCAGGTCGAGCACGAACGGGTTGCACGGAACGCCGCCAGCGCTGGTCAGACTCGCCGTCGGCTTGACCCTATACCACGTCAGGTTCGCCAGCACCGCTCCGTTCTCCTTGCACTTGATGGTGTCGTTGGGTTGGTACTTGGTCAGAACCGTGTACGTGAAGCCAGCTGCCAGGTCCGGCCCCAGAAGCTCCGGACACGACTGGAGCAACTGCTCGATCGTTACCGGAGGAGCCGCCCCGATGGCGATCGGCTCGTCGAACACCAGGTAGATCACGTTGCTGATCTCTTTGGGCAGCGTGCTGTCGGGCCACGGCTCGGGCGGATAGATGTTGCCCACCACGTTGGGTATCAGGTTCGGCGCCTTGACCGGTTCCTGCGGATACACCGTCAGCGCGTCCACGTCGTCATGCAGGACGAGGAACTCCGGCGGCGGCACGGCCATCGGTGACAGGAACGACACGTAGACCGCGTTGGGGTTCAGCAGGCCCGATTCGTCGACCAGGGGCGTCTGCGGATCATCGTCGTCCACGCTGAACAGCACCGCCAACGCCAGTACCCCGGGATAGTCGGGCATCGGCAGCACCACGAACTCGAACGCGTCGACATCGGTGCCGTCCGGCACGCCCAACTGCGAATTGTCGACCGCCAGTACCGGACCAGGCCCGAACGGCGGATTAGCCAGGTAGATGTCGCCCGGATCTAGCGGCGCCGCGCCCGCCGGGCCCCAACATGCCTCGTGGTCTGCCGAGAAGTACCAGTACGGGCAGCCCTCCCCGGTCGGCTGCATGGCGTAAGCATCCAGCGAGTCGACGTCGTCGTCTTCGTGCTCGCCAAGATCGGGATTCGCCAACAGCCTGAAGGCGACCATCAGCTCGCTCGCCACACCGAACGGGCCCGTCACCACCGCCGACGGAACACCCGGCACGACCGTCGCGCCCATCACCTCGTCCGCTGTCGCCGTCATCCCGTAAACCACGCCTGCCGGGGACGGTGCGGTCACCGGCACGTCCCCGCCGGGCGGAACGGGCGCACACCAGCCGGGCGCCATGTCGTCGTCGTACGACCAGTACAGATACCTCGGCTCGTACACACACGTCGACGGCTGGGTCAGAATGATCGGAGCGTCGTAGGGATAGACCAGCACGAAGTCGGTCTGGTCGTGGCCGTCCAGGTCGAAGTAGTCCACATACTGCTGGACCGTGCCGCTCCCGATGGGCACTTCCGTGCCGGACACCAGCGGTATTGGCGGCGGGTCCTGACCGAAGATAGACAGGTCGTCCTTGAAGCCGTTCTCCGGCCGACACGACCACGCGGCCCACTTATCGTATACGTCGCCCGGATCGAACCATTCGTCGCCGTCCATCTGGGTGTCGCTCAGCTCGTGATCGGAGCCAATGTCCAGCGAGTACTCGAACTCCATCGGCTCGAGCCACCCCTCGATCAACACCTCGTAGTCCTCGACCTCGCCGTCCGGCGCCTGTCCGACGTACGACAGCCCGCCGGCCGTGCTGAACCGGAACCGTGCAAAGGTTTGCCCCGGAACCGCCGTGCCAGGCACCAGGAACGTCAGCGTAGTCGTCGCCGGACCCGCCAGGGCTACGCTATTAAAGATCTGGTCGCCCGGCTCTGCCCAGCTTCCGTCGCCCCCGAAGTCCACCCACGCATCGAGCATCCCATTGGCGTTAGCTATCACGTCGACGGCCGCTAACTGGCCCGGCCGCAACGGCCAGGTGAGGAACACCACGCCATCCTCGTCGTCGTTGCCGTCGTTGTCGTCGCCTAAAGCAAGTGGATCGGGCTGACCGTCCGGCTCGGGGTCAACCGTGACGCCCAGAAACACGGGCCGCACAATCACGTGCCTGGCCCCGTCGAGCGCCCGCGTCGTTGGATAGGGCGGCTCATCTGCGTCGCCGAAGTCGAGGTCGGGCACCACCGACGTCAGCACAAACGCCATATCCCACGAGCCCTCCCAGTTCTCGATCGGGTCTCCCCATACAAACGGCGAGCCCGGCACCGGGTCGATCGGATCGAATATCCTGATCGCATCGTCGTTCCAGTGAGGCTGGCGCGTCTTCCAGCCCCACGGGTACTGCGGCTCGGTCGGGCTTGCCGAGTAATCGGCCGCTATGCTGATCCAGTAGACCTGATCCTGGTTCGGGTCCTGATAGAACCATTCATCACTGTTGGGGATGATGTAGTCGTACTTGAAGCACGTCTCGAACCCGTGGTCGGGGTGGTAGTCCGTCCCGACGACGCGCTCGTCTAGTTCATTGATGTCGACCCACCACTCCCAAATCATGGTGTCCGGGTGACTTGGTTCAGGGGGGGCCGCCGGCACATCCGTCCAGATGCCGAGGTGGAAGCCAACAAGCCCTTCCTGCGGTGGGGACGTTCCGTCCCATCCAATGTACGAGCCCCACCAGTGCACGTCGGTGATCGGCCGATCGTCGCGGCAGGGCCAGTCGTCCGCGACAATCTGGAAGCGTTTGTAGATGGACTCCTCATTCCAGCCGTAGAAATAGTCTGGGTACTGAGGGTTCACGGTGGGTGGCTGCGACCACTTGTACTCCGTCGGCTCCTCCTCGCCCGTGATCACGAACGCCAGGTCGATCGAGTTGGGTTCCTGCTGATGCCCCGGCGGGTAGCGCAGCTCCCTCCACAGTCTTGGCAACTCGGTGCCGTAGTCCCAAACCGCGTCGTCGTTCCAGTGTATTGGCGATGTCTTCCAGCCCAGGAACGCCTGGGGGTCGTGCGGAAACGCCCTGACGTCGAGCCAGTAGATCAGCGGCTGGTCGGGTGAGCCCTGCTGCACGAAAACATCTGGATCGGCCGGGTCAAAGTAGAAGTTGTACTGCCAGCACATTGTGTCGCCGAAGGGCTCATAAAAGTCGGGCGGCTCGAGCCATCCCTCATAGAGAAAGTCGGCCCAGAGCTGCACGTCGAACTCGCCGGCAGGCACGTATCGCTCCCACAGCAACTGCCCCGGCCTGCTGTAGTAGATGCCCGCATTGGGGTCGGCTGGGATGTCATCGTGGATGCTCAGCAAGAAGTCCACATTCCATTCGCTTTCCAAGGGCAGATAATCCTGATACCAGGAAGTCCAGATGTGAATATCAGTGATCGGGCCGGTCACCTCGCACGGAAAGTCGTCGGCCAGGATGTACGGATTGGTCGCGTTGACATCCAGACCGTAGTCAGAGAGATCGGGTTCCTGCACCCACTTGGCCGGTTGACTGGGATCCCAGTGGGCTGTCGCCGGACCGGCCGTTGCGAACAACAGCCCGGCGACCAAGAGACTCATACTGATTCGCATGGGTCCTCCTCCTTACCGGTTTGGCCAGCTTACCAAAATGTCCTTACCCGTCATCCCGTTATCCGGCCGCGCTGAGTCAGACGTGCGCGCGGACCGGGCCACCTACTCTCTCATGGCCGATGGAGGCGCCCTGCTGGAGGGCACTCATCGTCTTCCCCAGCTTTGCTGTGACCAGAGCCCACGGTCCTTCCCCTCACAGCCTCTCCTAAGTCCCTCCGGCCTGTGAGCCGCCCTCGGCCCTGTCTGGCTGGCTCACCTTGTCACCCCGCTGACATGCTCCCTGCACCGCAACGTCCGCGCCTCGCACGCGAACGCACTTCTCGGATTAACAGGTCCTATAACACAATATACCGTTAGTTGGATGTCCATGCAATGAATATCTGTGGGATAGCGCTGGAGTTCGCTAGGAAGCTGAGCACGGCCCCAGAAGTGTCCCGCCGCACGCTATCAACCATCCTAGGACGCCCCTAAGATCCTGTTGACACACGGTATCGGTTGGGTGCTTAAGAACGCGGACGGTTAGACCGATCATGGCATCGGCGTTTTGTGTTGCCGATAGTGTTGCTCCGTCCTCCGAGACCGATGCCTTTCGCGATTCGTTTATCTGTCGAGACCACCGGAGCATGGCTGCCGGATGCTTGCCGCGCGGGCGTCTGCGCTGAAGTCACCACGCCTCTGGACAGCCATCAGCGTGTGTACCCTTGCAGGGTCGTCCGTCTGGCCGACAAGACGCTCAGTTTGCAGATGGACGATGCGCTGGCGGCCTGCCGCGAACTTCTGTGGGATCTGCCGGTGGAAGTGATCGTCCCGAAGGCCCCCGGCCATCTTGAACTCCCCTGTAGGACACTCCCGGCAAACTACGTTTCCGCTTCCAGTGACTGGGGGCACCTCTTGCATGTGGAGACGCCCGGCCAGGCGACGCTGCTGCTGAGCCTCGACTACCTGCACGACTCGATCGCATTGGAGGGGCCGACCGGTGCGACGGTTCGGTTTCCGAACCCACGATCCTCAGTACGGTCCGTTCGCTGGGCGCTGCACCACCTTGCAAGCGGCGGAGCGGCCTGTATCGCCGAGTCGCCGCTGCCGGCCAATTACGTCCAGGGACTCGCGGGCCAGATTTCGTTCGATCTGCCCGCCGGGCGGGGGGCTTTGCGTCTTCGTTGCAGCATTGGTGAAGTGATCCATCTGGGCGGCGACCAGTCACTGATCCTGTTGGTTTTCGAACAGGCCAGCCGCGACCAGAGCCACCGCGACTATATGGGTGCTTTGGCGGCGTTCATGCGACGGTATTGGATGCCGTCGGCCAATTCCCAGATCGGTCGGCGCCGGGCGAAGCGGTCCGGCCACACCTCCAGACAAGCTGCCGTCACTCGTGCAATGCGCCAGACGCTGGAGTCGCACTGCCGCAGCCATGACGTGGCATTTCTGTTCACCGACGATGACCCGAATGCCTCAGCCGCGCCGACACGACTGATCGATATCGACAATGCCCGGCTGACGATTCAGCGGCCGACCTGGCCCGATCTCTCAAGCGACAGCTTCCAGCCAGGCCGGAAGACGACCCTGAGCTTGCCGCAGCACGGGGGGCGCCTCGAGTTCGAAACGGTCGTGCGTGAGCACCGGTCGTACGACCTGCCGGGAATCGGCCCGGTGCCGGCTCTCACCTTGCAGGCGCCGAGCCGGGCCCAACTGGTGGAGCAGCGCAGCACCTTCCGCACGCCGTTGAGCGTCTGGCCGCTGACCGAGGTCTTGATCCGGCCGGGCCCGCCCGACGGGCCATCGGCCGCCGCCCGCTCGCGTCGCCAAAAGGCCAACGCCATGCTGCGCGACGTCAGTCCCGGAGGTGCATCGCTTCAAGTCAGGTCCTCTGGCGAGCCGAACTGGGACCCGAGCCGGTGCGAGCCCGGCACCCCCGTCGCTGTGTGGCTGCGCATCGAGGGATCCAAGCCGCTGATCATCCCGGCGGAAGTGAGAAATCGCAGGTACGACGTACGGGCCGGCTGCCTGCTGCTTGGCGTGCAATTCGTGGGGTTGGAGGCGTCGGCGGAAGGCCGAGCCCTCAAGCAGCGCCTCGAGCGGTTCGCTGCCGACATGCAGCGGGCCGGTATTCGCCGGATGCGCGATCGCTCACCCGCAAATGTCTTGAAGTGACGCCCTGATACGTCGCTCGCCCACAGCGGGCACGCTACTTTTCCCCCAACCACCGCAGCACTTCACGAAGCGCCGGGCGCTTGCCGTACATGAAAACCCCGGTGCGGAAGACCTTCGCCGCCATCCATACGGCTGCCGGAACAGTTGCGGCCAACAGCAGGATGGTGGCCACGACCTCCACCACGGCGATTTGCGGACTGGCCGAGATCCGCAGGATCATCACCATCGGAGTGATCGGCGGCACATAGGATAGGATCCGCGCGAAGGCGGCGTCGGGGTTCTGGGCGATGTTGAACCACGCCACCATCGGCAGCACCAGGATCAGGCTCATGGGCATCATGAGGCTCTGCGCTTCCTTGATGGTGTTGCAGATCGACCCCAGCGCTGCCAGGACGGAACTGAACAGCAGAAAACCCAGGACGTAATAGATCACGAAGCAGATCGGCAGTCCCACGCCCATGTCGAGGTTGATCCCCTGTAAGCCTAGCACCACCACCGCCGGCACGCTCCAGATGGCGATCACCGTCAAGCCGATGGCGGCCAATCCGGCGATCTTGCCGGCCATAAACTGAAACGGTGTCAACGCCGAAAGCAGCATCTCGATCACGCGAGACGATTTCTCCTCGATGACGCTGCTGAGCATCTGTTGGCCCGTCCCGAAGATCCCCATAAACATCAGGAACATGAAGAAAAACGGGATCATCATTCTGACGACCTGGTCGATCTGGCGCATGCGCGTGTCCTGCGACGTTGGACCCACGTCGGCGGCAAGTTGCTCGATCGGTACCTGGCGGATCTCCGCCAGCAGGGCGGGCGACAGATCGCGCAAGGCGCATCGCATATCCACCACCGCCCCGGTGAGACGCCTCTCGATGGTGCCGCCGATGTCGATGTCGGCCGCCCTCTTACTATGGGTGTAAAGACGGACTTTGCCGTCTCCATCTACGACGCCCTTTTCCATAACGGCGTACGCATGCCACTCGCCCTCGCGAACCCGCTGCTTGGCTCGAGCGAGCAATCCGTCGACATCGGGCTCGGGCGGGAGCAACTCCAACACGATTCGTCGCTGTGAGTGGGCCTCGTTGTATCGGTCGAACGAGGCCTTGAGGTAGTCCCCCAGCCGCCCGGTCAGATCGGTCACGGCGACGGTCCGCGGCGGTCGTGGACCCAGCGCATCACGCGATAAGCGGCCGGTAAAGAAGATGATGATGCCAATGAGCACCGGCGTCATGAGGACACTGACGATGAAGGTCTTGGTCTTCACCGCCTCGATGTATTCGCGTTGGGCGACTCTAAGAATTCTGTTCACTGTCGGCACCAACCAGATTCACGAAGATCTCATGCAGCGACGGCACTTTGACCGCAAAAGACAGTACCTTCACCCGTCCGACCAGTTCAGCCAGAAGCTGCTGCGGATCGGCTTCGGGTGCGAGGGTTACGTCCCACGCTCGACCCGACCGCGTCACGCGTTCCACGACGGGCAGGGCGGCTACGAAATCGGCATCACCTTCCAGTTCGACCGACACCGCGCGCGAAGACCGGCGGGCGCGGATCTCGTCGAGCGTGCCGTCGAGGATGGGTCTTCCCCGGTTGATCAGCAGGATACGATCACAGAGCCGCTCCGCCTCGTGCATCACGTGGGTCGAGAAGATGATCGTTCTGCCCTGATCGCGCATCGCCAGGATGATGCCCTCAATCGCATCCAGATTCACCGGATCGAGGCCCGAGAACGGCTCGTCGAGGATCACCAGCTCGGGCTCGTTGATGCACGTGGCGGCAAACTGGAGCTTCTGATGCATGCCGCGCGAGAGGTCCTCGACCTTTCGATTCGCCGCTTCGCCCAGCCCGACGCGCTGGAGCCATTTCGGCACGCGGTCGGCGACCTGCCGATCGCTCAAGCCCTTGATCTGCCCGAAGTAGGTCAGCACCTTCGCGGCCGTCATCTTGCGGTACAGACCGCGCTCCTCGGGCATGTAACCGATCCGGCTCTGCCGCCCAGCCCGGTGGCCGTCGCCGAGCACCTCGATGCGACCGCTGTCGGGGCGAATGATATCCATCACCATCCGTAGCGTTGTGGTTTTGCCCGCCCCGTTGGGGCCCAGAAAGCCGTACACGCACCCGGTCGGCACGCGCACACCGAGATGATCGACGGCCCGCACCGGGCCGAATGATTTGCATACATCGTCAAGAACCAGAGCGTCAGTCATTGTCGTGCCGGAGGTTGTTCATCGTGCCGTCTGACTCCCGCCCTGCGACACGATGCGTGAATGGGCTCAGCGTAGCGACGGCGTATGCCCAGGGCAATCCCTCCCGCACCTGCTGGTTCTGCGGAAGTGCGCGTGACGATGCACTGGTGTGCCACGCGCATAAGACGCCTGCCGACCCCCCAGAGAGTCGGCAGGCGCTTGGTTGACTGACATGACACGAGGTTACTGGCCGACGGCAGCGGCCGGCTCGACCGCTGCATCGGCTGCACCGGCTGGGGCGGTGGTGGTTGCCGTCTTCACAATGTCGGCCCAGGGGTCGTCGCCTTCCTCGATCAAGTCGACGCTCACCGAATTGTTGAGCTTCTGCACCATCGTGCCGAAGCCCGCCCGCATCTCCGGCTCTTCGGCCTGGGGATCGGCCGCGAACGTCATCTCGATGGTCATTCGCTGTGTCTGACGCAGTTTGACCAGATCGGCCGTCTTGCAGTCCACATAGGCCACGCCGTCGCCCCCACTGGACGTCATTTTCATGTCCATGCGGTCGAAGATTGTTCCGCTCTTGTCACGCTCGGCGGCAGGGACAGAGGTGAACGACTCCTTGGTGCGGATCTTGGCGCACCGCCGGCCCCGCAACGGCTCGATGCCGAGCAGCTCGTACTCGCCTTGGCCTTTCATGAGCATGTTCATAAAGCCCATCATCTGGTTCCACTCATGCTGCCAGGTCTCGCCCACGGCCAGCCGTTTGCTCAGCGGCGTCAGCCGGTAGTAGCTCTTGAACTGCTCCAGCATCAAGTCGTCGCTTAGAAACTCGCCCATCTGGTCCAGCATCTTCTTCTCCATGGGCGAAATGTTCTCCTCCTTGCCGATGTCGTCCAAGATCTTCTTGATGCCCTCGCTGAATCCTTCGAGTTTCTGCGGCATCCCGTCTGCACCGATGGTGCAGGTCATCTTCAACCTGGTCATCCCCTTGAACAACGCTGCCACGAAGTCCATGCCCGGCTGTTTGCTCTTCTGCTCGGTGGGAACCTGCGAGTCGACCGACATCTCCATCCCGAACACGCTCATCTCCATGCGGATTCGCGGCATGGTCAGTTCAAGCACTACCGATTTGTCGGGATTGACCTTTGTGACCCGCATCACAAGTTCCTGGCAGAATGTCTGCATGAACTTCTGTTCGGGCATCGGATCGAACAGCTTCATCGCCCCGACGGTCTTGGTGACGCACATGAGCCGGGTAACCTGGCCGGGCCTGTACATGTCGGCGATCTTGAACTCCACCCAGTCGGGCGCCTCCGGCGCCTCGGCTCGCGCCACCCCGACCCACGCGCCAGTCAGGACACATGCCATGATCAGTATCCGTCTCGTATTCATCGTGATCTCCTCGTTTCTGGGCTTGACTCCCGATTGATGCCATCGGCCGTCAGTCCGGCTCCCGCTATGACTCGCTGTCATGACTAGTCCCGTCCTGCTTTACCGCTTCGAGAAGGATGGCGTTGATCCGCGCCTCGTGACGGCGAATCAGCAGCTTCTGCGTCTCGGTCAACACGATCGGTTTGCCATCGGCGGCGTACCGCATCGTGCAGTCGTCCTTGTCCTGCGTAATCTCGAGCTTGATCGGCGGGTCTTCCCTCGCCTGCACGGTGTACTCACACCGCCGTGCCTGGACGACCAGGTCGGGCTTGGCAAGTGTGGCCCGACTGCGTGGTGACCCTCCGGCGATGAGCTGGCGCAGCCATCCCCATCGCTCCTCGCTCTGATCGATCAGTGCACCGAGGTCTTCAGCCAACTCCTCCAGCATCGCGGCTTGCCGACGCATAGGAACGGGACGGCAGAAGCTCATCTGCGAAGGCTCGACACTGCCCGCGAGTCGGAACGCCGTGGCGGCCTCGATCAGCGTCGCTTTCGCCCGCTTCTGAAGCGCCCGGCCAAGTCGCCAGTAGGCGCCGGCGGTAACCTCGTCCTGGTCTGCGGTGGCTACGCGAAGGTCCTCGACCAGCACTTCGCTCACCTCACCGGCCAACTCCAGTTCCACGACTCTCTGTCTGACGCTGCGGGCTAGCTCCGGATGAGCTTCGGCTGCATTGTGATAGGCCGTTCGTGCCTCCCGGTACTGCTTCAAAGCGACCAGGCAGTCGCCGATGGACATCGCGACTAGCCCGTCCTCGTCGAGGTCGCCATAGTCAGCCGCAAGCTTCTCAAACAGCGCCAGCGCCTCTTTGGTCTTGTTGTCGTTGGCCAGTTTGGTCGCTTGCATGATCTTGTCGATGAACGTCATGGATCGCTCGATCGGATCTTCCACATCGGGCGACCTCGCCCAGCCCGCGTCGCCGGCCAGCACGATCGTCAGGATGCTGATCGCCGCCCGGCGCCACAGGACCGGCCAGGCCGTCTCTCTATATGACTGGGTAGATTGGGTATACATGTCATACTCCTAAAGTCGCAATCCTGGATTCAGAGTAACCAGAAACGGGATGTCAGACTCCCATGCGTCTGGTCCGCGGTCGGCGGCTTCCGGCATGATGGGCTGCCGGCGGATGCGTATCACTGGCGTCGTCTCGACCGATCGCTCGCTTGCCAACTCGGCTACCAACGCCTGGGCGAACAACGGTGCCGGATTGGCCGGCCCACGCAGCGCCATCGCCTGCGCCCAACTGCTCAGCATCCACGGGCTCAGCACTACAGTAACCTGGGGTTGTGGCATGACCTCGGGTCGCTCAGCGAGCTTGCCCGTTTCCGTCACGCTTTCGCTCGGCGAAACCCACCACTGCGAACCAAACCACCCAACCACGAAGAACCCCACGCAGGCCGCCGCCGCGCCGATCCACGCCAGCCGCCAACGACGGACGCCCATCGTCCGACCTTCTCCAGACGTTCGCCCGTTGGCTGTGTGGCTGACGGCGTCGATAATGCGATCGCGCAGGCCGTCCGGCACGCTCACCGGCTCGGCCGAGCCGAGGAAATCGACCACCGGCATGAATCGGCGCCGACAGGCCGGACACTCACTCATATGTGCCTCGACCTGCCGGACCTGCTCACTTGGCAACTCGCGGTCGAGCCACGCGTCGATCAACCGTTCTGTATCGCGACATTCCATGATCCGTTTCCTACACTCTTGCAATTACTCATCAACTCGCGCAGCCGCCGTCGCCCTCGATGGAGATGGGTCCTCACCGTCGTGGCCGGCACGTCCAACACGTCGGCAATCTTGGCACACGGCATCTGCTCGAAGTGGAACAGCACGATCGCCGTCCGCTGCATCTCGTCGAGCTGGCCCAGCCAGTGCCGCCACTGGTGCGAACTGGGTATCTCATCAGTTCGAGGTGCTGGGTTCGCCGTCACTTTCCTCTCCTCAGCCAGCCGGAGCCTGCCCATCCGTTCGCGCTGCCGCCGCCGCAGGTGGTTGATCGCCAGATTCGTGGCGATCTTCAGAATCCAGTTTCGAAAGCATCGTTCCATGTCGTATAAAGCCAGCCGTTCGAATGCCCTTGCAAACGTTTCCTGCGTCAGATCCTCTGCATCGTCTTTGCTGATGACGATCCGGGCTACTACCGCATACACGCCGGCCAGATGCCGGTCCACCAACGCGGCGTATTCGCCTCCATCGCCCGCACAAACGGCTCGGACCAATTCGACATCGCGGCGATGACCATCGCTATTCACCAGATCGTGCCCCATCGCTGTGTTCGCCTATACTACAGCAAACACGACGAACTGTTTCAGGGGATTTGCCCTGACTGGAAGGTTCGCATTGTCAACTGGCCGGCCGCCCCTATCTACGCGCCGCCGCAAGTCGATCCCCAGCCGCAGCTTGCGCTTGACCCGGCATGATCCAGCGGCTACCAACATCCCCTTGAGGGCCGCCTTGTCGGCCCATGATGTTGAGGAGTGCATGTTGTGTTCGTTCTGTTTGCCCTTGCCTGCCCGATCTCTGTCGCTGCCGTACCGTACCCGCCCTCCGAGCCCGGCAAGCTCGAGTTGGATTCCCCTGCCCGAAAGCACCTTGCCCGGTTCGCCGACGTGCACCCACGTCTCTACGTGACCGCCGACCAATGGCCCGTCTGGCGCGAGCGTATCAAGACCACACACCAGGCCCTGTGGAAGCCCGTGGCCGAAAGGCTCGACAAGTACAAAGCATCGCCGCCGCCCGGACGGCGTTGGGGCCGTGGTGACGGCGACCATCTGGCCCACCTGGCCTTCGCCTGGGCCATGACCGAAGACCCCGAGTTGCTTGCGACCGCCAAGAAGCATCTGCTGGCCCTGGTCGCCAAGGACGTGTGGGACCCGAGCACCGATCTGCTCCACGGCCATCTGCTGACCGGGGCCGCCGTCGCCTATGACTGGCTATATCCCGAACTCACCGAGCAAGAGCGAAGCCTCGTCCGCACCCAGCTTGGCAAGCAGGCTGAGCTGCAATTTCGTGCGTCGACCAGCGGCCGAGGGTACTGGCGCAACCAGTTCCTCCAGAACCACGGGCACGTGAATCTGGCCGGCCTCGCCTCCGCCGCAGCCGTGCTATACGGCGACGACGACCGCGCCGAGAAGTGGCTGGCGCTGTCCGACTGGTTCTTCCGCAACGTGTTTGCCGTCTCCAATCCCGACGGTACGAGCATCGAGGGCCTCAGTTACGGTGCCTATGCACTGGAATATTGCCTGCGATACGCAGAACTGGCCAAGTCGCTGCTCGGGCGCGACTACTATGACTGCAAGTGGTTCCGCCAATGGCCCGAGTACCTCGTCCATTCGACCCTGCCGGTGATGGCCAGACATAACTGGGCCATGACCTTCGGTGACTCGCCGCGGGCGGCCGAGTCGCACCTACCGGTCCACACGATGTTCCGCATCGCCGCCCAGTACCGCGACGGCCGGGCACAATGGATCGGGCAGCAACTGGCCGACATGCTCGGTGTCGGCCGGTCGACCCACCTGTGCATCCTGTGGCACGACCCGACCGTGAAGCCCATCCCGCGCGAAGCCCTGCCCACGCTCGGCCACATGACCGACACCGGCCAGATCATGATGCGCAGCGGCTGGGGTGCCGATGCGGTGATGGTCGGCCTGCGGTGCGGGCCCTGGCAGGGCCACGCCGTCGACGGCAAGGCCACCCGCGACCTGGGTGCGGCCCACGCACATCCCGACGTAAATAGCTTTCAGATATACGGTTACGGCAAGTGGCTGGCGATCGACCCCGGCTACACGCACCTGAAGCGCACCCCAAATCACAGCACTGTGCTGGTCAATGGGGCGGGGCAGTTGGGCGAGGGCACGGAGTGGTTCAGCAGCAAGGACGCCCAGGCCCATGGCCACACGGCCAAGATCCTCAGTGCCGTCAACCAACCGACGCACGACTACGTCGCCGGCGATGCGACCGGAGCTTATCACCCGGGGCTAGGGCTGGGCCGCTTCGTGCGACACTGGTTGCTCATAAAGCCCGACGTGATCGTCGTGGTGGACGACCTTCGGGCCGAACCGACCGGCGTGTTGCAGCGCCACCAGTGGGATCAGCTCGACCTTCAGAATATGGTCGTGTCGCAAACGCCCTGGCCGTGTGTGATCCCCACCGCCCAGCGATGTCAGGCCGGGGTCTTGTTCAACGGTGCCGCCGGCAAGTACGACATCGACGTCAGCTACTACGACAACCAGCCGGGCACGGGCAACTATCAACTGGCCGTGGATGACAAGGTCGTGGCCAAGTGGCGCAACGACGTGCCCGAGACCGACCTGCATACCCGTGTGTTCCGCGACGTGGAACTCAAGCCCGGTCAGCGTGTGGCCGTACAGGGCCGACCCATCGGCGCCGACGCCAAGTTCACCAAGTTGGTGATTTGCAGCCGCTCGCAGCCGCGCGTACCGACGTTTGATTGGTTGCTGCATGCCGAGCCCGAGGCGGCCGTTACGCAACCGGCGGAGCAACTCGTCCGCATCAACCGCGACGGCGTATGCCTCGACGTGCACTTGGCCGGTGGCGACCGCGAGCAGGTGGAGGTCGGAACGTGGCCCGTCGTCCGCGGCAGTCGGATGAAGAGCACGCAGCGTCTGCGCGTCCGGCCGCAGCTCAGCGATAACTCGGCCGTGATGGTTACGGTGCTGCACGTGAAGCCCGAGGCGGCTGAGACGCTGGCCGAAGTCGGCAGCCAAATTGACGGTCGGGACGTGCTCGTACGCTTCCGCCGCGGCGACCGCGACGTGTCGGCCAAAATCCGACTGGACGGTCATAGCGCCGAGGTCACCACGGCCGCCCGTTGAGTGGGCTCGACCAGCGTAAGTGAAGGAGTAGCGACGTGAGTTCCTTCCAAGACCGGCTACAAGCAGGGCAGCCGCAGTTCGGGTGTGTGATCACGTATCCGCTGCCCGGGGCGGTCGAGCGAATCGGGTCGGACTGGGACTGGTTCTGGCTCGACGGGCAGCACGGGCAACTGGGTTACCAGGATCTGCTGGCGCTGGTGCGGGCGTGTGATCTGGTGGGGCGAGCGTCGTTTGTGCGCGTGCCGGGTCACGATGCGGGCGCCATCGGTATGGCGCTCGATATGGGTGCTACGGGCGTCATCGTTCCGCAGGTGCACAACGCCGGTCAAGCTCAGGCGGTGGTCCAGGCGGCCAAGTTTCCGCCTTTGGGCGACCGCTCGTTCGGCGGCCGACGGGCTGTGGACCGGCACGGGCGCGGGTACGCCGCCACCGCGAACGACGACACGACACTCATCGTTCAGGTCGAATCGCCCGAAGGGATGGCGGCCGTCGACCAGATCGCCGCCGTCGGTGGTGTGGACTGTGTGCACCTCGGCCCGGACGACCTGATGTTGCGGCGAGGCCACCCGATGGATCAGCCCCATCCGCAGGACGTTGTGACTGGCGACCTCCAGGCCATCGTCGACGCATGCCGCAGACACGGCAAGCTCTCAGCCGCTATGGGCGTGGGCCGCGACATGTGCGAAGTGTGCGTTTCGTTGGGGGTGAACCTGATTGCATCGGCTTTGGACGTGGGCTTCATCGCCAGTGGGTCGGCCGACGCCAGCCGCCAAGCCCGCCAGATCGCCAGGGACAGCAAGCACAGCCAATAGAAGTCCCGCTGGGGTAGCACGCTCCTGCGCATGCCGGGCCGCGGGTTTCCGCGTATGTGCGTGCCACGCTCAGTCGACGACGCGTTACTGAATATGGCATGACGCCAAGCCGCGTTTCTCCAGATACTGCTGGTGGTATTCCTCTGCGCGATAGAACTCGGCGCCTGGCTCGATCTGCGTGGCGATAGGGCGGCTGAACCGCCCCGACTGCTCCAGCTTGTCCTTCGACGCGCGAGCAGCCTCAGCCTGCACATCGCTGTGGTAGAAGATCACCGAGCGATACTGCCTGCCCACGTCGGGTCCTTGCCGGTTGACCTGGGTGGGGTCGTGGTTGGTCCAGAAGACCTCCAACAGATCGTCATAGGACACTGCGTCGGGGTTGTACTCCACGCGAACCACCTCAACATGCCCCGTTCGATCAGTGCAAACGTCGCGGTAGGTGGGGTTGACCATCGTGCCGCCGGAATAGCCGACAGCCGTCGCGGTCACGCCTTTGATCTGCCGAAAGGCCGCCTCGACGCCCCAGAAGCAGCCCGCGCCGAAGGTGGCGATTTCAGTATTGGCCGGTGGGTCGACGGGCTGCGACACGTTGCTTTGGGCGTCTGGTCTCTGGGTACTGCTCATGGGTTTGGCGTCTCCTTGCTTGGAACATCCGCCCGCCAGGGTAAGGGCCAGCGCGATGCAGCTCGCGCCGGCGAGCGTGATCAACGGATATCTGCACGTCATGGCTTTCACCTCTGGACGATTATACGCACGGCGATGTTCGGCGTTCGTGTTCGTGGTGACCAGGCCGACAAGCTATGATGCGAGCTTGACATTGACGGTAGGGAACTGAGAATTGAGTGGCTAAACGATGTGGTTCTAACCGGGTTGGGTGCATTTGGCTGCAGGCGGCAAGGGCAAGAGTGGCAAGTCGGGGCGGAAGGTGAGGGTTCACTTCCGACCCAATCGCGGTAAACCCCCGCGGCTGAAGGACTGGACACGCCAATACCAGCAGGCCGACGAAGACGAACCCGAGGCACTGCTGCAAGAGCGCGTCCGCGCCAAGGGCGACCTGTCTCGCAAACGGACGATCATCGAATCGGGCGACGAGCCCGCCGCAGCCACGCAGGCCGATCAGGCCGACGGGGTGGTGCTGGCGGTTCGCGGTCAGATCGCCCGCGTCGACGACGGGCAGCGAACGTGGGACTGTACGATCCGTCGCGTGTTGCGGACACGGCTGATCGAGGAGCGCAGCCCGGTAGCGGTGGGCGACCGTGTCCGATTCACGGGGGTTCACGAGGATGAGGATGTCGATCAGCAGGGGGTGATCGAGTGGGTCGCTCCGCGGACCGGCAAACTGTCGCGGCGCTACGGCGACCGCGTGCACACGTTCGTCGCCAACGTCGATCAGGTGGTGATCGTGGCGTCAGTGGGCGTGCCGCCCCTCAAACCGCATCTGATCGATCGATACATTGTGGCGGCCGAGGCGGGTGAGCTTCGGTCGGTGATCTGCATCAACAAGGTCGATCTGGAGCAGGACGGCCAGGTCGCCCCGACGCTCGACGTATATCGACGACTGGGCTACCCGTGCGTGGCAACCAGCGCGGTTGGGGGCGCGGGCATCGACGCGTTGCGCGAGCAGATGGCCGGTCGGCAGTCGGTGATCGCGGGCCAAAGCGGTGTGGGCAAGAGTTCACTGCTTAACACATTGCAGCCGGGGCTCAAGCTAAAGATAGGCGACGTCAGCGGGGCGACGAAGAAGGGGCGGCATACCACGGCGACGGCCGAGCTGCTGAAGCTCGATTTCGGCGGCTACGTGGTTGATACGCCGGGCGTGCGGCAGTTCGAGCTGCCTCGAATGAAGCTGGGCGAGCTCGAGCAGTATTTCGTCGAGTTCGTGCCGCTGGTTGCGCAGTGTGAGTATGCCGACTGTAAGCACATCCCTGAAGAAGGGTGCGCGATCAAAGCGGCGGTCGAGGGCGGTGACGTCGATCCCGGGCGGTATGACAGTTACGTGCGCATCTTCGAAGAGTTGAAGCAGGAGTATCTGGCGGACGATAGGTAATAGGGCAGTTCTCGTGTCGCGAGGCGGCGCGGGCATGCTATTGGAGTCATATAGGTGAGGCGAATTCGGGCGAAGTTGGCGGCGGCGGTCGTGTTGGTGTTGGGCTTGAGCGACATGCTGATGGCCCAGGACGACGCGGAAGGCTGGACATGGTATGCGCAGCAAGGGGCAAGAACGCAGACCTGGCAGGACGTGTTTGGTCCCCTAGAGCCGTTCCTGCCGCCGTGGGAGCTGTTCTAGCGATCTTGCGCCGCCCAGCCACGGTCGCGACCAAAGGTACTGCTCGGGACTGTGGCGGATGCACCGCTCGATAGCGCCCATCACCCGGCGGGTGACGGTGGCGGGGCGATCGCCGGCCGGCAACTCGCGGGGGTCGACAAGCTCTTCCATTGTGAGTGAGAAGCGGAACGGTGTGCGTGATCGCTGCGCAACGACAACGGCGACCGGCACGTCGCAGCCGTCGGCCAGCACGCCGACGGTCGGATAGCAGCGATGCGGCTGACCGAGGAAGGTCAACTCCACAGCCGGGCCGGTGGCTCGCTGATGCTCGGCGAGAACGATCAGCTGCTCACCGGCCTCGAGCAGCCGAGGCGCCGTCGCGACCGCATGCCGGGCCGATAGGACTCTAAGTTTGCCTCGCCGGCGAACAAGGCTTTGCTGCCAAGCCCGCAAATTGACGTCGGTAAGTGGCCAGGTCACCAGCCACGCCGAGCCCAGCAACTCCGCGGCAGCCGCCGCCGCCACGGCGGGGTTGCCCAGATAACTGGTGGCCACGATAACGCCGCGCCTGCCGTTGCGCAACCGCGCCCAGCGAGAGGGCTCCTCCACTTCGATCCAATCACGCAACTGCGACCAGCGGCGGCCGCGGGCGAGGAACATCATCTCGCCCCAGCATGCCGCGGCTTCGACGATGCTTTCGCGCGCCAGCGTCGCCCGTTCTTGAGGCGACAGTTCATCACCGAAAGTCAGCGCGAGTTGGCGTTCGGCCCGTGCGATCACCGGCCAGTTGCCGTCGGCCAGGCCTCGACCCAGCCATCGCGCCACAGCAACACCTTGCGCGGGGTCAAGGCAGGCCAGCGCGCTGCCAAGGGTCCGACGGATCAGGCGACTGAGCACGGTCACTCCAAGGTAAAACGCATAGTCCACACCCTTCGCCGAGCGTCTGACGGATGCTGGCGGATCGGTACAGCCAAGGATACCATGGGCACGTCGAATCGGTCAGACCCTCGCGGTCGGTCGGGCCGAGAGTCCCTTTCGTCCGTTGCAGAGGCAAGCTGGTTGCAGGGAAGCAGGCATATGGCATCACAAGCAGCGCTGCGACGGTACGTGCTCGGATGCGGGTTGGTTACGATCATCGGCGTGGCTTTGTCGAAGCTGCTGGCATCGGCGGGTCTGCTGCCTTTCGTGTTCGGTATCGTGGGGGTGTTCTTCTTCATGCTGGTGGGCCTGATCCTTGGGGCCATTCTGTTTCGATGTGGCGCCGGGGCTCGCCCTGTGCGCAGGGGGGTGCTATTGGCCTCCGTGCTCGTGCCGACGGTGGCGATCAGCGCCGGCACGGTGGTGTTCGAGTATCGCAGCGTGGTCGTCGATAACGCCGAGCAGGCGCTGCGTGTGCAGAAGAAGAACCCTCGCGACCGCAAGTTCGCCGCTGAAAAGGCACAGATGCGCCAGATGATCGAAAACTACTGGCGGACACGGTTTGGGGCAGGGGGGGTGGCCGGCTACGTCGCCTGGACGCTGCGCGGCGACAAGTTCAAGATCGGTCCAACCGACGCGGACGAGCGGGTGGTGGTCCAGCACAAACAGGCAGGCGCCTTGTGGCTGATTCGAGCGGTCATCTCGTTTGCTGCTCTTGGCTGGGCGATAGGGGGCCAGGTCTGGCCGCTGGGCAGGCGCCCCTCCGAAGTGCAGGCGCCCGACGCCCCAGGGACCGTGGTCCAACCGTCTGGCAGTGAGTCCTCTGACGCCGGTGACTAGACGACGTTTTCCCAGCCCGATCGGTGCGCGCGAACACCACGCCCGGCTGGACCAGTCGGTCTGAGAGTACAGCCGGAGTTATTGTTGCTGGTCCGCTTGCGCGTCCTGCCCCCCGAACAGGTTGGCCAGATCGAAGGTTGTGTCGCCTGCCGGATCGCCCAGCAGCGGCCCGAGGGTCTGATCGAGTATGGCTACGCCGATGATTTTCAAGATTGTGTCGACAACGAAGCCCGAGCAGCCAGCACCGATCCCCTGCAGCAGGATCGTGCCGCAAACGAGCGAAACCACCAACCAACGCGTTCTCTTGCCTGCCATCATGCTTCTCCTGCGTCGGGCATCACTGCTTGCCGCAGGCACTTTGCCGAGTACCTGTGTGTAGTGAGGCTAGTAGGGTGGCCACCCCAAGTCAAGCCGGTGCAGGGGTGCGGCGGCGAGGCGTCGACAGTATCCTTACCCCAACAGAGGCACACACCGTCATACATAGGAGTCGACCGATGCGTCCGTACGTGCTGGCTGAAACACAATACCAGAGTGTCAAGGATACATCGTACGAAGTGGCGGTGCTGCCTATCGGCGCCACCGAGCCCCACAATTTGCACCTGCCCTACGCCAACGACACCATTACGGTCACCCGCGTTGGTGAGATGGCCTGCGAGCGGGCCTGGCAGGGCGGGGCGCGGGTCTGCCTGCTGCCGTCGATCCCGTTCGGGGTCAACACCAATCAGCTGGCGTTCCCCATGGTGATCAACATGAATCCCACCACCCAGCTTGCGGTCATCCGCGACGTCGTCGACTCGCTGGCCAGCTACGGCGTCCGCAAGCTCGTGCTGCTCAACGGGCATGGCGGCAACGAATTGGGATGGGTGCTCCGCGAGCTTTACGGCGGCGAGGTTTTTCTCTCGCTGATCAACTGGTGGACCGTGTCCGCCGACCAGGCCGACCGGATCTTCTCGCAGACGGGCGACCATGCCGACGAGATGGAGACCAGCGTGGCCATGCATCTGCATCCGGCGCTTACGGCGCCGCTGGAGACGGCCGACGAGGGCAAGGCCCGCCCCAGCCGCTTCGAGGCCATCAATCGCGGGTGGGTCAAGATCACGAGGCCTTGGCACCTGCTGACAACCCACAGCGGCGTGGGCGATCCCCGGGCCGCCACCGCCGAGAAGGGCCGGCAGTACGTCGAGATAGCCGTCGAGCGAATCAGTCAGTATCTTGTCGAGTTGGCGGCGGCTACAATGGACCGGACGTTTCCGTACTGATCCGGCATGGCCGGGCCGCCGAGCGCGGAGACCGCGGCGTGTCGAGGACCTCCTGGAAGGACCACAAGTACGATGAGGTTTTCGAAAGCACTTGCGCCTATGTGGCGATGCGCCGGCAGACCGATCCGGGTTTCTCCATCGAGATGCTGGAAGGACTGCTGGAGACGCAGTGCACGTACCAGGGCCAGGGCTGGGACGGCATGGGCGAGATGGGGCACATCATTACGTCGGCGACCGTCGCCGCCTACGAGCACATGCTGGCCGAATGGCGAAAAGAACTCGTCGGCCGGCAACAGCGATGATTCTTCGGTGTGTGCACGGATCTGCGCACCCGAATGATGCAGAAAGGAGCGTTTGCCATGATGCGTTGGAGCGTACTGTTGACGGCGGCGGTGTGTGTCGTGACTTGGGCCGGGCTCGGATGGGCCGACGACCTTGAATCGGTACAGAAAGCGCTTGCGGCCAAGAGCGCTGCGATGAAGTCGTGCACGTACAAGTCGACAAGCACGATCGTGTCGGAGGCGCCGGTCAAAAGCAGGACCGAGACGGTCGGCACCGACGAGCTGCTCAAGAAGGACGGCAAGTGGCTGCACCGGATGGAAAGTAAGTCGACCAGCGTCATGGAAGTCGGCGGCCAGGAGCGGAAGACCGAAAGCACGGTGCTGGTGGTGTCGGACGACAAGTACATCTGGACGCTGAGCGAGTCGCAAGGGCAGAAGATGGTCATCAAGAACAGGGTGGCCGAAGGGCAGAATATGGCCGTCGGCGAGGGGTTCGACGCGCTGCGCAAGGATTACGATCTCAAGCTGCTGCCCGACGAGACGGTCGAGGGCAAAGCGGCGTGGGTGATCGAAGCGACGCCCAAGAAAGGTGCCCCCGCCGCGCAGGCCGGCATGACCATGCGCTACTACTACGACAAGGACTCCGGCATGATGGTCAAGATGGTCGGCAAGAGCGTCGACGGCAAGACCACCATGACCACCATTGTCAAAGACCTCAAGCTCAATCCCGACATCAGCGCCGACCGGTTCGTGTTCAAGGTGCCCGAGGGCGTTCAGGTGATGGACATGACCGCCGGCCAGCCTCAGCCCAAGCCGGCGCACGAGGCCGAGCCGCAACCGGAATCTCAAAGCCAGCAGCCGAAGGAAAAGGAGACCGAGTCCAAGGGCCTCAAGCTGCCCAAGATTCCAGGGTTGTAGTAGCACCGGGTGGCACAGCCCTGCGCAGCAGGGCCGTGAGTCTACTCGGACGTGCGCTGCACGACATGGGGCATGCCTAAGCCTGGCGCGACGGGCGCAGGCATGTCGACAGCGAGGAGAGTTCGGCGCCGGGATTGAGTTGGCCACCCAGGAAGCCTGAAATATGGGCGACGTTCTTGTAGTGTGGAGGAACGATGCGATGAAACTCATCTCAACCCTCTGTGGAGCTGCGGCGATCGTGATGTCGGCTTCTCTGGGCGCCCCGGGCGACGAGCAGCAAGCGCCCTGGGCGCCGACGTTTGCTCACTCGCAGATTGCCACCACGCCCGGCGGCTACCATTCGACCACCCGCGGGACGATCCGGCTGGTCTTTCCGCATCGCGGCAAGTGGCTGGTGTTTCGGGGTGGCCCGGACACGTATCACTTTTCCGACGACGGGAAGATCTGGACAGCCACCGAGGCGCCGCAGGCCAGCCGGAGTCATCTGATTCGTGGCGACACCATCCACACGTTCTACTCGGTGCTGATCGATCCGGCCCCGAAGTGGAACTTCGATCATTTCGTGTGCCAAGGTACGATCGGCGACAAGACCATCGCCTGGAACGCGCCACACAAGTTGGACACGCGGGTGAGCTACTATCCCGATTTGCACCTCGATGGGGCAGGCCACTTCACGATGACCGGTCGCGCGGTGATCCGCAACGAGGCCGGCGAGGCGGCGGGCACCGAGGTGCTGTGGAAGCGGAGTGCTAGGCCCGGCGATATCGCCGAGTGGGGTCCCGACCTTCGCTGCATTCGACACGTGGGCGACGTCCGCCCTGGACGCGATGGCTGGAAGAGGGTCGGCAGCACGGCCCACGAGAACCTCACGCTTGACGGCGGCCAATCGTTCGCGATCGCGATGATGACCAGCGGCGGCAAGGGGCAACTGTTCGGCAACCTGTTTGATGGCCGGAAGTGGGGCGATAAGGACGTCGAATTGGCCTCAGGCATGTCCACCTGGGCCGGCACCGATCGACGCATGTGCGCCGTGTACGATAAGGCGGCCAAGATCATCCACTTGGGCTACGTCGACGGTGAAGGCAAGCTGTGGTATCGTAGCGGCCGTCCGCCCTATGGCGAGGGCAGCTGGTCCGAGCCGGTGCAGCTTCAGCCGTTCCCCACGTTCTGCGTGCTCCTGAGCCTGGACACGTCGCACGATCCGGCCCACGTCTACGTGCTGTTCGGCAAGACCCTGTTTGAGGACAAGCGAGACCTGCGCAACACCTATGGGGCCCTGTATCTTCAGCGCCTGGATGGGACGGGGTGGAGCGAACCGGTACTGGTGAGCGAGCCGGATACGAAGGACAACTGGTATCCCAACATGAACGAGGACGTTCGCCATGGCATCGGCGTGTTGTACCTGAAAGGCTCGGGCCGCACGCGCAAGGGCGACAAGCCCCCGCTGGACATCATGTTCGCCTGCACCGGTCCGCCGAAGCCGTCGGGCGAGTGACGTGGCCCGTTGGGCGCCACCTGCAATCGCAGCGAAGCGAAGGTTGTGGGTGGGTTCTGATATGACCGATCAGCGGTCTGTTACTGCAAGCACCCACAAGCTCCGCCAAACGAAGTTTGGCTTCGCTTGAGGGTGCCACTCGCCGCGTGAACCGGGGTAGCTTCGTGTTCAACTGGGGTGCTTTATCTGGAAGCAGGCAGGTCGTACAATTCGCCCATCATGGCGGGAAGCAAGGCGATGACATCGTGGCTGGCGCTGGCGCGGCGGGTGATCGGCGATGAGGCCGACGGGCTCCAGGCCCTGCGCGACGCGCTCGACGAGCGATTCGACCAAGCCGTCGAGGCCATCCTCAGCCTGCGGGGTCAATTGATCGTGACCGGGCTGGGCAAGAGCGGGCTGGTGGCCCGCAAGATCGCCGCCACGCTGGCGAGCACGGGTACGCCCGCGGTCACCATGCATCCGGTGGAGGGGCTGCACGGCGATCTGGGCATCGTGTCGCACGACGACGGGCTGCTGGTGCTCAGCAAGAGCGGCAACACCGAGGAGCTGGCCCGGTTCGTGGAGCACTTCCGCCGGCGAGGCGGCGGCGTCGTGATCGCCGTGACCGAAAAGGCCGCCTCCAAGCTGGCCGAGTTGGCCGGCGTGGTGTTGCTGATCCCCACCGTACCGGAGGCGTGCCCGCTCAACCTGGCACCCACCACGAGCACCACGATGATGCTCGCGTTGGGCGACGCGTTGGCGATGGCCCTGCTGGAGGCACGCGGGTTCGGGGCCGAGCATTTCGCCGAGCTTCACCCAGCCGGCAGCCTGGGCAAGCGACTGCTGCTGCGGGTGAAGGATTTGATGCATGCCGAGGGCGATCTGCCGGTTGTCAGCGAGCAGGCGAGCTTTCGTGATCTCCTTCAGCAGATCGACGCCAAGCGATTGGGCATGGCCTGCGTCGTCGACGGCGACGGGCGGTTCGTCGGCACGTTCACCGACGGCGACCTGAGGCGGCTGACCTTGCGAGGCATCGATCCGGCCAAGCTCGATCTGCCCGAACTGCTTGGCAAGAGCCGGCGCGACCCGGGCGACCTGCCGGTGGTCCGCTCGACCGTCGGGCCCGAGACGCTGGTGGTCGAGTGTCTGGAGCTGATGGAGAAGAGCAAGATCACCCAGTTGGTGGTGCTCGACGATCGGCAGCGTCCCGTCGGCGTGATCCGACAGCACGACATCGTGGCTGCGGGGATGGCGTAGGCT
>CBFCZG010000001.1:0-47464 GCA_965602375.1 uncultured Phycisphaerae bacterium | reverse complement strand
GAGCCGTAGCAGCAGCCGCCGTCGCAGAAGCAGCCCTCCCACGCCCACACGTTGCCGTTTTCCTGCCGCAGCACAGTGGGCGATTTCAATATCGCCAGGTTGGCCGATACCGCATCGAGGACGTAAGACGGCAGCGTCGAGCGGAATAGCGACTCGTGAAAGGCCTGCGTCTTGTCGCGCAGGGATGCATAGTTGGCGTGGACGAACTCAGCCACCTCGCGTGCGTCGGCCCATCGTGAGGTGTAGAAAGGGCGCCACTTCGGCGGCGCGTTTTCGTCGGCGGGCTCGGCGTTGCAGGCGGCGCATTGCTGGGGTGGTTGTCCGACCGCATAGTGGCAGTTAGGGAAGTACCACGTGATCACGATTGGGTAGGTGATTCGCTGATCGGGTTTGAGCGAGCCGGACAGCAGGATCGAACCGCCGTTGCGCCCGGGCGTATCTTCGTCGGGTGACGCGTCGTTGGGCTGGAAGGTGCCGGTCGTCAGCTCGCGCCACAGGACGGAGACCGAATCAAACCAGCCGCCACGGAACCACATGGCCTTGATAGCGGGTCGGTGGCCGATCACGGTTAGGCTGGCGCTGCCGAAATCCTCGGCGTTAGGTGGTCGTTTGTTGCAGAGGAATACCCCTCTGCCGGGCAAAGCGGCGTTGCGCGTGGCCTGGTCACTCGGTCCGCCTCCGGCGAGATGGCTGAGGTGGTACGAGAATTCGTAGTCGACCTTTGCATTCGAGCGGTTCTCAAGGGTGTACTCCAGCACGGCGCACGGAATGCCCGAGGCGACGTCGTCCAACGGCACGAAGGGGCTGAAGCCCGTGATGCTCACGCGCAGCGGCACGGCTGGATCGCTCAGCCGAACGAAGCCGAAGGGGTACTCACCGCGGAACGAGCAACGCTCGAAACGCGGCAGGCCGTGGCAATCACCGCCCCGATTACCACCGGCCTTTAGACCCAGGCTGTAAATCTTTTCGGCGGGATACGGACCTTCCACGAGTCTCGTCAGCGGTCGGCGTCCCTTGACGTGCAACACCGCAAAGGCCTGGTCGCCCGCGGCATGGCGGTCGGGCATGGCGGTGGTGGCTGGCCGATTCCGGATCGAGAAGTCCTGCAACCCGCCAGAACCGTTAAGGCAGATGGAGCCGGCGCCGATGCCGCCGAGCGGCATGGCGATCTGCGCGGCGTTGGCGCCGGTGAAGGTGCGTTGCGACTTTCCGCCCTTCAGCAGCTTGGTCGGGTACGGACGGGCCTTGGCCATTTCGCGCTCCTTCCGTGATCATGCGCCGCCGGGAAGGGTGCCCGCCGGGCGCTCATCGACGGCAGGATACAAGTGGCCGTTGTCTGGAGCCAGAGCCTTTGAGGATTGCCCGATAGGTCGATACGATGGACCCACGACTCGGGATGCGTCGAAACAGCGCGGCTGAGCGGCTTGCAGCGGTCCCGACGCGTTGATGCACGAGCCATCTTGTCTCAGGAGCCAGGACGATGGACGAGCGCGTCAGGAGGATTTCACGTGCGGCATGGGAAGCGCTGGGGCGCTGGGCCGCGTTTGCCGAGCGCTACTGGTGGGACGCGCCCGACCGGGACGACTTGGGCGGGTTCGGCACGGGCTACGACAACTGGGGCGTGCAGACCAACCAGAAATATCTGGCGGCCATGGCCGCGCTGGCGATGTTGCCCGAGGCCGCCGAGCATTTGAAGGGATGCACCCAGCCACTCGCGCTGGAGCGCGCCCTGCGGGCGCTTCGCTTCTCATTGGCCAGTCACAAGTCGGGTGATTACCAGTGTGCCGACGGCCGAAAGTGGGGGCATACGTGGATCAGCGCATTGGGCGTCGAGCGGATGATGCATGCGGTATACCTGCTTCAGCCCCGTATGTCAGACGACGATCGTGACGCGCTGCGGCGGGTGCTGACCAGCGAGGCGGACTGGATCCACAACCGCTACACGAAGCACGGACACACGGGGGTCTGCGCAGACCTGTGGGACGGCAGCCACACGAACGTGCCCGAATCGAACCTGTGGAACGGCGCGCTGCTGTGGCGGACAGCCGTGATGTATCCCGACCATGCCCAAGCGGGCGCGTGGCGGCAGCGGGCGCATGAGTTCCTGATGAACGCCGTGTCGGTACCCGCCGACGCGGAAGACCAGCGCATCGTGGCCGGTCGACCCGTGAGGGACTGGCACGTCGGGGCGAACTTCTTTGGTCACTACGCGCTCGACCATCACGGGTACCTCAATGTCGGATACATGGTTATCTGCCTGTCGAACGCGGCGATGCTGCACTTCGATATGAAGAGCCTAGGGCAGGCGCCGCCCGAGTCGCTGTACCATCATCAGAAGGACCTTTGGCGCACGGTAAGGCGGTTTGTGTTTGCCGATGGCCGGCTGGCACGCATCGGGGGCGACACCCGGCAACGTTACTGCTATTGCCAGGACTACCTTCTGCCGGCGCTGGTGTTCGCGGCCGAGCACTGGCAGGACGCCCAAGCGATCGGCCTGCTGGCCGGTGCCGTCGACCTGATCCGTCAGGAGCAGTCGGGCAACTCGGATGGCGGGTTTCTCTCGTCGCGCTTGGCGCACCTGGCCGAAGCCAGCCCCTACTACTACACGCGCCTCGAGTCGGACAAGGCTGCCGCGCTGTCGATGACGGTCTGCTGGCTGAGAGGCCTTCAAGCGCCGGTGCGCGAGGCGGAGACCGACTTCGAAGCGTGCGTCGCGGGCGGATGGCAAGAGCCGCAGCATGGCGCGGTATTCCATCGATCGGCTACGCGACTGGTGAGTTGGAGTTGGCGCGCGGCGCACCACCGCGTGCAGGGGTTATGCCTGCCGCCGGGCAGCGGCCACCTCGCCGAGTGGGAAGACAACTTGAGCGGGGAGATCCTCACCCAGGGCGCCAGCGGCGATCGGGAGGTCCGGGTTTGCCTGCTGCACTCCTTCGATGGTGGCTTTGTCACCATGGGCGAGATCGTCGAAGGGATCGACGCCTACATCCCGGAGGGATGGCAAAGCGACCAGTGCGCGCGGCACTACATCGTCGCAGCCGCCCTGCCCGACGCCCACACCATGGTGCGGATGGAGTGGGCCGTCGCATCGCCGCGCCGCGTGTACCTGACCAGCTTGCTGGGTGTGAAGTTGGAGGTGCCCAACGATCTGTTCAACCAACACGTGCGTCGCTACGTCTCGGGTTCGGGCGACAGGAGGATTGCCTCTCATACGGGCCCCGGCGGGAAGCTGATCGACTTTCGGTCGTCTTGGGTCAACGTGGACGACCAGATCGGTCTGATTGGCGTGTATGGGGCCGACGGTTGGCGGCTGCTTCAGCGCGGACGGCGGATCGGCGGGGCCTTCGGCAGCCTGTTTACCGACACGCTATGCTGGCAGTTCCGACAGGGGATGTGGGACGTCTGGGGGCCTGCGGTCATACTGGACAACGCGTGTGTGATCCTTTCCTCGACGGACGCGGGCCAGACACGTCGGCTGCACGCGGCGAACGCAGCCGAGCGCCTGGCGTCCCGCCACGAGGACGGTCGGGATGACGCCAGCCGGGCCGTGCTAGTACGGGGCCGCGACAATCGGCAGTACCTGCTGGTGGCCAACTTCTCGGGCTCGCCCGGGGCGGTCCGCGTGGGTACCGAGCCGGTGCAGTGGCGAGATCCAGTCACCCAGCAGCCGGCTGATCCTGGGGGGGCGGGGGTCTGGCTTGATGCCCACACCGCGACGCTGCTGGCACACCGACCGTCTCCCGCCCGCCAAGGTCGCTGATGCGGCCGGCTGGTGTAGGACGTGGCTACGCCCGATCGGTTTTGGACGTAACTTACTTCTGGCGAAAGGGATAGGCGAGCACGGGCGTTAAGAACCCGCGGGTCGTGCCGTTGCCGCTTGAAGGTCCCTACTCGCTTCGGCCAGCTTGGTCCTGGCAACAGGGGTGGTTTGCCATTCCTGGATGCTGTGCGAACGAGTTGGAGCTTCTGCGCTTGCTTACCGATATTGGGTAGAGGAAAGGTACGCGGGCTGGGTCGACAGCTGCTGGCAACCACGTGGGGCACGGCTGTAGGGCCGGCTTGCTCGGTTGGGAGGTCGGCGATGAACGAAGATCGGATGGTGGCACAGGATCCGGGTAGCGTGGTCGCTGCGTGGGTCGCGGGTGCGGCCTCTGCCAGTGTGGCCGATGAGTACCTGGGAAGACGGCGATCCCTGCGATATCCCTGGCCGGCTACCGTCGAAGTGATCGTGAGATTAGAAGGCGGTAGCGAGCAACGGTTGGTCGCCGCCGCCCACGACGTCAGCGAGGGCGGGGTGGGGTTGGTCTGTCGCGGGGTCCTGCCGATCGGGGCACAGATCCTTCTGCGGGAGGCCGAGAAGGGCGACGATTTCCCGTGGGTGCCCGCCCGCGTGGTTCACACGGTTCCCTCAGCGGGTGGTTACCGCGTCGGTGTCCAGTTCGAGCTCGACAAAACGGAGTAGCGGGCCCGTCGGACAGCCACACTCCTACGGCAGGGGCGGCGCGGTTCTCGGTGTGCCTATTTCACTGCAACATTGAAGATGTGGGGCTCGGAGCCGAGGCCCTTCTCCCTGACGCTATACAGCTCGCTGAAACCGGCTGATCGCAGGACGTCATTGTAGTCTGTCCAGGTCCACTTGCAGGCGTCGAGCACGCGAGCGACCTCCACGCGGACCGAGCCGTGGTCGTCGATGATATGCACGCGGCTGCCCAGCACGCCATCGGGCGTTTTTTCGCGAGCGACGATCACTGTCAGCCTGACGCCGTCGCACTCGTATAAAGGAAGGACTTCAAAGGGCCCTTGCTGCGTGAATTGCTCTTCGATCAACCGGCTTCTGTCGGAATCTTTTGACCATTGATCGGCACCCGTAAAGACGAACTTGCCCCCACGCTTAAGTGCCGAACCGATGCCTCTAGCGGCCGCCTTAAGGGAACGCCGCGTTGTGATCAATGCGAATGAATCATTGTAGATACAGTCGTACTTGCGGCCGGCGGCTTTGCCGAGCGTTGCCCACCGCGCGCGGAAGAAGCGGATATTATGAGCCTGTTCGGTTGCAAGCTCGGCGGCTCGTTTGACGGCGAAGGCGCTACCGTCGGACCCCTCGACCTCGTACCCCATCTCGGCCAGGAGGATGGTCTTCGAACCCAGGCCACATGAGCAATCGAGGACCGACCGAACGTCCAGCTTCCCCAGCAGCGACGCCAGGGCTCGGCGCGTGCCTTCCCTCTGCTTGCGGAATTGGGTTTGCCATTGGGGCCTGGCAAACCACCTCCATTTCCAGATCGTGTCCCAGGCCTTGGCGCCAGTGTGGACTGTTAGTTTCGGTGTGGTTGGCATGTCGATGCCCACCGTGTCCAGGGCGCACATCAGAACGGTTGGGCTATCGTACTCCGGTGAAGCTGTCCATCAAGATAGCCGTGAAGGGGATCGGATCAAAGTTGGCGAACGCACGAGTCGATGCCATCGCAGCCACGCGCGCCGACAGCTGCGTGTGCCAGGGCTCATTGGACACGTGCTGGCCTGAACGCGCGACCTACACTGGGCCGACAGACGTAAGTGCTTTTATAGAAGACACTTGCCGTCGTTGGGTGTGTGCGGACCGCAGACTGACAGGTAACTTGGGGGCGACAGGGCTCGAACCTGTGACCCACGGCTTAAAAGGCCGCTGCTCTACCGACTGAGCTACGCCCCCGGGCGACGTCCACCTCACTGCCCAGACACCGCTGGGTCTCATTTGCCAACATAATTCTACTCGTTCAGTTAGGCTCGGGCCAGTAGTCGCCAAGATCCTGGCCGCGACATCGGCAACAAGGTGGTCGACGGCGAAAAAAAGCCTCCGTTATCGGTCCGCACTTGTTTGCGAATTGGTTTGTCGGTACCATTGGCTTCGGTCAGCGCCGAGCGGCGGGGAGTGCCCGGGCGCGGCGGCCTTTTCCTGTTACGAGTGGAGGAACGAGATGCTGCAACCGAAGTCGCCGACGTATGCTCTTTTGGCGGTTACCGAGATCGCACGCCAGCAACCCAAGGGTCAGCAGGGCGTCCAGGCCAGCCAGCTCGCTGAGACGTTCGGTCTGCCGGTGGCCTATCTTGCCAGGATCCTCAGCCTTTTGGCAGCCCGGAAGGTTCTACGCTCCAAGCGTGGACCGAGGGGCGGCTTCTACATGGCGCGCGACCCTCGTAAGGTGACGGTCCTCGAGGTGATCAATGCCGTCGGCGGCGTGAGCGATATTCGCGGTACGATTTCCGGCTTGCGGGTTCCGAGGGCGTTGCGTCAGGGTCTGACGACGATCTTTCGGGATGCGGCCGCTGCCGCCGAGGGATCACTGGCCAGAGTGACGGTTGCGCATCTGCTTGCAGCGACGACGAAGAAGAAGAGATAGGTGACTGGCGTTGCATGGGCCGTAGGCCGGTTGTCATGCGATCGGCCTACGGGCGAATGGGCCAGTACCGCCGGTTGCGGCGAATGAGGTCGAAGCGGACACCGTAGAGCTCTTGGAGCACGGACGGGGTCAGCACATCGGGCGTTGGTCCTGCCCGCACGACGCGCCCTCGGCTGAGGGCAAGCGTGTTGTCGAAGGCGGGCATGATCTCCTCGACATGATGCGTGACGTGGATGAGTGTCAGGTCGTCGGCGTTCTCGGCCAGCGATTGAAGCCACCCGAGAAACCGCTCCCTGGCGCCGGGGTCGGTGCCGGCGCAGGGCTCGTCCAGCAGGATCGCCCACGGCTCGGCCATGCGGGCGCGGGCGATCAGGACCTTCTGCTGCTCGCCCTGCGAGAGTGTGCCGAAGGGCCGGGCGGTGAGGTGTTCGCAGCCGAACTGTCGCAGACGCTCCTTGGCGCACGATCGGTCGTCGCGACTGGGCTTTTCCCACTGAACGGGCGTCAGGCCGACCTGGGCGTACCGGCCCGAAAGCACCGTGTCCACCACGGTCTCGCGCGGCGGGATCTGGCCCGCCAGCGTCGAAGTAACCCAGCCGATGCTGCGTCGGAGTTGCCGCAGGTCGACCAGTCGCTCGCCTCGCCGGCGAATCTGACCGCCCGGGTCGGGCCAGATGTACCCGCACAGCAGGCGCAATAGGGTTGTCTTGCCGGCACCGTTGGGCCCGAGCATGGCCCATCGATCGCCCTGCTCGATCGTCCACTGCACCGAATCAAGGATGCGCCTGCCGTCCACCGTGTGACTGACCCGGCATACCTCCAGGGCGGGCGTTGCTGCCATTGCGTGTCATCCCCTCCTGCAAAGCAGGAAGGTTGTTCCGTCTGCCGGACCGAAGGCAACCATGGTCAGAGCCATCCGGTGATCTGCGCCAACAGGCGGCAGTAATCGACAAAGTTCTGCCAGGACACGTCAGCGGGTATGCCGTGGTCGCAACCCGGAATGTAGCCGCCGTCTCGAACCACCGGCTCGATGCGTCTGATTTCCTCGCGCAGAATGTGTCCGCCTTTGGCCATCGCTCGCTTGTCCACCCCGCCGGTGTAGGCCATCTGGTGCCCGAAGCGGCGACGGAACTCCACGATGTCGTTATGGGCGGCCACTTCGATCGGGTCGCAGACGTTGATACCCGACTCGATCCAGATCGGGATCAGTTCGCCGATGAAGCCGTCGCTGTCCATATCGATCAGCGGCACGCCCGCCGAGCAAAGTTGGTGCGTCCAACAGTCCCAGCTTGGTTTGCAGAACCGGCGGGTCATCTCGGGCGAGATCATCGCTTTGGCCTTATAGGCCATGTCCTCGTTGAAGCCGACCGAGTCGGGCACGACGCGCGCAAGAATGCGATCGAGCATCCGTGAAACAAAGTCCCTCCAGAACTCGGCCATCTCGTCGACGAACTCCGGCTGCTCGGCCATGAGAATGCACAGCCCCTCAAAGCCGCACCACTCGCGCATCTGCCAGAACGGCCCGGAGAATCGGAAGCCGAGGACATGATTGCGCTGCCTGGCCATCTCACACCGGACGGCAAAATCGGCGGGGAACCGCCCGGGTGCGTCGATGTCGTACCGCGTCTTCATCTGCTCCCAGTCGTCGCGCGTCTCGACGGGGCAGCTGATCCACCGCCTCGTGACGAAATCGATGGCCTGGCGCAGATAGGTCACATCGTACTGGTCGGAGATCTCACAGATGTTGCCCTTCCAATCACGCACGACGTAATGACCGTTCTTGTGCTCGAGGACCTCCTCCTCGAACTGCGGGATCATTCGGAAATCCGCGTCCAGACTGACGGGCGGCTCGGTGCGATCGGGCTCGATGCCGAGAAGTTCCATCACATGAGTAATAGGGTTCTTCGCCTCGGGAAGCCCCTCCTTGTGCCATCGCGCCCGGGTCGACTTGCGTCCGCCGCCGGCATGGAAGGGGATCCTGTCGGGGCTGCCGAAGGTGAGCGTCTCGATATATCGCTGCCTGGGCGTCATTCAGTTCGCACTCGCTGGCAAGCTCTGTCGTTCCCGCCGTCGGCGACTATCCTAGCGGAAAGAGGCCGCGTTAGCATCGAGGCGACAGGTGGTCTCTACACCACGGTGAGGGGCCTTTTGCCGGCCTGCTCATCGAAAGGTTGGCAGCGCTGCGATCCTGCATACAATGGCCACTGAGGCGGGTCTGTGTGAAGGGGCTCGAACGTGAGTCAGGATATTTCTTCGATTCTGCGCGACTGGCCGCTGGATGAGGCGACGCGGTTTCGCAAGGTCGTCGGGGACGACGGGCGCGAGAGAGTGCAGATACGCGTCTGCGTACAGAGCTACCACGGTATTCTGCAATTCGAATGCGATGGCCGCCCGGACGGGGTCCGGCCGCATGACTGCGAATTCGCGCTGGATTATTGGCAGCAACGAGTGCAACAGGATCCCGAACTGCGGCTCTCCGCCGAGCAAGCCAAAGAGCTGTTTGAGGAAAGCGGCATGGTCTACCAGCGGTACGTCGTGCTGCTGCAACTCGAGGACTTCCAGCGCGTCATCCGCGACACCGAGCGGAACATGCGTCTGTTTCGTTTTGTGAACCGCTACGCCGCCGAAGAGGACGACTGCAACCGCCTCGAGAAGTGGTGGCCTTACATCCTTCGCATTCATCACACCGCCCGCGGGTTGCTGTGTCTGGGGGCCGGTGACTTCGAGGGGGCTCGACAGGCCGTTCGGACCGCACGCGATCTGATCAGCGATCTGGCGGAGAT
Organism: uncultured Phycisphaerae bacterium; assembly: GCA_965602375.1. Taxonomy (GTDB): domain Bacteria; phylum Planctomycetota; class Phycisphaerae; order UBA1845; family DATKUK01; genus DATKUK01. The sequence goes on along the minus strand of CBFCZG010000001.1, from coordinate 38,301 downwards.
GGAGGACGAGGTGTTCCAGACCGAGCGGCAGCGGTCGTTGGACGCTCTGGACGAACTGACCAAGGCGATCGAAAAGCAGCGCCCACTCGACCAGGTCGAGCGTTTGGAGCAGGAAAAGAACGAGGCGGTCCGTAGCGAGCAGTTCGAATTGGCCGCGGAACTTCGCGATCGGATCGCCGCCCTCAAGAAGGCACGGCAAGAGGGAACGCAAGAACGATAGGCGGGCCGGTGCGGCCGCAACCGTAGGAGTCATCAGACAATGGAGAAACGCAGGCTTGGAGATTCTGACTTGCACGTATCGGTGGTGGGCATGGGCTGCTGGCAGCTTGATACCGGGCACTGGGGATCGACCGAAGCCGAGGTTATCGCCGCCGTCCACGCCGCCCTCGATTGCGGCATTAACCTGTTCGACACGGCGGAGGGTTACGGACGAGGCCGCAGCGAGCAGATTCTCGGTAAGGCGCTGGCCGACCGGCGCGACGAGGCCCTCATCGCCACCAAAATCTCGGCAGGCAACCTGGCGGTCGAGCAGATTCGCCCTCACTGTGAAGCCAGCCTTGCACGACTGGGCACGGACTACATCGACCTGTACCAGATTCACTGGCCCACGCGACAGGTGCCGATGGACCGAAGCATGGCGGAGTTGGTCAAGCTCCAGAAGGAGGGCAAGGTCCGGCACATCGGGGTATCCAACTTCAACTGCCAACAGATGGACCTGGTGCGCTCGGGGGGCAACATTGTCTCGCTTCAGCCGCCGTTCAGCCTGTTGTGGCGTGAGATCGAGGGCGAAATCCTGCCCTACTGCCGCCAACACAACATCGGTGTGCTGCCGTATAGTCCGCTGGCGCAGGGCCTGCTGACCGGGCGGTATAACCGGCAGAACCGCCCCGCGCCGGACGAGGGCCGAAACGTGCTGTTCCAAATTCCCGAGGCCTACGAGCGCTGCGTGGGCGCGGTCGAGCAGATGAAGCCGATTGCCGACGCGCAGGGCGTAGCCCTGTCGCAGTTAGCTATTCAGTGGGTGCTATCGACCGAGGGGGTCACCTCTGCCCTGGTTGGCGCCCGCAAACCGGATCAGGTGCGCGGCAATACCGCCGCCAGCGAGGTACAGATGCCCCGCGACGTATACGAGAAACTCGACCGCATCTCGCGTCAAGCGCTGGACGGTATGGCCTTGCCATGCTCGATGTGGGACTGGTATCCCGACAAAGCGCTGGACGAGCAGGAACGACAGGCGGCCCGCAAGTAGGGCGCAGCGGGCCGGTGCGTCGACTCAACGCTGACGCCGCGTTGATGTGTCGGCAGCGACAACACGCGTCCGGCTACCTGCTTGTGATTGCGTGGTACGAGCTATAAGCTGGTTGGATCGACGTCTTGGCGGGTGGACGATGCCGTCCGATTCTCTGATTGGGTATGTCGTGGCTGCCGTTGGCGGGTTCGCGGCCGGCGCGCTTCTGGCCTGGTCGTGGGCTCGAAGTCGTGCGGCCGGCGCGCGGTGGCAGACCGAGCAACTCCGCGAACAGCGTACGGGCCTGGAGGAGCAACTCGCTCAACTTCGGACGAGCCTGGACCAGGAGGTTCGCACCCGGGTCGAGGCCCAGACTCGCCTCGAACAGCAGGAGCGGAATCTTGCCGAACAGCGAAGACTGCTCGATGAGGCGCAGCAAAAGCTCAGCGATACGTTCAAAGCACTGGCCGGCAGCGCCCTTCAGGACAGCCAGAAGAGCTTTCTCGATCTGGCCAGGCAGACGTTCAACACCGTCCTGGCCCAGGCCAAGGGCGATCTCGGTCAGCGTCAGAAGGATATCGACGCCCTCGTCAAGCCGCTGACCGAGACGCTCCAGCGATACGAAACGAATCTCCGTCAGATCGAGCGGGCTCGTCAGGAAGCCTACGGGCAGTTGCGCGAACAGATGGGTCAGATCGGCAGCACGCAGCAGGAGCTACAGCGCGAGACGGGCAACCTGGTGCAGGCGTTGCGGACCCCACAGGTTCGCGGGCGCTGGGGCGAGCTGACTCTCCGCCGCGCCGTCGAACTGGCGGGCATGAGCCGGCATTGCGATTTCGTCGAGCAGGTGTCCGCGACGGATGAGGGCGGGCGTCTGCGTCCGGACATGATCGTCAAGCTCCCCGCCGGGCAGGAGATCGTGGTTGACGCCAAGGTTCCGTTGGCCGGCTACCTCGAAGCCGTCGAAGCAGCCGACGAGTCGAGCCGACAGACGGCTCTGGCGCGACACGCCCGCCAGGTCCGTGACCATCTGACCAAGCTCGGCAGCAAGAACTACTGGGCGCAGTTTTCACCGACCCCGGATTTGGTTGTGCTATTTCTCCCGGGCGAATGCTTCTTCAGCGCGGCGCTGGAATGCGACTCGGATCTCATCGAGTACGGCATGCAGCATCGCGTGGTGCTCGCCACGCCGACGACGCTGATCACCCTTCTGCGGTCGGTGGCGTACGGCTGGCAGCAGGAACAGATGACCCGCAACGCCCAGGAAGTGGCCAGGATCGCCCAGGAGTTTTACGAGCGAATCCGCGTCTTTGCGGGACACTTCAGCGATGCTCGCTCCGGGCTGATTCGTGCCGTCACGGCGTTCGACAATGCGGTCGGATCGCTGGAGTCACGAGTGTTCCCGAGTATCAGGCGGTTCAAGCAGCTCGGGGTCTCGGTGAAGAGCGAACTGCCCACAGTCGAGCCGATCCACCGCTCGCCGCGCGAGTTGCAGTTACCCGAGTCGGACGAGCCAACCTCCGATGAATAGCTGAGGCTGCTACGCACAGGGCTTGCCGGTCGGTGGCACAGGCCTGTGAAAAGCCAGGCCCCCCGCGCCCCGCGCCGCCGGGGCAACGCACCGGGCCGTGATGTACCCACTTCCAACGTTACGATCTATGGCTTGGTCGGGGCACGGTCACCCATATGCGCCTTGACGACGCTGTAGTCGGCGGTGGTGATGCGGCCGCTGCCGTCCAGGTCGTAGCGGGCGTCGGTATACTCGCCCATGTGGGCTTTGACTTCGCTGTAGTCGGCCGTCGTGACCCGAGCGCTGTCGTTGGCGTCGCCAAACAGCGCACACACATCGAGCGTGAACGGATCGACCGCCAGGCCCGCAGCGGGCGAGACCTGGTACCACGTCAGATTGGTCAACTGCGCACCGCTCTCGGTGGCCTTGAGGGTCAGACCGTTTGGATCGTTCGGGTCGAGCTGATAGGCAAACGCGCTGCTCACGTCCGGCCCGCCGCCCATCTCGACGATGACCAGGGCGTCGCCGGCCGGCAGCGTGACGGGCGCGTCGAACGTGAGAAGGATCACGTTGTTCTGGGTCTTGGGCAGGGTACCGTCGGCCGGCGGCTCGCTGGACACCAACGCCGGCTGCACCAGCCGTGTCTTGAACTCCTCGTCGATCTGCCAGCCCGGATTGCTCGCCCCGACGATCTCGTAGGCTCCGGGCTCGGCCGTGCCGTCCTGGGGCCGCGACGTCTCGTTGAAATCGTCGGCCGGGGCGTAGGTGTTGTCGCCGGCGTTCTCCAGAGCCGTACCGCCCTGGAGGTACAGATCGATCACGCCGGGCGTGGTGGACGAATTGATAAACGCATCCGCAGGCGCGGGCCCGGCCGTGAAGCCGCCGGGCAGGTTCTGCGTGGTGCCATAGTAGTAATTGCCCGACGACACGATACCCACCGTTCCGTCGAAGGTTACAGCGAGGCTGCCGGCACTCGGCTGATAGAACAGATTGTTACAAATCTCGACGTTGGTCTTGCCGCTGACGTAGAACCCCGCCGTGCGGCTCGATGCGCTGTAGAAGGTGTTGTTGTAGACGTATATGTCGTGCAGGATGCCCGAGTTGCTGGTGTTCTCGCCGACGTTGATGCAGCGGCTCGAGCTGAACACCACGTTATTGACGATGGTGGTGGTCTGGTGGGTCTGGATGCCGTTGTCGCCGCTGTTCCAGATTACGTTGCGGGTCAGGATGTTGTTGTCGGCCGCCGTCGGCCGTGCCGTGCCGTGGGACAGGATGCCCGGGTACTGAGTGTCGTGGATGACGTTGTCTCGCACGATGTTGCGATAACACTCGTACTTCACCTCGATCCCGTCGCCCTGGCTGCCGTAACAATGGTGAACATAGTTGTATTCGATAATCGAGTCACGCAGGATGCCCGCGCCAGTTCCCTGGTAGCCGTGCGTCCCGAGGTACATCCCCTCGCCGTTACCCGCATATCCGGTGTCGGTGATTTCGCAGCCACGGATCTCCATGAAGCTCACGTTGCCGCAACTGGAGAGGTTGATCCCCGTGTTACCGATGTTGTGCATGTAGAGATCTTCAAAGATGACATGGTCGCCGGACGTGCCGGGCAGCTTGATCGAATCCGACCCGCCGTCGAACTCCAGCCCAATGATCTTTGCGTATCCAATGTAGTCGCGGAACTCCACCAGGTTGTACAGATTATAGGAACCCCCGTAGATCACCGGCCGCGGCTCGCCATCGGCCGCCTGCACCGTGATCCATTCGTTATCGGGGGTGCGGGGATTGTCGCCTCGCAGGTTGTACACCCTGAAGTGGTCATACCGTCCCGTGCCGTCCCCGCCCACGCTGTGGACGATCAGCGTGTCACCGTAAGACAGCGACTCGATCGCCGTCTGAAGGTTGTCGCCCGGATAGGCGTGGTAGGTTGCAGCGAAAGCCGCCGCGGATGCAAATAGCACCACCGATAGACCCATTGCGTACGCATGAACTCGCATGACGTCCCTCCACATGCCGGAAAACTCAGCATCGAGATTTGCCCGTGCCGCCGAGGAAGCTGCGTCGTCCCCTGCCAGCAACGCCGCGTGGCAAGCACCTGATATGGGCACAGTCCGCCTCCTCCCCAACCTATATTATCTTACCGGGCAGCCCAGCCTCGCGTCAATCAACCTGCGGGGCCGATAATCGCCGTCTGGACGGTGCTGCCCCCGCAGGCTACCCTGGCCAGCCAGCTCGACGGGCGCGTCATCGCTGGAGTTCGAATGGCCCTGTGTCCCAAAGGGCCGGCTCGTTTTGCTCAAGAGGTGCTGAAGTGGTGTGGTCGCGCAAGCACGTGATTTCGACGGTTCTGCTAATTGCTCTGATCGGTTGTGACGGGTCTTTTGCAGGTCCGCATGGTGTGTACCCGTTGGCGAACTTGCGCGCCATCGAGGACGATCTAGCCTACCGGTCGAGCCAACCCGACGAGAACATGCTTCGCGACGTCATCGCAGCGTTCGATATCAAAACCGTCATCAATCTACGAGGCGAGAACCCCGACGAGCCCTGGTGGCAGGATGAGGATCGCGTGTGCCGCGAGTTGAGCGTCGAACTCGTCAACATCCCGATGAGCGCTACGCACATGCCGTCCAACGCCGTCCTGCTTTCTTTGTACGAAGCGCTGACCACGGCCGAACACCCAATCTGGCTGCACTGTCAGGCCGGTGCCGATCGCAGCGGGGCCGCGGCGGCCATCTGGCGAATGAGCGTCCTCGGGCAGCCCCGCGACGAAGCGGCTGAAGAACTCAACATCTGCTACGGCCACATCGTGCTCTTCACCCCGCAGATGGACTATCTGGTGTCGCTCTTCCAGCCCGATCCGGATTGGATTGTCAACGTGTACGATCCCGATGACGTGCCGTTTTGAGACACAGGTTTGGCTTTGTCAGCCCTTCGTGCGGGAGCAGGCCATGAAATGTGACACGCTCGTGACAGTCGAGCAGATCAACGGCACGTGTCCAGTCTTTCAAGTTGGCGACTCGTTCCGCTTGCTGGAAGGTTATCGCCTCTCGAGCCCCAAGCCGGTCTGCATGCACGCTCTGGCCAGTCTCATGCCCCACTACAACGCCTTGCGGGTATCCACGCCGGATCGGTGGGGACTGGGACCCAAGGACGGCCCGGCGTACGTCCAATGCCTTGACCCCCATCGGCATACCGGTGGGGGTACGGTGGTGTTTGCGGTCCAGCAGGTGCCCACGGTCGACGGCTGATGGGAGCAGAACGACGGCGTGCCACCGGCCTCAGCGACCTTCCGCGTCGCTCGGCTCTTCGCCGAAGACCTCCGCGGTGAACAGCAGCACCTCGGTATCGGGGTCTTTCCAGGCGTCGGCGGGAAGCCCGGCCTTACCCCGGCAGCATTGCGAAAGAAAGGTTTCCTTGTCCCACCCCAGTTCGGTCGCGACCTGCGGCAGAAAGCACCCGCCAGCCACGCCTCGACGGATATAGATGCCGTGCTTGCCCAGTTCCAGTGAGAGCGGGTCGTCGGTCGGCGTCAGGGGCGACAGAACCGAGATCTCGATCTTCAGCTCACCCAATTCGTCAAGCCCGACCGGATCGGCGAAGAACCGCGGGTCGTCACACGCTGCCTTGGTCATGTCACGGATCGTCTCGGGCAGCGTTCCCTGCGGTGAGAACGTACCGATACAGCCACGAAGCCGACCGCGATTCCTCAGCGTGACGAACGCACCGGAATGTGGCACGTCTACGCAGTCGAAGGGCGCCACGTCAGGCAGCGGCTGCCCTGCAAGTTTGGCTTGCAGAGTCTCGCGGGCAAGTTGCAGCATCCGAGCGCGTTGCGGGTCGTTCATGCTATCCGCCCTTCGCTCAAGCAGAAATGGTCGGTACCGGGCGTGCCCGCCACCCGTCAGCACGACGAGACGGACGTCGGGGTCTCGGTTCCTAGTGCCCCCTAATGTACTTGATCGCCAGGAAGCCGCCAACCAGCAATACGGCGAAAATCACGCACAGCAAATTGAAGTAGCGATCGATAACCGGCTTGATCCGCGGCCCGAACTGCCAGATCAGCCAGGCCACCAGGAAGAATCTCGCCGAGCGGCTCACGGCCGAAGCCAGTACAAACAGACCAAGATGCATTTTGGCCATGCCGGCGGCAATCGTGAAGATCTTGTAGGGGATTGGCGTGAAGCCCGCCAGGAAGACCCACAGCACGCCACGCTGCCCGAATTCCTCCCGTAGCGACGATAGCAGCTCTTCCCGCCCGTAGAAGCTGGCGATTTTCTGCCCCACGTACGCGAGCGGGCCGTAGCCGATGTAGTAGCCCAGCAAGCCTCCTACGACGCTGGCAATCGAACACCACAGGGCGAATCGCAGGGCTTTCTGCGAGCTGCCCAGCGCCAGGGCGATCAGCAACACGTCCGGCGGCACAGGAAAGAAGCTCGATTCGGCGAATGCCAGGCAGAAAAGGGCCGGCGTGCCGTAGGGCGTATCCGCCCAGTGCAGCACCCAGTCGTAGAGCCGGCGATGCAGGTGCCACCGCCGCACGCGCGTGCCGGAGACCACCGAATTGGGCGTTGTCTGCCTAATCGAGCACCTCACCATACCACCGACGGCGTTTGACCGACGCGCGATGGGCCGTATGTACCCTCCCCGCCGCTTCCGGTCCAGCAGGGCGCCGGCCAAAAAGCACGCGTACTGCCGCGCCTCGGCTGGCATCGCTGCGGCCGCGCCCTTAGTATTCCGGTGGCCGCTGGCAGGCCTAGCTTTGGCAGTAGCATCGTGAGAATCACAGCACCAGCGAAAATCAACCTCACTCTCGACATCCTCGGACGGCGGCCCGATGGTTACCATGAACTCCATTCCGTCGTAACGGCCGTCGACCTGTGCGACGAGTTGGAGGCCCAGCCACGTCCCGAACCGGGCCTGGACCTGACGTGCACCGATGGTCGGGTGCCCAGCGATCGGTCCAACCTCGTCTGGCGGGCAGCGGAACTGCTGGCCCGGAGGTACCAGATCGAACCAGCCGTTCGGCTGCGGCTGGCGAAGACCATTCCCCCTGGTGCGGGGCTGGGCGGCGGCAGCTCCGACGCCGCCGCTACGCTGCTGCTGCTGGCGACGTGGTGGCAACTTCAATCGGACCTGGCGGTCCTGTCGCAAATCGCGGCCGAACTGGGGTCGGATGTTCCCTTCTTCCTGCGGTGCGGAACGGCCCTGATCACCGGTCGAGGCGAAACGGTGCAGCCGTTGTCCTATCAGCCGCCTGGGTGTGTGCTGCTGATCATGCCGCCGTTGCAGATTTCCACGGCAGAGGTCTATGGCGCTTTCAGGACTTGCGACGCCCGGGCTCGTCCGTCAGAGAACGCGTGGGAAAAACCTCCCGCATCGGTGCACCAACTCATTAATTGCTGCTACAATAGCCTGCGGCCTGCGGCAGAGAGAGTGTGTCCGGCGTTGGCGTCGATTCGCAGGCGGCTGGAGCGGTCGGGCCTAGGCACCGTCCATCTTAGTGGCAGCGGGTCGACGATGTTTGTGTTGCTGGCTGACAGTGAGGAAGCCCGGCAGTGGGCCGATCGAATTGCGGAGAAGCTGCAAATGGCTACCTATGTCGGTCGTTACTTTGGGTGGCGATAGCACTTTGGTTTCACAGGAGATCACCATGGAGATCACCGAGGTACGGGTCAAACTGGTACAGGACAACACCGAGCGACTCCGGGCGTTCTGCAGCGTCACGTTCGACGGCGAGTACGTTGTGCGCGACCTGAAGATCATCGAGGGCACCAACGGCCTCTTCGTGGCCATGCCCTCGCGGAAGCTTACCGATCGGTGTCCCAAGTGCCGCTCGAAGAATCACCTTCGCGCCAAGTTCTGCAATGAGTGTGGCGCCAAGCTCAACGAGAACCGAGCGGGCCGGGACTCGGCCGGGCGCACCAAACTGCACGCGGACGTGGCTCACCCGATCAACGCACGCTGTCGCGAGCGGATTCAGAACGCCATCGTTGAAGCGTACGAACAGGAGACGGAACGAGCCAAGGAGCCCGGCTACAGGCCCCCAAGGCTTGACGAGGACGATTACGAGGGGTCCGATTACGAGGAGCTGGTGGCCGACTTGAAGCGCGACCGCGGCGCCGCTCGCCAGGCCTCCAAACCGTCCGCGGCGCCGCCTCCGCCTGAGCAGACCGAGGAGAAGTCCGAGCCGGCCGAAGGCGAAGAACCGCCCGAGCCTGCCGAAGGCGAAGAACCGTCCGAGCCTGCCAAGAGCGACGACGAGTTCTCCGCTGGGATCTTCTAGCGGACGAGGCCCGCCGACGGCGTTGCGCGGTTGGCGCATCGCCTTATCCGACGGCAAGAGGCCGGCGCGTACTGCACGTCCGCTTGAAGGTCGGCAGGCGCGGTGTGTCTGCGGGGGGCAGTCGATGTCGACCCAACCCGCTCGGGCTACGGCTCCGATGGTGCTCTGCCCCATCTGCCCGATTCTGAGTGTTCCCGGGGGGCAACTTGACCGATGTAACCGGCGAGAGTAGCCTGTCAACGGTCGCGACGCGACCTATGATAGTGTGAAGGCGGGACGGGCCGGCCAGCAAATTGCGGGCCGGTTCGAACACTTACCCGGTGTCCGCCCGGTTCGGTCGCCAGCGGTGGCGTCCGGGCCGTCGACAGTCATGGCAACCTATTGGAAAGGATAAAACCATGGCCAGCCGCGCGGGGAGTTCCCCATCTACTGCCACCCGGCAGACCTATACCGGAGCACAGGCCTTCGTCGACACGCTCTTGCAGGAGGGCGTGGAGGTGATGTTCGGTTACTCCGGTGGCGCGATCCTGCCGTTTTTTGACAGGCTGTACGACGCACCCATCCGGTTTGTTCTCTGCCGGCACGAGCAGGGCGCCGGTCACATGGCCGACGGCTACGCCCGCGCCACGGGGAAAGTCGGAGTGTGCGTGGCCACCAGCGGCCCCGGTGCGACCAACCTGACGACGGCCCTGGCCACGGCATACATGGACAGCATCCCGGTGGTGGCGTTCACCGGCCAGGTTCCCACGTCGGCCATCGGCAACGACGCGTTCCAGGAGGCCGACGTCATCGGCGTGACCCGTCCGGTTACCAAGCACAACGTCTTGGTCAGTCGCGCCAGTGACCTGCCACGGATCGTCAAGGAAGCGTTCTATGTCGCCCGGACGGGGCGGCCCGGGCCCGTGCTCGTCGATCTGCCGAAGGACGTTCAGGTCGCTCCATTGGAGGTCGCCGAGAACGTCGAGATGGACCTGCCGGGCTATCGCCCGCGCGTTCACGGGCACGCCCGCCAGATCGGTCTGGCCGCCGACCACATCAACCGCGCCGAACGGCCGGTGCTCTATGTGGGTGGCGGCGTGGTGCTCGCCGGCGCCAGTGATGAGGTGCGACAGCTCGCCCGCAAGGGCAACATACCCGTGACGACGACCTTGCTGGGCCTGGGTGCCTTCGACGAGGTGGGCGACCCCGATCTGGCGCTGCACATGCTGGGCATGCACGGCAGCGTGTACGCCAACTATGCCGTGCAGAACTGCGACGTCCTGATCGCCGTGGGCGCGAGGTTCGATGACCGCGTGACCGGGCGCATCGAGACCTTCGCTCCTCACGCCACCATCATCCACATCGACGTCGATCCGGCGAGCATCAGCAAAAGCGTCGACGTCGACGTCCCCGTGGTCGGCGACGCCAGGACAATCCTTTCGGAGTTGCTCGGCGAGATCGAGCGTCGCGAGCGCAGCGAATGGTTTGCGCGGATCGACGCCTGGCGGAAGCAATACCCGTTCAGCTACGATTCGAAGGGCACGAACATTAAGCCACAATACGTGATCGAGGAGGTGTGCCGGCGGACCGAGAGCCAGGCGATCATCGCCACGGGCGTCGGACAGCATCAGATGTGGGCCGCCCAGTACTACCGTTGGCGATTCCCGCGCCAGATGATCACCTCCGGCGGTCTGGGAACGATGGGCTTCGGCCTGCCGGCGGCCATCGGCGCCCAGGTGGGTCAGCCGGACCGGACGGTGGTGGACATCGACGGCGACGGCAGTTTCACGATGACCTTGCCCGAACTGGCGACGGCCGTGGAACAGAAGCTGCCCGTCAAGGTCGTATTGCTGAACAACCGCTTCCAAGGCATGGTCAGGCAGTGGCAGGAGTTGTTCTTCAACAAGCGCTATTCGGCCACAAGAATGCAGAACCCCGATTTCGCCGGATTGGCCGACGCCTTCGGCGCCAAGGGGCTGCGGATAACCGAGAAGGCGGACGTGCCCGACGGCGTCCGTCAGCTGCTCGAAACCGAAGGCTGTGTCGTGGCCGACTTCCACGTCGAGCCGGAGGAGAATGTCTATCCTATGGTGGCTGTGGGCAAAAGCCTGGACGAAATGGAACTGGGCGGACTGGCCTGACGGACGCCGGGAGAGCAAACCATGTCACGAGTGAATGGAACCGGCATGGAGGCGAGAGACCGCAAGCACGTGCTCAATGTACTGGTGCAGAACCGGCCCGGCGTGCTGGCCCACATCGCCGGCATGTTCGCATCGCGGGGCTTCAACATCGATTCGCTCGTCGTCGGCCGGACCGAAGACCCCGCGCTGTCGAGGGTCGTGCTGGTCACGAGCGGCGACGAGCCCACGCTGGAGCAGGTTCGCAAACAGCTCGGCAAGATCGTTACCACCGTCAAGGTGCGCGACCTGACCGAGCAGAGCTGTGTGCACCGCGATCTGCTTCTGATCCAGGTTCACTGCCCGCCCGAGCGGCGCGGCGAGATACGACAGATTACAGAGGTCTTCCGCGGCTCGATCGTCGACGTGGCGTCCCGCAGCGTCATCGTTCAACTCACCGGTTCCGAAGAGAAGGTCGAAGCCTTCATCGAACTGTGCAGACCGTACGGTATTCAACAGTTGGCGCGCACCGGCCTCATCGCCATCCCGCGTGCCAGTCAACGAGCCGACGCCGGGCGCTCGCAGCGGCCCTCACGCCGTCGTGCGGCCAACGCCAAGCCCTCGGAGCAGCGCCCGTCCGCACCCATGCCGCCCAGCTAGCCGGCGCGGTCGCTTGCCGCAGGACCGGGTCATGAAAAGATCGCAGATCAACACCTTGATTGACGAGGCCGTCGAGTTTTTGGCGGACCAGGCATTCGCCTTGCCACCCTTCGCGTTCTGGAGCCCGAGTCGGTGGCGAAGCACCGGGCACGAGGCCGACGAGATCCGCCGGAACATGCTCGGCTGGGACCTCACTGACTTCGGCTCGGGTGACTTCGCGGCATGCGGGCTGCTTCTGTTTACGCTCCGCAACGGCGATATCGACGCCCCTGGGGACAAGACCTATGCCGAAAAAGTGATGATCGTTCGACCTGGGCAGACGACGCCCATGCACTTCCACTTTAATAAGACCGAAGATATCATTACTAGGGGCGGGGGCCACCTGGTTTGCCGGCTCTATAACGCCACGTCCGACGAGCAGCTCGACCAAACCACATCGGTCACCGTCAGCACCGATGGTGTGATTCGATCGCTAGCCGCCGGCGATCAGCTTGTGCTCACGCCCGGCGAGTCGGTCACGCTACCTCCTCGCCTGTACCACAGTTTCTGGGGGCAGCCCGAACGCGGTACCGTGCTTGTCGGCGAGGTCAGCAAGGTCAATGACGACCGAACCGACAACCGCTTCCTCGACCAGGTCGGTCGGTTCCCCGAGATCGACGAGGACGAGCCGGCGAAGTACCTGCTGTGCAACGAGTATCCCCCGGCCGCTTGAGTGCCCTATTCCGACGGTTGCGTAGCCTGCGGCGTGCTGGCGTCGCCGGCCTCGGTGTGATCCGATAGCGAGAGGCCCTGCCGACCAAGCTGGCGTGCCAGTTGGTCTCGCGTCATCCAGCGAGTCTCTATCTGCGAATGATTCCAGACCGCCACGGCGTGTCCGTCAGGCAGCAGGACCAGTCGGCGGGGAACGGCTTGGTACGCCAGCACGATCATTTGCTCTGACGGTGACCCCAGCACCTCGGCGCGCGCTGCCGTGCTGACGAAACCCTCGGGCCACTGCCACGGAATGTCCTGCGCGTTGAGTCGGCTCACGGACGCCTGTAGCTTCCTCAGGTCGCCCTGACGCTCGACATTGTCGCGGAGCCACATCACGAGAAGCACGAACGCCACTGCCGCCATCGCCAGCACGAGCCCCAACCGACCGATGCGACTTCGTCGAGCCGCGCGCCGGCGGGCCATGGCTGCCTCGTGCAAGTCGGCCGGGCCGACCGACCCGGATGGTTGTTCGGACGATTGTGGTGTCGGCTTGGGTGTTGACCCCATCAGCTATCTCGCTTGCCGGATCTGGAAGCCACGGACAAGTATGGCGATTATATCCGCGTGCGCCTTCCTCTGACAGTCGAAGCTCTCGAAGTGTACAACATATTGCTGCAAAAAGACTTGCCTGCGAACGCCGGCCGGACGTCCGTCGCCGAACCGGCCCGCCGGGCTGCGGTAGTTTGACCCGACGCACTCAATTCGCTAGCCTTGAGTTGCCGGGGATTCTTTGCCTGCGGCGTTTGCTAGGGCGCCGCAGATGAGCGACCCTGGTGGATCAGGCGGTTTCCAGCCGCCTGGTTGCGGGCCCGGGACGGCGGTCCCGGGGGGACAAGGCCCGGATGGTTTGCCGGCGTCTACACCGGAGCCGGCCGGCCGCCGGGGTGTCCCTGGCAGGAAAGGAGGTGATCCGGTGCCGAGTAACATAGGTCAGCTGCCTTGAGGCAGCAGACGCAGCTGCCTCAAGGCGGCTACTCAAAACTTGGGACCGGATTTGTCGAGAACACGTAGCGGCAAATCCGGTCGCTTTTTTTGCGCGAGGGTCTCGTGCCCATAGCCGCGCGAATGGCTCCCATTCTCAAGATAAATATCGATCAGGAGGTCGGCCGAGGTGGCCGCGAGACCATCTCGATCTTGATCGGCTCGTCGTTGACGGTGCTGAGGGTTCGTTGTGGGAACGGGATCACGATGCCGTGTTTGCCGAACGCCTCGTCGATAGAGAATCGCAATTCCGTCAGCGTGCTCATGCGATTCGCGACGTCGTCGATCCGCACCAGCAGTTTGAACGCCAGGGCGTTATCGCCGAAGTCCATGAACCACACCATGGGAGCCGGCTCGGGCAGCACATGGGGATGCGTGTTGGCGATCTCCAGCAGGAGTCGGCGCACAAGGTTCACTTCGCTGCCATAGGCGACACCCACATCGACCTGACCGCGAATCTGCCGGTCCTGGAGCGACCAGTTGATCACGCTGGACGTAACGAAGTCGCCGTTCGGGACGACCATGTCGATGTTGTCGAACGTGCGGACGCCGGTGGAGCGAAGGCTGATACGCGTGACCTCACCTATCGTGCCGTTGACGTCCACGATGTCGCCTACCTTGATGTGCCGCTCGAACAACATGATCAGCCCGCCAAGGAAGTTGACAAACAACGGCTGTAAGCCCAATCCCAGTCCCAGCCCAAACATACCCATCAAAACCGTCACAGCCGTCAGGTCCAGATAGACTAGCTGCATGCTGGCATAGATACCCAGTACGATCAGCAGGTAGTGCAGCATCGTGTTGATGGCGGCCTGCGTCCCGCGGTCGACCTGCGGATAGCTCGGATAGACCTTTGCCTCCAGCACGCTCCGGAGGCTGCGCGACACCAGCACCGCCGCTGCCAGGGCGATGATGACCCCGAGAGCTCGCCAAATCGTGATCTGCCTGGGCGGTTCGCCGGCGACGACCGTGCTGAGCACGTAACGGACGTCGATCAGTGTGATGCCCCAGATCCGCAGAATCACGATCAGGCCCAACACGGCGACCGCCCACCGCAGCAGCATGGTGCCCGTGTTCACCAGCCCTTCCAGTTCCGGTGGGGGCAGGTAGTCCACCGCGGCAGGATCGAAGGGTCGGCCTGCCGCTTCGGCCTCGGTCCGCGCGCGCCGCTCCGCCTTAGCTCGCGCCTGCTCTCGCATTTGGTCCGCTCGCCGGCGGTAGCGTTCGTTCAACTCCTCCAACCAGCGATTGATTAACCTGGTCACGAGCAGCACGGGAACACTCGCCGCAAGCGACAACACGATATAGCGAGTTAGAACGTAGTAGCCGGCGATCTGCGCCACGAGCAACGCCAGGACCGCCAGGACAATCAGGGGGTAGCCCATTCGCACCAGAGCGAACAGATGAGTCATACGCACTTGATCGGGCCGGCCTACCACGCGCAGCACCGTCTGTCGTCGCAGCAGGAACAGCAGCAGCAACAGCAGCGCCAGCACCTTGTACGTTTCAACGAAGAGCGTGCGCGTCTCCGGCAGCACACCACCGATCAACAAAGCCAACGGCAAGGGCAGCAAGAGCACGGTCAACCAAAGCAGACCACGCAGCCAACGACGGTAGTAGCCGGCCACCACGTTGCTACACCGGATCAGGCGATAACGAGGCTTGGAAGGGTTGAACAGGCCGTGTAGCAAGGCGAACGACAACGCTACACATGCGAAGAAAATCAAAAGCGCCTCTGCGATGCGCGCCAAAGATGTGTCCAGTCCAAGAGACCAAAAGGCCAGCAGAAGACCCACGCAAGGCCAACCAACCGCCGCGCTGCGAGAGGCGATCCTCGCGGCCTGCGAACGCAACCGGATTGTGAAATCAGGCTCCTCTACGCCTTGTTGGTAAACTTGCTCGGCCAACTGGGCAAGCCTGCCGCGCAGTGCGACGGTCGCCACCACGCTCAGCAGAACGAGCAGCGCCGCCAGCACCCATTGGGGCGGGCGCACAGTGGCCAGTTCGCCTCTCAGTTGTGTCACCCAGTCACGAAGCGAATCTTCCTTCTGCACCTGGTCTCGACGGGGTCGACGCTGAAGTTCCTGACGTTCTCGAATAAGCTTACCCGCCGCCGCCGCCGCCCATTCAGCCCACAGCTTATCCCACGGGCGTCTGAACAACGGCGCATCGCGGACGCTGATATGCGCTCGATACAACCTGCCGCGGTACAGACCGAACTCGTTCAGACAGGCCTGTAATCCCTCGATCCCCTCCCGCAGCCGCCCGATCAGGGCCCGCTCGTCCGCAATCACACCTGTTGTGCTCTTGAACAGGCGCGTCCGCAGCTCACTGAGTGTTCGCGCCATTCGCGCCGCTTCTTCCGTCGCGGCCTTCGCCGCCTTCTCATCGAACAGCCGGCGCTCTTCATCGAACCACTGCAAGTAGTCACGCTGCCGAGGCTGGAGCTCCAAGCCCAGTTCGTCCACGCTCTTGTCGTACTTGGCCTGCAATCCGGCAAGCCGCTTCTCGGCCCACTCCATGTCCCGGAGAATCCGCCGGTAGTTGCGCAGGACCTCCTGGCCGGCGCGCCGATCCAGCGTCGGCACGAAGTTCTTCCAGTAAGACAGCTTCGTTTCGATCTGTTGCTTGCACTCTGTCAGAGTCGTGTTTTGAAAACGGTCGCTGATGGGATTCCTGTACGCGTTAAACTCCTTCTCGGCCTCGAGAACCAGGAGCTCCAGGCTGTAGTAGGCCTTCTCGAGCGGATCGGTGGAATGGTCGGCCCGGTAGCGAGCCAGCGCCAGCTCAGACGTGATCTGGCGTCGTTCCATCTCGTTGGCTCGTTCGCGAAGTTCCACAACGTATGGTTTCAGGGACGTGCGCAACTGCGTGTCCTGCTGGATGACCAGGCTGGCGAATTCCTCCTTCAGCGGCAGCAGCTCCTGCTGTAACAGCAGATCGGCCAAGGTTACCTGCGCTCGGTCGAGTTCGAGATCCAGCAAGGCCCTCTGCTCGGCCGTCGTCGCCGGCAAGTTGCGCTCGAGCTTGTGTTTCTGCCTGGCGGCCGCGAGGATGTCCCGTGCCCTGGTCAGTTCGCTCGCGAGCTTCCGAGCCTGTTCGCCAAGCGTGGTGCGGACAGCCTCCTGAGCGGCGATCGTGTCGGCCAGCCCGTTGATCTCCTGGTTCAGCCTGTCGTACTCCTGGCGTACCGCCTCGACCTGACCGCGCGTAACCTGATCGGGAACGGCTTCACGCTGCAAGGCCTCCAGCTTGCTTTTCAACTCGGCGATCCGTTGCTGCCGTTCGTGCAAAAACGCGTCGGTCTTCCGGTGGGCCAGATCGCCTTCGAGCTCGGCCGCCGTGGCCAAGTGATCGACGTACTGCTCTGTTCGCTCGATAAGCTCGCCGGTCTTGCTGTGAATGGGGGATTCGGCCGGCGCCGTCGTGGCTGATTGAGCCTGCTTCAGCGTATCAAGCCTCGCCTGCTCGCGCGCCTTGCGCTCTGCCATGCCTGCGGCGTCGCTCGGCACCGACCAGTCTACCTCTACCGCCCGTGTGGTCGTGGGCCGCGTGGCCGGCTCACCCTGCGCGCCAAGCGCGGCTGACAAAAGCAGCGATAGGAATACTTGCATCGTCAGCAAACCATACCCCGGCAATGACTCGTGCCTTCCACGCGGTCAGATTATACGTTGCGGTCGAAGGGTAGCAACCGGCCGGATCGGAGAACCTCTAGCTGGACGCGGGTTCGGGAGCCGACGACGTGATTCCGGCCCGCTTGCGAAGCACCGGCATCCCGTCGGTGACCTCTTTCGCCATCAGACTGTTGGGAAACTCGCTGACGATCTGCTCGCCGATGTCCAACGCGGCCTTCCAACGTTTCTCGGTAACGGCCAGGCTGAACTGCACCCCCAAATTCTGCAGCTTGGCCCGGAAGACGCCTCGCGCCGACTCCTCCAGCGCCGCCGCCTCCGACGGCGTGAGGTACTGATCGAGCTTCTTGAGCACCTCGATGCTCCGGTCGATCTCGTTGCGCTGAACCGCCTCGTTCCATTCGGTCAGAAGGCGCCGCTTGTGCTGCTGGCGATGCCGTTCCAGGTCCTCCGGCAGCCGCTGGATTCGTTCGTTCCGCGGGAACAGGTTCATCAGCCTCTGCGACTCGCTCCGCGCCTGCTCCCACTCCGCCGCGGCAAACAGCCTATCGATGTGTTCGAGCGCCGCCTGCACCGTCTCCTCGATCGACCGGTCGCGCGAGACGTCCACCTCCTGCCGCAGGCGCTTGGCCTCCTGTCGGTAGCCGTAGCGATGCTCCATGGCATCGATCAGGCTGTACGCGGCTTCCCAGTCGTGGCGGGCGATCTCCTCGTGGATCGCACTCCGCAAGGCCCCACGTTCCTTCTCTCGATGGGCGATAACCTTGGCTGCATCCGACAGCTGCACGTTGTCGGCTACGGCGCCCATCAAATCGCGCTGCGCCGACTCCGTCTCGAGCAGATCGACCATAACGTCGTGCAGACGAAACGTGTGACTTTCCAGCTTCAGTAGCAGCGTGAACAGCCCGTGGATCAGCAGCCCCGCCAGCGTCGCCAGAAGACCCGCGATGACCAGCCCCCCGGCCACACTGAGCAACGTCCATTGGACCGGCTGGGCTCGCACCAAGACCACTACGGCCGTCGCCATCCCCAACAACAGGAGCCCGGCCCCCAGCGCGGTAATCGCCACGCTCATGAGCCGAGCCGTCAGGTGAACCCAGCCGAAACGCATATCCATCCTCGCCATGCTTCACCTCTGTTAGTCTATCGACATAAGAGGACTCGACAGGCTAACGGACTCTATCGACGCCGCCCCTGCCGGTCAAGATGAACCGGCCGCAGCCGCCCACCGAACGAGCCTTGCATCACGCCTGTTCAGAGAATGGGACTTTCTTCCCGCCGCCTGAGCAGCAAACCCAGGAAAAACAGGCCCCCCAGCAGGCTCGTCAACACACCCACCGGCAACTGCAAACTCGAATCCACTACCCAGTACATCAGATTTCGCGCCACCATGTCGCACGTCGGCAGGAAGATCATGCCGCCCAGCAGACACCCGACCGCCAACAGTCCGTGCCCGGGGCCCAACACGAACCGCATGATATGCGGCACGACCAACCCCACGAACGCGATGGGCCCGCACAACGCCACCACCGCGCCGGTCATCGTGCTCGCCGCGAAGTACGCCGCCGCACGCGTCCACGTGACGTTCACACCTCGACCGGCGGCCGCCAGATCGCCCATCATCAGCAGGTCCAGCCCGCGGCGAAGGTACCAGCACAGCCCCGCGCCCACCACCACAAGCACCGATACCGGAATCATGGCCAACCATCCGGACCGACCCACGACCTCAACGCTGCCCATCAGCCAGCGGATGATGGCCGTCGCTTCATGCTCCCGCGACAGGTACTGGATCAACACGATGACGGCCGAGCAGACGAACCCGATGCTCACACCGGCCAGCAGCAACGTCGAGGTGGCGAAGCCCCGGCGCGCCCTCGCAATGGCGTATACGAGCAGGACCGTGGCCATCGCACCGATAAAGGCCAGACCCGCTCGAGCCGAAATCGCCCACCACATGCCTGCAATGTGCAGGCGGATCGCTATTGCCGACGCCAGCGATGCCCCGCCCGCTACGCCCAGCGTGAACGGGCTCGCCAACGGGTTGCGGAAGACGGCCTGGAAGACCATGCCCGAAAGACTCAGCGCCGCGCCCGCCAGCATCGCCATCGCCAGACGCGGCGCCCGAATCGTCCAGTACACCTCGTCCAACGAGGCCCCGCTGCTGCCGACCAGCGGCGTCAATGCCACGGTGGCTAGCAGCAGCACGACCAGTACCGCCAGCGATGTCCTCGTTCGTTTCATCCCCGTTGCACCCGCAGATGAGCCCGCACGTGTCCCGGTGACGCCAGACGCACAAGCTCGAAGTCGGCCTCGAACACCAGACGCAGCAGTTTCGGATCCAGAAACTGCCCCACGGGTCCCTCGAACGCCTTACACCCCTCCCGCAGCGCGAGCACCCGACAGTTCAACATGGCGGCAAGGTTCAGATCGTGGCAGATTAGCATGACCGTCTTGCCCGCACTCAGTTGTGTCAGAATCAACTCGATCAATTCGGCCTGATGCTTCGGATCCAGCGCACTGGTGGGTTCGTCCAGAAGCAGCGCGGGCGTTTGCTGCGCCAGTGCCGCAGCCAGCCACACCTTCTGTCGCTCACCGCCGGACAGGGCCTCAACCGTGCGGTCCTGGAGGCTGCCAAGGCCGCACTGCTCCAAGGCCTGATCGATCGCCTCGCGGTCTGTTTCGTCCCACGGCTGTACCGCGCCGCGGTGAGCGTAGCGCCCCGTCTCGACCACGGCACGCACACGGAAACCAAGGTAGCCCTCATAGTTCTGCGGCAGATACGCCACTCGCCGGGCAATCTGCCGACGCGAAAGACGCCCCATGGCCTCACCATTGAGACGTACCGAGCCGCCCGCCAGGGGCAGGAGCCCCAACAGTGCCTGCATCAACGTTGTCTTGCCCGCTCCGTTGGGACCCACCACGGCCAGGCATTGCCCCGGCTCCAGTCGCAACGACACGCCGTCCACGACTCGCCGCCCGGCGCGATCCACGCAGACGTTCTCGGCTTCCAGGTACATCCACGCCTCCCCACCCACGCAGCGTAGGCTAGTCCAAAACCGGCCGAGGCGACAGCGCCTGGATCACCTTGTACAGCGCGATGTTCACGCGAGGTCCGGGGATCAGGATGAAATCGTCGGTAATCGAGCAAATCCGCCGATTGGCGATGGCCGGCACCGCGGCGAAATCTGCCCAAGCTTTATACACGGTCTCAAGCATCCCCAGTCGCTCCGGGCTGCGTGTCTCGAGGATCGCATCCGGCTTGGCCGCCAGCACCATCTCCGCCGACACCTCGGCCCATGCACGATCGATCTTGCCCGCTAGTGCGTTTTCGTGTCCGGCCAGCTTGACCAGGCTGTCGAGGTAAGACCCCGGGCCGGCCACGTAGACCGGTCTCGGCATGGCGGGCATCTCGCCCACCACCACCAGCACCCGTAGCGGCGCGGGGGGGCGATGCATGGCGAGTCGATCCAGATCATGGCGCAGGCGCCGGGTCAACTGCGCTGCCGTCTTCGGGCGGCCTGTATACTCGCCCAGCAGTCGGATGCCTTCAAAAACATCTTCCAGACTACTGTCGGGAAGCTCTTTGACCGGCAGATCGAGCGCCGCCAGCTTCTCTCTCAGTCGCGTGCTGCTGGTGGTGATGAGCACCAGATCGGACTTCAATACGACGATCCGCTCGAGATTCGGATCGACGTACCCGCCCACCACCGCCGCGTGCTGCACCGACGGCGGATGCAGGCAGAACTGCGTCCGGCCTACGATCCTGTCGGCCAGACCCAACGCGGCGCAGAGTTCGGTGATATTCGGCGCCAGCGAGATGATCCGTTGAGGCCCGTTCGTCGCCTCGTCCGCGTCGGGCACCACCGTCTGCCGCACGTAGTCGCGAGGCCCCTCCGTATCGGCCGACCTCGTGGTCGCCGTCGGTTGCGGCTTGGCCCGGCGCAGCTCTGCCATGCGACTGAAGCGGACGTAAAAGCCCACCGCCGCAATGCCCCCAACGAGTATCAGTAGCACCAGACGCTTCATGGCCCGGTCAATTCTCCGGTCCTACGGGGCGGGTGTCAAAGACGGCCTGTGTGTTGATTGCACGCCCGTGGGCAGGTAGTTTGGCACGAGGTCAGGACGTTCTCGGCGGATGCGGGAATCGCAGCGGGTGTCGGCTTTGAGCAGCAGGGCAACAGAAACCGAGGGTTTGTTCCGCGGCCTGGACCGCCCGGGCCGACGGGTGGTCATCACCGGGCAGGTCGGCGTGGACAAGACTCCCTTCCTGCTGAGTGTGGCCGATCTGGCCGTTCAGCGCGGGCAGGACGTTACCCTCTGCAACGTCGGGCAGATGATGTACGCCGATGCCCCCGACGTCGTATCCGGACGCATCCTCGACCTGCCGCTGGGGCGTCTAAACAGTTTGCGGCGCGCCGTCTTCAAGGAAATCCTCGAGCAGGCCCGCGCTGCGCGCAGCCTCCTGGTCAACACCCACGCCACGTTCCGTTGGCGTCACGGTGTGTTTGCGGCGTTCGACCACGACCAGATGAGCCAGCTCGACGCCGATCTGTACGTCACGGTGGTCGACAACGTCGACGCCGTTCACGAACGGCTTGAACGCGAGCACGACATCGATCACACCCTGAAGGATCTGCTGATCTGGCGCGAGGAGGAAATCCTGGCCACCGAAGTGCTGGCCAAAGCCGTTCGCGGGCACGGGTGCTTCTACATCGTCGCCCGCAGCCGATCGCCCCAGGCCGAGGAGGTGCTCTACCGTCTCATCTTCGAGCCATGGCGAAGGAAAGCGTACCTGTCTTTCCCCATGACGCACGTGGCCGACGAATTCGAGGTCATGGCCGAGATCGACCTCTTTCGCGATACGATGGCAGAGTACTTCATCACTTTCGACCCGGGCATGGTGGAGGAGAAGCAGCTCGTCACCGCCGCCGCCGCCGCGCGCCGACAGGGCGAGTCGCACGTGCGACGTCAGGTGAACGGCCGAACGGTCATGCTCGACGCGAGCGAACTGCTAGCGGTGGCCAAGGACATCGACGGCCAGATCTACGCACGCGACTTCATGCTCATCGAGCAGGCCGACATGATCGTCAGTTACATTCCCGCCATGCCCGACGGCCAGCCGGGCCTGTCCAGCGGCGTCGAACGGGAGCTTCAGCACGCCTTCGAGACGACCAAGGAAGTCTACGTCATCTGGCGGCCGAAGGCAGGCCCGTCGCCCTTTATTACCGAGACGGCTACGCGGATCTTCACCGACCTGACCGAAGCACTGGCCTACTTTCAGCGGGTTGCCTACATCGGTGATTATCAACTGCCCTTGATGGGCCCTCCTCGACCGGGCCGTACACGCCACCAGCCCCGCAGCGATGATCGTAACGACGAGCGAAGCGGCAACGAATGATATATGGACGTTCAAGACGCAAGAAAGCGAGGCAACTAACTCATGAGTGAGGCCAAGCGGGTCCTGGCGTTCATGGCCCATCCCGACGACGCCGAGTTTCTCTGTGCGGGCACCCTGGTCAGGCTACGACGGGAGGCCGGCTGCCACATCACGCTGGCAACCGCCACCACCGGAGACTGCGGCAGTACCGAATTGGGCCAAGCCGAGATTTCGCGCGTGCGGTACCATGAGTGCCTCGCCGGCGCCGCGGTTCTGAAGGCCGACTACCTCTGTGCCGAGTGCATGGACCTGCTGGTCACGCATGACCGGCCAACCGTACTGCGGTTCCTCGAAATCGTTCGGCGGGCGCGGCCCGACATCGTGATCACCCACAGCCCGGTCGACTACATGGCCGATCATGAGATGGTCCCGCAACTCGTGCGCGCCGCGACCTTTGGGGGCCCCGTGCCCAACCTCGTCACCGAGGCGGCCGATCCGGCGCCGCCCATCGCCCGGGTGCCTCACCTTTACTACGCCGATCCGCTCGACGGACGCGACCACTTTGCCCGTCCCGTCGAGCCGCAGTTCGTCGTGGACATCAGCTCGGTGATCGACGTGAAGGAGCAGATGCTCACCTGCCACGCCTCACAGCGGGAGTGGTTGAGGGCCCACCACGGGATCGATCAGTATGTCATCGCCATGAGGGATGCGTCCGCCGCCCGCGGGCGTCTGATCAACGTCCCATACGGTGAGGGCTTCCGCCAGCACCTGGGACACGCCTACCCGCAGGATAACCTGCTGCTGGCGCTGCTGGGGGAAGGCGCTTAGGCCCGATAGCTTGCCGGCCGCCGTCACACAAGCTGCGCACCCGACCACCGGACGATTTGCCACAAGCACACCGGGCGGACAGTCGATAAGTAAGCCGAACTTCGGCTTCCGGTATGCAGTCGGCACGTTTGCTGAGACACTCGGATGAACCAACTCCATTGTGATAGGCCTCCCTTACGCCAAGTTGTGCAGGCGTGGGTCCAGGACGCAGCCGGCCAGAATGGAGCCGGCGCCTTCCTCGGGAAACGAAACGCGGAGCGGTACGTCTGGCCTGCCGCCATCGAAGTCCTGGTCGACCGAGGCCGGCGCACCGAACGCCGGGTCTACTTTACGGGCCACGACGTCAGCGAAAGCGGTATGGGGCTGTTCGGTCGGCATAAGTTGACAGTGGGGGCCTCCATTTCCCTGCGGTATGCCGATGAAGGCGACGCCTGTCCCTGGGTGCCCGCGAGAGTGGAGCATTCGACGCGGTCGGTGGGTGGGTACCGTGTGGGTATTCGCTTTCTCTTGGACGAGGGCCACCACCCGGAGTGACCGGTGCAGACGCCAAGTTGCCATCAATCTGCCCCCCCGCTACCATAGAAAGTCAGTCAGGCGCCACGAATTCGAATCAGTGCAGAGGGTGCGGTATGTCCCGACAGGCCCGGCGGAAGGCCGTTCGCTTTTTTCCCACGACGGCCGCGCCGTCCAAACCCGAAATTGACGATATCACGTATGAGGAGCACGCCACCGCATACAACGCGCCTCTAGGTGAGGTACGCGTTCCCGAAGGGATCAAGCCGCTCAAAGGCGCCGAGGTCTTCGTACAGTCGCTGCGCGCGAACGGGTGCGACCTGCTGTTCGGTTACCCCGGCGGCGCCAATCTAGAAATCTTCGACGTACTCCCTGCGGCGGGCATCCGATGCGTCCGCACCGAGCACGAGCAGGGCGCAGCCCATGCCGCCGAGGGCTTTGCCCGTGCCGCCGGTCGTGTCGGTGTGTGCCTGGCTACCTCGGGGCCCGGCGCCACCAACCTGGTCACCGGCATCGCCGACGCCAACTCCGACAGCGTCCCCATTGTCGCCATCACCGGGCAGGTTCCCAGCTTCCTGATGGGCAAGAATGCCTTCCAGGAGGTGAACATCGTCGACATCTGTCGACCCATCACCAAGGCCGTCTTCCTCGTCCGACGGGTCATCGACATTCCTGCGATCGTACATGAAGCCTTTGCCACGGCTCGCGGTGGACGGCCGGGGCCGGTGCTGATCGACTTCCCCAAGGACGTTCAACAGCAGTACGCCGTCGACCGCGACGGAAACTACATCGATCCCGAGTTCGACGTGCCCCCGACTTCGCCGCCGACGGCGGCCCTGCACGGATCGACCATCGACCAGGTCTGCAACATGATCCAGCAGTCGCGACGCCCGGTCATCTACGCGGGAGGCGGGGTGATTTCGGCCGATGCCGGCGACCTGCTGGTGTCCCTGGCGGAAAAGACCCGAATGCCCGTCACCACGACCGTGATGGGCCTGGGAGCCATTCCTCCCGGACACCCGCTCTGCATCGATGTGCTTGGCATGCACGGTACCAAATACGCCAACGACGCCGTCAACGAAGCCGATCTGGTGATCGCCGTCGGCGTCCGCTTCGACGACCGGGTGACCGGCAAGGTCAGCGAGTTCATCAAGCACGGCAAGATCGTCCACATTGATGTCGATCCGTCTGAGATCAATAAAAACAAGCCCGTCGAGGTCGGCATCGTCGGCGATCTGCGCGTGGTCCTGCGGGCCCTGATCGAGCGGGTCGGGCAGGCCCAAAGCGATGAGTGGCTGGCCATGCTGACCGAGGCCAAGACGCGATGGCCTCTCTTGGCGCCCCGCCTCGATGACGTGATCAGCCCCCCGTGGGCCATCAAGCTGCTGTCGGACATGACCGACGACCGGGCCGTCGTCACGGTCGGTGTCGGCCAGCATCAAATGTGGGCCATGCAGCACTACAAGGTCCGCCGCCCTCGAAGCTTCATCTCCTCCAGCGGGTTCGGCACGATGGGCTTCGGGTTGCCTGCGGCCATAGGCGCAGCCGTCGGCTGTCCCGACCGCCTGGTGATCGATATCGACGGCGACGGCAGTCTTAATATGACCGTGCAGGAACTGTCGACCGTCCACCGCTACCAACTCGCCCTGAAAATCGTCGTCATTAACAACCAGTTCCTCGGCATGGTACGGCAGTGGCAGGACATGATCTATCGCCGGCACCGGGCCGAAACCAGCCTGGCCGACCCCGCCAAGGTGCCCGATCCGAACCGGCCCGTGGATCCCCGCCAATCGGCCCGGCAAGGTGCGGAAAGCCCCGAGATATATCCCGACTTCCTCCAGATTGCCGCCGGCTACCGCATTCCCGCCCAACGTGTGTGGCGACCGCAGGACCTGACCGACGCCTACACGCGAATGTTCGAGACCGACGGGCCCTATCTACTCGACGTCGTGGTGGCAGCCGAGGAAAACGTCTACCCCATGATCCCGGCCGGCGGCACCTACAAGGACGTGATTCTGACCGATCGCAACGACTGAGCGCCGCGGCCGCCGAGTGCGCGGCCGCCAACCGTAGCCATCAGATCCGCCCGCGCAGTCTATACCTGAACCTTGGGGTTTAACGCGCGATCCAGTTGCCTCACGGCCTGCCGCAGACGCTGGTTGTTCTCTACCAGCGCGATGCGAACGTACCCCTCGCCGTTCTCCCCGAACGCCCGCCCCGGGGCCAGCGCCACCTCCGCCTCGTCGAGCATCCGCATGGCGAAGTCGATTGTGCCCTCGCCGGCCAGGTGCGCCTCGGGCACGCGCGCCCAGACGAACATCGTGCCCCGCGGCGGTGTGACCTCCCACCCGATTCGCTTAAGTCCCTCACACACCACGTCGCGCCGCGACTGATACAGACGCGCCTGCTTTCTGGCGTCGTCCTGACTGTGCCGCATCGCGACGATGCTGGCGATCTGGATGGGCTGGAAAATGCCGTAATCGTAATAGCCCTTGATCGTCGCCAGCGCCGAGATCATGTCCGCGTTGCCCGCACAGAACCCGATACGCCAGCCGGCCATGTTGTACGGCTTGCTCATCGTCGTGAACTCGACGCCCACCTCCTTCGCGCCCCGCGCCGCCAGGAACGACGGCGCGCGGTAGCCGTCGAAGCACGTTTCGCCGTACGCAAAATCGTGGATCACCGCCACGTCGTAGCGTCGAGCCAGTGACACCACCTCGTCAAAAAACGGCGAGTCCACCGTCATGGCTGTCGGGTTGTGCGGGTAGTTCAGGATGAGCACCTTGGGACGCGGGTACAAATGTTCCACCACGTAGCAAACCCGCTCCAGAAACGCCTCGTCATTACCCAACGGGACGTTGATCACGTTCGCTCCGGCCAGCGCCACGCCGTACACGTGAATGGGGAAGAACGGATCGCCCACCACCGCCGTATCCCCCGAGCCCAGCGCAGCCAGGCACATGTGGCTGAACCCCTCCTTGCTGCCCAGGCACGCGATGATCTCACGCTGGGGATCCAGCACCACGCCCCACTTGCTGCGGTACTGCTTGGCGACTTCGCGGCGGAGATTCAAAAGACCGAGGCTGTCGCTATAGCGGTGGTTCCGACCGTCCCGGGCCGCCTCGCAGAGCTTCTCGACCACGATATCCGGCGGGGGATCGCTGGGATTGCCCATGCCCAGATCGATGATGTCGATCCCCTCCTGTCGCTTGGCGTACTTGAGGGCGTTCAGTCGGCCGAACAGGTACGGCGGCAGCCGCTGGAGGCGCGACGCCGGCCTGAAACCAGCCGCTCCACTTGGGGTGTCCGTCGGTTGCACTGCCAAACCCTTCCGATCGTCTGGCTGCGATGGCGCAGCAGGGTCCCACGCAGTGGTTATCGGTCGAATCGCGGTCCGCCTGAAGCTATGGGCCGACCAACGGTGGAGCCTGGCCGCCCGACGCTGCCCGTCGCTCTTCGTACTGCCGGCGCAGCAGCGGATCGAGTATGACCACTCGGGCCTTGCCGATCAGGTCACCGGTAATCCTCGTCATACGCTCGGGCACCACGCGCTGTCGGTAGGCCTGTAAGACTTGGTCGCGCACATCCGAATACTCGACCTCGCTGGCGGGGAACTCTTTCTCCAGCCTGATGATAGCGTACTGGTCACCCACGCGAATGGTGCTCGAGACCTCCGCCGGTTTCAGGCGCCTGGCGGCCTCACGCAGAACGGCCGGCACCGACGGGTCGTCCAGCGAGAAGGGCTGCGTCAGACCGTCGGTCGACGCGGCGTAAGGGTCGCTGCTGCGTCCGCGGGCTATGGCTGCAAAGTCCTGCCCCTCCTCCAACAGCTCGCGCACCTGCTCGACGTCCGACAGCGAACGAGACAGAATCATGCGTAGCTGTACCTTCGGTCCGTAGAGAAGCGCGTACTCGGCACGCAGCGCCTTTTCGTCGATCGTTAGGTCGCTCTCGGCCAATTTCCGGACATGTGCATCACGCTCGACCTTCAGCATGAACTCCTGCCGGCTGATGCCTTCGCGATCGAGCACCACAGCCAGCGCCTGCTCCTGCTGACGGTGCGAAAGCTCTGCCGGCGTGGCCGGGTCCACCGGGTAAAGCCTCGCCAGGCGCCGGCGGTACTCGGCATCCACGTCCTTCGTGGTAACCCGCACCCCTCGGCGGGCCGTCTCCTGCCGCGCAAGTTCCAACGCCATCATCTGCTGGAGAACCGTCAGCCCATGGGCTTCGGTCAGCGTCGCCACAAACGCCCGCCGGGATATCGGCCGGCCGTTGATTGTAGCAACGGGTTCGTCTCGGCTTTGGGTTGGTTGCTGGGGAGGCGTCGCCTGTCGGGGCGACGTGGGCTCGGGATGCTCCCATGCCCTCGACACGCTCTGGTCGCCAACAGGCTGGTTGCCCGCACAGCCGACAACGCCGGCCCACCCCAGAAGCGCCCCCCACAGCCACAGATGTGCCAGCCGCGCCCTCATACCATCGGAAGCTATCTGCCCGCTTGGGTGTGGTCAACCCAGTCGCACGCGCGCTCGCCTGAGCGGGTATAATGCCCGCCGGACAACCATCTTGCCAGGGAGAATCCAACCATGTTCGCTAGCGCACTGTCCGTCGCTCTGTGTGCCGTGGCCGTCTCGCCGTCCTCGCCGCCGTTGGACCTGCTTGTCCTGCGGGCCGACGTGATCGGCCTCGGCAGCTTTACCAAACAGCTGGAGTCGGTCACGCTGCTGTCGGACCGCGGTCTTCCGGCCGAGTACCTGGCCGTCGAGCTGACCCTGACCGCCGCGATCGAGCCCCCGTCCCAGTCAACTGTCCTGCGAGCGGTCGTGGCCGAGGCAGACGACGCCGGCCGTCAAACCGTCAAGGAGTTGCTCGGACAGGAGCGACTCTGGCTGCTTCGCAAGGAACCCGGGACCGATCTATATCGCGCAGACCTTGAAGCTGAGCGTCTCAGCCCCGAACGGCGCGAGGATGTCGAGTGGACGCTCGAGTATCTCGACAAAAACCTGTCCTACGGGCAGCCGAACGACGGACTACAGGCCTGCGCAGCGTGGTCGGCTTGCACTCCACATGAAGAGGGGCAGCCCGAACTACTGTTGTTCGCCGTAAAGAACGTCTCCGAAAAACCCGTTCGGCTCGGCACACATCCGTACCAGACCCGCCTTCGTCTGGTTGACGCAACCGGCAAGCCCCTGCCCCTGAGTCTCTACAAGTGGCTGAGGCGAGCCCGCATTCGCCCGCCGGGTAAGGACCACTTTCGCCAGATTGATCCCGGTCAGATCCTGGTCCTCAACCAGCGTGGGGCAGGCGTCGAGCCCCTTACGCTGCCTCCCGGTACGCTGACCGGCAGCAGCGCGCCGATTAGCGTTGAGCTTGTCGCCAGCGATGACGGTGCCTCGGTTGGCTTGGAGGATGTGTGGACCGGAACCGCCGTCAGTGGCGCGGTCCCACCCAGGCCGCCCACGACCGCACCGGCGGGCTCGGCGGCCGATTGAGACCTCAACTGCCTACGGCCGGCGGAAGGGGCAGTGGTCAGCCCGGCTGATATGGACCGGCAGAGCCGGCAGTCGCCCTCGTAGTCGTCTGGCCACCGACGCAAGTGCCGGCCGCTCGCTCGCCCAGTGCCCCAGGGCGATCGCCGCCATGCCGGCCCGTTGCATGGCCAGCGCATCGTGGTGCCGGATTTCGCCCGTCACGACGACATCGCAGCATCGCGCGGCCTCGCTTTCCAGAGGTAGACGGCCGGCTGCACCCACACAGACCGCTGCGCTGGCCACCTTGCGCCTTGGCGAGCCCACAATCTGCACCGTCTCGGCCCCCGTGGCCTGGGCAAGCCGCTTGGCCAGATCCCTCAGCGAGGTCGGCTGGGTGAGCCTGCCCGCACGTCCCATCCCCACCGGTCGGGTGAGAGGCTCGAGCGGGTAGGCGTCGATGGCCGGCTCCTCATAGGGATGACGAGCCCGCACGGCCTCGACGGCTTCCGCGACACGGTCAGTAGCAATAACGAACTCCAGCCGCACCTCGCCGACGCGCTCCAGGCGTCCAGGCCGGCCCACCGAAGGACGAGCACCCTCACCGCCAAAGAACGTTCCCTCGCCAGCGGCCCGAAAGCTACAGCAGCGGTAGTCGCCGATGAGCCCTCCGCCCGCCTCAAAAGCCGCTTCCGCCACGTCGTCTGCGTGCTCGGGCGGCACAAATACGACGACCTTGCACCGATCGCGATCGGACGTGGCTGGGGCAAAAGGCTTGGCGTCCACCATCCCGCAAAGCCGGGCCAACACGTCGTTTGCGCCGCCCTCGGCGGCGTCCAGCGCTGTGTGCATGGCATACACGGCGATGCCGCAGGCGATGGCGCCGAACACAACGCTCTCCTGCTGGTCGCTATGGGCCAGCAGGCGCGAGACGGGCTTGAAGATGGGCGGATGGTATGCGGCGATCAGGTTCGTTTTGCGACGCTGCGTCTCGGCCAGCACTGCCTCGGTCAGGTCGATGCACAACAGCACACCCGTGCACGCCGCTTTCGGATCTCCGGCCAGCAGCCCGACGTTGTCCCACGCCTGGGCGAGCTGCGGCGGGGCGATCTCGTCCAAGGCCGACCTTACTTGCTCAACCGTGCCCCGCGTTCGTCGTGCTGGTTTCATGGGGTGGTCTCCTGCCGAGTAGTCCTCGGCGCCCGAAGCAGTTTTGCTCTCCTGGCGCGCTTCGGTGGTGCCAAGAGCACCACCCAGGCGCGTCGGTCGCTTTTTTTGACCCAGATCGGTCTGCATGCCTCCACCTCCGTCAGCCAGATCAGACCCACGTACCACACACCGTTTTCAGCCGGCCAGAACCCTGGCTCGGCGCAGATCTGTCTGCCGTAGCGTCGCCGGATCGACTCGAATTGCCGGTGGCCGTGGAGCGTTTGCCATCGAACCCGCGCCGCCTTCGCTGTCGCTAAGATCGGGCCACAACGCTGTTTAAACCAAATCCGGTCTCCCACATCGACCACTCCAAACGGTACGAGGCGCCGCCGGAGGATTCGGCACTCGATTTGTTTCTGTCCGCTCACGATCATCGCCAGATATTGCTTGCGGACCACAGCCAGATGATGACGAGTCATTCAACGTCCTATAATCCGACAAACACGTATGTGCGGCGCATTGTCCGCGCGTCGCACGCCAAGTATAGTATTAGGGTTAACGATAGGCGAGGCATCTGGTTCGCGACGTCGCTTTTGATTTGAGCATGGTTGAGTCGCCCAAAGAGAGAGGCGGTTTGCTGAGCAAAACGGGGCCAGGCATTCGGGTGATGGTGGTCGATGACGACCAGAGTGTCTGTGACACTGTGCGCATGATCCTGGAGGGCAGCGGCTACGAAGTGAAGACGTGCCTTACCGCCGAATCCGCCCTGAGAGCCTGTAAACGAAACGCTTTCCACATCGTGTTGCTCGACATCAAGATGCCCCACGTCAGCGGGACCGATCTGTTGTGCCAGCTCCGCCAGGCCGACAGGAACATGGGCGTGATCATGATGACGGCCTACCCCAACGTGGCCACCGCCGCTGAGACCATGCGGGCCGGCGGGCGCGACTACATCACCAAGCCCTTCACCGAGCAGCAACTGCTCGACGCCGTGGGGCGCCTCTGTGCCGAGATGGGGCTTGTGTACTCCAGCGAGAAGGACTTGATCGAACTGGTGGGCCACCGCATTCGCAACCATCGCCAGCAGCGTCGGATGACCCTACAGCAGCTTTCGGAGCGGGCGAGCATCACCGCCTCACAGTTGTCCCAGGTGGAGTTGGGCAAGAGCGCCCCTTCGATGTGGACCTTGGCTCGCGTCAGCTCGGCGCTGGGCATTCGCCTCAGCAAATTGGTGGAAGATCTGTAGCCCATCGCTACTTACCGGCTACCGCATGACCGAGAACCCCAATCCCATCTGCGACCTGCACACGCATACCGAACACTCGTCCGACGGTTCGGGCACCATCACACAGGCTGTCGAAGCGGCGGCCCGCAGAGGCGTGACCGCCCTGGCGATCACCAACCACTGCCCCGAGTTGCCCGGGCACGTCTGGCACGACAGCCTCGAAAAGCTGAAGCGCATGAACGATGAAGCCGCCTCGGCTGCCGAGACGTTCGGGCTGCGCGTCCTGGTCGGGGCCGAGATCGAGATCATCGATTTCGCCGGCAATCTGGCCGCGCCCGACCTGTTCATCGAGCAATGCGACCTGGTGATCGCGGCGGTGCACTGGTTTCCCACGATTCACTACGACGGGCAGAAACCCGTTGTGGACGATTACACCGCCCAACGGGTCGTGCCGCTCTCCATGAAGATGACCGTCGGTGCAATCCGAAACCCCCAGGTCGACGTGATTGCGCACATCGGCTACGCCCTCGGCGCGACCAAGCAACCTCGCAAATTCCTCGACGAGCCCGAGGACTACCCCGCGCTGTACATGCAGCAGATCGCCGTCGAAGCCGCCAGAGCCGGCACCGCCATCGAGATCAACAACCACTGCCGTTTGCCCCGACCCGGTCTGCTGCGGATATGCCTGGACGCCGGCTGCACGTTCGCCACCGGCTCCGACGCCCACAAGCCCGAAGACGTCGGCCACCTCGACTGGGCGCTGAAGGTCGCCGCAGATCTGGCCATCCGGCCCGACCGCTTGCTGTGTCCGTAGGCCTTATGGTTGCAGACAAGTGGTTGGGGGCCCACCGCTCTCGACCTTGCTGTCGCCCACGTGTAACTACTGGCAGTGTGTCAACAGCGGTGGCACATCGGCGCCGGTCGCCATGGCTGGTGTGATTGGCGGCTATGAGGGACAATGAGCGGAAGGACGGCGATGGGGGCAATGCATGCGGGACATTCGACGATGAGGCTGGGCATCGACAGCTACATGTATCATTTGCACTTCGGGAAGCACTCGGACTTCGAGAACCCCGATCCGGTGGACGTGTGGTGGTTCCTGGAAGAGGCTGCTCGACTGGGGTTGGACGGGGTGCAGATCGATCCGTTCCACCTGCCGACCGACGAGGTCGACAAGATCGCCGACTTCGTCAGACAGCACGGGCTCTACGTCGAGCACAGCATGGGGACGATCCGGACCGACGTGGTGAAGGAGAATCTTGCGCTCGCTCGACGGCTGGGCGCCAAGGTGATGCGATGCTTTGTGGGAGGTGAGTTTGAGCGCGACGCCGAAGCGCATCAGGCGAAGTTGAGCCGGGCTGTGACCGAGCTCAGGCGGTGCGTGGAGGCGGCCGACCGGGCGGAAGTGACGATCGCCATCGAAAACCACGGCGACATCCGGGCCGACGGTCTGATACGAATCATGGACGAGCTGCGGCACGAGCGGGTGGGCGTCTGCTTCGACGTGGGCAACACGTTGGCGGTGGGCGACGACCCGGTTGAGGCGTGTCGGCTGGTGGGCCGGCACATCGTGGCGACGCATTTCAGTGACCGTCAGCAGATGCAGGCCAGGGGCAGAACGTTCAACGTGGGGGTGGCGCTGGGGGAAGGCGAGATCGACCTGGCCGGCGCGCTGGAGGTGATCCGGACGCATGCCCGTACGGGCACGAACATAACGCTGGAGGTGCCGTTCGCCGCCCATGGATCGGTGGCCGATTCGTTGCGGCACGAGCGGGAAGGGGTCGAGCGCAGCGTGCGCTACGCCAGGGAGGTATTGAGGATAGGGCATGAAAGCGAGTGAATGCCCGGGTGATGGGTTCAGGCAGGTGGCGCGGAAGGCTCGGGCTGCATCTCGGCCAAGCGGGCCAAGCCGACCAGTGTGGCGTTTCTGAGCGTGCGGAAGCGCCGGGTTCCCGGCCAGAGGGCGTGCAGTGCGCGGGCGAGCGGGGCGGCGCCGCCGACCACGATGACGGGCCGCTCCGGATCGACGAACGTGTGTAGGCGTTTGAGGCTTTGGGCGGTCTGACGGGCCACGGCGTGTAGCGCAGCTTGGAGGATCTGCTCTCGCGTGGCGGCCAGCGTGAGCTGGGCTATGCGTGCCTGACGCTGGGTGATGCTCATGCGGTCGCCGGCGAGGTAGGGCTCGAACCGGACCTGCGTGGGGATGGGGTTCTTGGCGAGTCGGTTAAGCAACTGGTGGAAGCGGCGGGACGAGTAATCGGCGAACAGGTTGCGGTGCAGCCAGTCGAATGTGGCGGCGCCGGCGGCGAGCGTGCAGACGCTCATCCACTTGCGCTCCGTGCCAAGGGCGCGGGTTAGGCGTTTGGCGTGCGGATGCGGCTTGCCGGTCACCACGGTCATGACGTTGGTGGTGCCGATCGAGTGCGAAAGCTGTCCGACTTCGGCGCGGGCGGCGAGGATGGCGGCGCTGGTGTCGGTGATACCGGTGAGCACGGGCAGTCCGGCGGGCAGTCGCATGCGCCGCGCCGCAGAGGCTGTGAGCTTACCGGCTTCGGCGTGGGCGGGGCGGACTTCGGGCAGGCATCGCGGATCGATATCCGCGGCGCGGCATAGAGTGGCCGACCAGCCCGCAAGCGTGGTCGTTTCATATAGGCCGGTGAAAGACGCATTGGACGAATCGATGACGCGCCTGCCGGTCATGAACGCGCCGACGAGTGTGGACACGTGCCCGAAGGTGTGGATGCGGCGGAACGTGTCGCGCGCGTTTTCCTTGAGCCATAGTATGGACGTGCAACTGATGCCGCCGGGGAAGGGCAGGTTACCCGCGATGCGAAGCCACTGCGCGCGCGACAGGCGTGTCTGGAGCCATTGGGCCTGCGGGATACTGCGACGATCCTGATGGGTGATAATCGGAGTGACGGGTCGGCCTCGCCGATCGAGACCAACCAGCCCGGGGCAGAGGCAGCAGTGGGCGATGCACTCGGCGCGGCGCTTGCCGGCGGCAAATCGTGCGACGAGATGGATGAGCCGTTCCAGAAGTTGCGTAGCGTCGATCTCGGCGCGGTCGCCGTGGTAGGTGGCGGGCGTGGGAGCCGACAGGACCGGCGCGACGAGGCGGCGATTGTGCAGGAGAGCAACTTTGATGGTGGTGGAGCCGATGTCGATGGCCAGGACGCGCACAAGCGGTTCTCCGTGCCGAAGGGTGAGAAGGCGATCACCTTGATTTTGGGTAACGATATGCTACGGTGGCGCGCGTCGCAAACGGCGGGCGATGTACACTTTCGAGGTCGGCGGAGGACCTATGCCGGAGGTGGAGCGGGTCGGACTGGGCTACGATCTGCATCGCCTGGCGGCCGGGCGCCGGCTGGTGCTGGCGGGAGTGGTGATCGATTGGCCTGAGGGTCTGGTGGGCCACAGCGACGCCGACGTGGCCCTGCACGCGTTGATCGACGCGGTGCTGGGGGCGGCGGGGCTGGGCGACATCGGCGAGGCGTTCCCGGACACCGATCCGACGTACAAGGACGTCGACAGCGGCGAGTTGACCAGGCAGGCAGCTGACATGGCTGCGCGAGCCGGCTGGCGGGTGGTGAACGCGGACCTGACGATCCGGGCGGAACGACCCAGACTGTCGGGCTATAAGCAGGCGATGCGCGACAGGATTGCGGAATTGTTGGGCGTCGAACCAGGGCAAGTGAACGTCAAGGCCAAGACGGACGAGGGCACAGGCCCGGTGGGAAGCGGCGACGCGATGGCGGCCATGGCGATCGTCGGACTGGCGAAGTTGAGACCTTAAGGCAGGCGGGGCACGCATCAGGAGCTTGCAGATGGCGGTGCAGGTGTACAACACACTTGGCGGGCGGAAGGAAGCCTTCGAGCCGATCAAGCCACCTCGGGTGGGCATGTACGTATGCGGCCCGACGGTGTACGGGCACCCGCATCTGGGGCACGCCAAGAGTTACGTGAGCTTCGACGTGATTCTGCGTTATCTACGGTATCGCGGTTACGACGTATTGTACGTGCAGAACATCACGGACGTGGGGCACCTGACCGAAGACACAGCCGGGATGGCCGACGAGGGCGAGGACAAGATCGACGCCGAAGCGCGGGCTCGCGGTTTGCATCCGATGGCTCTGGTGGAGTTGTTCACCAAGAGCTATTTCGACGACATGGATGCGATGAACGTGGTTCGTCCGGACATCTCGCCGCGCGCCAGCGGACACGTTCCCGAGCAGATCGAGATGATCACCAGGCTGATCGAGAACGGTCACGCCTACGCGGTCGGCGGCAAGGTGTTATTCGACATTTCGACATTCAAGGAATACGGCAAGCTGAGCGGTCGACGGGTGGACGAGATGGAGGCGGGCGCCCGCGTGGACGTGGACGAGGACAAACGTCATCCAGCCGACTTTTTTCTGTGGCGCAACGCGGAGCCGGGTCACATCATGCAGTGGGCGAGTCCGTGGGGGCAGGGCTATCCGGGTTGGCACCTCGAATGCTCGGTGATGAGCGGCAAGTACCTGGGTGAGACGGTGGACATCCACGGTGGGGGCTTGGAGAATCAGTTTCCGCATCATGAGTGTGAGATCGCCCAGTCGGAGGCGGCCAACGACTGCCCGTTCGTGCGCTATTGGCTGCACAACAACATGGTGACGGTCGACGGGCAAAAGATGGGCAAGAGCCTGGGCAACTTCATCACGCTCAAGCAGCTCTTTTCGGGTGAGCACGAGCGGCTCGACAAGGCATACGACCCGATGGTCGTGCGGCAGCTCGTGCTGACGAGTCACTATCGCAGTCCTCAGGACTTCTCCCGTGACGCGCTGGTGGCTGCCGAAAGCGGCTATCAGCGGATTCGCGACGTGGTGATCGCGGTTCGCGAAGCGATGGGATCGGCTCGGTCGGGTGACGTACGTCCGAAGACCAGCGAAGCGCTGGCCGAGGCGAGGCAGCGTCTTGAAGCGGCGATGGACGACGACTTCAACACGGCGGGCGGACTGGCGGCGGTGTTCGAGCTGGTCCGTACGGGTAACGAGTTGCTTGCGGACGGGGCAAGCCAGGCAGAGTTGGCGGCGGTGGATCAGGCGATGCGCCGGCTGGGCGGCGACGCGCTGGGGGTGGTCAAAGACGAGTACCCCGAGGCCGGCGGCGGACAGAGCCTGGACGCAATTATGCAGGTCATGATTGGCCTGCGGGCGGAGCTTCGCAAGGTGAAGAACTTCGAGTTGGCCGACCGAATCCGAGACGAGCTGGCTCAGGCGGGCGTTGCCTTGGAGGACAAGCCCGACGGGACGGTGTGGCGTCGAACCTGATCGGGTGCGGCCGCCAGATCGCCGGGGGACGTGCGACATGCGAATTTGCGGCGTCGACCCGGGCTTGCAGATCACCGGCTATGCGGTACTCGAGTCTGCAAACGGATCGATGCGAGTACTTGAGGCGGGGGTGATCCGACCGGGGACGGGTGGGTCGCTGGAAGGTCGTCTTGCGAAGTTGGCCGAGGGTATCGAGGAGTTGCTGGGCGAGCACAAGCCGGGACTCATGGCGGTGGAGGCGTTGTATTCGCACTATCGACATCCGCGGACGGCCATCATGATGGGACACGCCAGGGGTGTGATCCTGGCGTCGGCGGCACGGCGCGACGTGAAGGTGTTGAGCTTCTCGGCCACCGAGATCAAGAAAAGCCTGACGGGCAACGGGCAGGCGAGCAAGACGCAGATGCAGCGGGCGATTGTGCGTACCCTGACTCTGCCGCGCATTCCCGAGCCGGCGGATGTGGCCGACGCCTTGGCGGTGGCGCTGTGTGCGTCGCAGCGTCGGGTGCGGAGGGCTGCGAGATGATCGCGCGACTGACCGGCTCGGTGGCGGAGGTTGGTGAGGGGGCAATCGTTCTGGAGCGAGACGGCGTGGGGTACGAGGTGCTCGTGCCGGGCTACGCCGTGGGCGAGTTGGCGGCGTGTCGGGGGCAGCAGGTGACCTTGCACACGCTGCAATTCCTGGAGGGCAATGCGGCTGGGGGCAATATGATTCCTCGCCTGGTGGGGTTTCTGCATCCGGAAGATCGGGCGTTCTTCGGTCGTTTCACTAGCGTGAAGGGTGTGGGGACTCGTAAGGCGTTGCGCGCGCTGGCCGAGCCGGTGGCCGCGGTGGCCGGTGCGATCGAGGAGGGCGACGCGGTGCGTCTGGCGCAGCTGCCGGGGATCGGCAAGCGAGCTGCCGAGACCATCATCGCCGAGCTCAAGGGCAAGGTGGCGATCTTTGCGGTCGGCGCGGCGGTAGGCCAGGCTGGGTTGCAGGAACCCCGGCCGGGCTGGACCGAGCCGCAGCGATTGGCGATTAGGGTTCTGACCGAGTGGGGCGATGCGCGGGCCGACGTGGAGCGATGGATCGAACGGGCCGGGCAGTTGCACGCGGAGCTGGAGACGGTGGAGCAGTGGGTGGAGGCGGCCTACCGGGTCAAGACGGGGGCGGAGGGGTAGCGGCGGCGAGCGCGTAGGCGCACGGTGGTCGGTTTTGGCAGACAGGTGAAGCGTGGCGCGGGAACGAATCATCTCGGGCGAATCGAGCAGCATGGATGAGGAGGGGTTCATCCAGTCGCTGCGGCCTCAAC